>JAIEOP010000308.1 GCA_019750465.1 Acetobacteraceae bacterium | reverse complement strand
CGGCATGCCGCGCGCGGGATATCGGCATTGCGGCATGCCGCGCGCGGGATATCGGCATTGCGGCATGCCGCGCGCGGATCATGGGCCTCGTGTCACGGCGCGCGCCGATCGCGGAGCTTGCGTGACACCGTGGGCGCCCCGGCGCCAACCTGCCGGATCCAAGGCCCGGCGACCCCGGCGATGACCACGCCGGCACCCCGCATCGCCGCCGGCACGCCATGGCCCAGCCTGCCGGCGATGCTGCTCGACATCGCGCGCCAACGGCCGCGAAGCACGATGCTGCGCTTCTGGCGCGACGGCGCCTGGCGCAGCCTCGCATGGGGCGAATTCGCGCTGCGCGTCGCCAATGCCGCTTCCGGGCTGCGTGCCATGGGCGTCGCGCCCGGCGACCGCGTGCTGCTGGTGAGCGAGAGCCGGCCCGAATGGAACATCGCCGACTGCGCCCTGATGGCGATCGGCGCCGTCACGGTGCCGACCTACACCACCAACACGCCGGCGGACCACGCCCACATCCTGCGTGACTCAGGCGCCCGTGCGGCCATCGCCTCCACGCCCGCGCTGGCGGCGCGGGTGATGGAGGGCGCGGTCCGGGCGCATGGCCTCGACCTGCTCATGGTCATGGAGGGCGCGCCGGCGGTGGTGCAGCCCGGCACCCGCCTCGTCGCCTGGCCCGACCTGGAAGCCGCCCCTGGCGACCTGCCGCTGCTGCTGGCCGAGGTGGAGGGGATCCCCGAGGGTCGGCTGGCCTGCCTGATCTATACCTCCGGCACCGGCGGCAGCCCGAAGGGCGTGATGCTGCCGCACCGCGCCATGCTGGCGAACCGCGACGGGCTGGCCCAGGCGCTGCTCTCGAAGCTCGACCTCGACGGCACGCGCTACCTGTCCTTCCTGCCCCTGTCGCACAGCTACGAGCACACGGTCGGCTGCTTCCTGCTGCCCAGCCTGGGCATGGAGGTGGTCTATTCCCGCGGCGCCGAGCGGCTCTCGGCCGAGTTCGGGGAATTCGCGCCCGCCATCGTCACCGCCGTGCCGCGGCTGTTCGAGGTGCTGCGCGCGCGCATCCAGGCGCAGGTGGAGAAGGATGGCGGCCTCAGGCGCGCATTGTTCGAGCGCGCGCTGGCGCTCGGGCTGCGCAGGCTCGATGGCCCGCCGCTCGGGCTGCTGGAGCGGGTGCAGGACGCGGTGCTGGACCGGCTGGTGCGGGGGAAGGTGCGGGCGCGCTTCGGCGGCAAGCTCGTGGCGCTGGTCTCGGGCGGCGCGCGGCTGGACCCCGACCTTTCGGGCTTCTTCCTCGCGCTCGGCGTGCCCCTGATCCAGGGCTACGGGCAGAGCGAGGCCGGGCCGGTGATCAGCGTGAACCTGCCCTGGAACAACCGCCGGCACACGGTGGGCGAGCCGCTGCCGGGCGTCGAGGCGCGCATCGCCACGGATGGCGAATTGCTGATCCGCGGCGCGCTGGTGATGGACGGCTACTGGAACAACGCCGAGGCCACCGCGGAGGCGCTGCGCGTGCCCGGCGATGATCCCGCGGGCAGCGCGATCTGGCTGCACACCGGCGATGTCGGCCGCATCGAGGACGGGCGCATCATCATCACCGACCGCAAGCGCGACTTCATCAAGACCCTCGGCGGCGACATGGTCAGCCCGGCCAAGATCGAGGGGCTGCTGATGGCCGAGCCCGAGGTGGCCCAGGCCGTCGCCGCCGGCGAGGGCCAGGCCGGCATCGTCGCCCTGCTGGTCCCCGCCGAGGGCGAGGAGCAGAAGCTGGCCGCCGCGGTGGCGCGGGTCAACGCACGGCTCTCCTCGATCGAGCGCATCCGCCGCTGGGGCGTGGTGGAGCAGCCCTTCTCGGTGGAGAACGGACTGCTGACGCCGACCATGAAGGTGAAGCGGCGGGCGGTGCTGGAGCACTACGGGGAGGAGGTGCGGGCGCTGTACCGCTGAGGCGGCGGCTCGCGCGCGTTGCCCCGCAGCGGCTGCACCAGCAGCCGGTCCAGCCGCTGCTGCGCCGGATCGCGCCAGCCCGCGACGCCGATCACCACCGCCTCCCCCGCCGCCGGCGCGGCGACGTAGCTGCCGAAGATCCGGTCCCACCAGGACAGGCAGAAGCCATAGCAGCTGTCGGTCTCGGCCCGGATTTCGCTGTGGTGGGTGCGGTGCATCTCGGGCGTCACCAGCACGGCGCGCACCAGGGGCTCGATGCGCGGCGGCAGTCGGATGGCGGCGTGGTTGAACATCGCCGTGGCGTTCAGCAGGACCTCGAAGGCCAGCACCGCCACGGCAGGCGCGCCCAGAGCCACCACCGCCGCCATCTTGAGGGCCATGGAGAGCAGGATCTCCACCGGATGGAAGCGCAGGCCCGTGGTCGCGTCGATCTCCGGGTCGGCGTGGTGCACGCGGTGCAGCCGCCACAGCACGGGGACCATATGGGTGATCCGGTGCTGCCAGTAGATCAGCAGGTCGAGCAGCAGGATGGAGAGCGGGATCGCCACCCAACCCGGTGCGCCGAGCGCGGGGAACAGCCCGATGCCCCTGCCCTCCGCCCAGAGCGCGGCGCCCACCGCCGCCGCCGGCACCGCCGCGCGCACCAGCAGCGAGCCCAGCACCGCCAGGCCCAGGTTGTGCGGCCAGCGCCGCATCCCCAGCGGCCGCACGGCGCGCCAGGGCCGCACCCGCTCCAGCGCGATCAGCGCCAGCAGGACGGCCAGGAAGACGCCGAGGCGGATGGCTGCTTCGTGCGCGAGCATGCGGGGGAGATGGTCCTGCCGCGGCCTTCCCGCCAGGGCGTCGCTACGCGCTGATCCCGCGCTCCCGGATCACCCGCCCCAGGCGTTCCGCATCGGCGCGGATCAGTGCGGTGAAGGCGTCGCGCTGCCGCGGATCCAGTGTCCAGTCCGGCGAGGCGCGGGCCCGCACGAACTCGCTGCGCACCGCCTCGGCGATGGCGTCGGCCAGCCGCGCGAGGACTGGCTCCGGCGTCCCGGCGGGCGCGACGATGCCGTGCCAGTATTCATACGTCGCGTCCGGATGGCCCGCCTCGCGGAAGCTCGGCACCGCGGGCAGCGGCGCGATGCGCTCCGGCGCGGAGACCGCCAGGATGCGCAGCCGGCCGCCATCGGCATGCGGCAGCACGGTGGCGACGGAGCCGGCGAAGAAGGGAATGCGGCCGGTGAACAGGTCGCCGAGGATCGGCTGCTCGCCGCGATAGGCGACGTTCACCGCCGCGACGCCGGCGCTGGCCCCGAACAGCTCCATCATCAGGTGCGGCGAGGAGCCGTTGCCCACCGTGCCGAAGCCGAGGCCCGGGTTGGCCTTCATGTGCGCCACCGCCTCCGCCAGCGTGCGGATCGGCAGCCCGGCGGTCACCGCAAGCGCCAAGGGCGCGCGATAGACCAGGCAGAGCGGGGCGAAATCCTCCAGCCGGTAGGGGATGTTCGGATAGAAATGCGGGTTGAGCGCCAGCGTCGATGTGGCGACCCAGCCCAGCGTGTAGCCGTCCTTCGGCGCCCGCGCCGCGGCCTCGGCGCCGATCATGGTGTTGGCGCCGGGGCGGTTGTCCACCACCATCGGCTGGCCCAGCGTCTCGCGCAGCCGCTCGGCGATGGCGCGGGCGACGACGTCGCCGGCGCCGGTGGCGAAGGGATAGATCAGCCGGATCGGGCGGTTCGGGAAGGGCGCCTCCTGCGCCCGGGCCACCACCGGCAGCGCGGCAAGGCCGCCGAGCACGGTGCGGCGGGTCGGTCCCGTGGTGGTCATGCTCGCGCCTCCTCCCGGGCTGCGGCGCGCCCGGTTGGCGAGAGCCTAACGCGGACGCCGGCCTGCGAGAACGCCCGGTGCGCCGGCTGGACTTGCCGACGGCCAGCCGCCAGCATTCGCCGCTCCTCAAGGAATGGTGTGGCCGATGCAGGCGACGTGGGCGGGCGGCTATTCGGCGGAACTTCCCTACCTGCCCACCTACATCAGCGCCCAGGCGCCGGCCGAGATGGCCATGGCCTGCGCGCTGGCCGGGGTGCGGTGCGACCTGCCGCGCGAGGCGCTGACGCTGCTCGATCTCGGCTGCGGCCGCGGCATGGGCGTGCTGAGCCTGGCCGCCGCGAATCCGGGCTGGACGGCGATCGGCATCGACTACATGCCGGCCCATGTCGCCGAGGCGCGCGGGATCGCCGCCGAGGCGGGGCTCGACAACGCCCGCTTCCACGAGGCCGACATCGCCGCCCTCGACGAGGCGGCGGCGGCGCGGCTGCTGCCCGAGCTCGACGTGGTCACCCTGCATGGCGTCTGGACCTGGGTGGCGGACCCGGTGCGCGAGGGCATCCTGCGGGTGATCCGCAGCCGCCTGAAGCCGGGCGGGCTGGTGCTGGTCACCTACAACGCGCTGCCCGGCTGGGCGGGCGACCTGGCGCTGCGCCGCCTGCTCCGCGACCTGGTGGACAGTCTCGGCGGCCCGCGCGACCGGCGCATGGCGCAGGCGCTCGACATCGCCCGCGGCCTGCACCTGGCCGGGGCGGCCTCGCTGGAGCGCAGCTTCTTCATGCGCCGCCTCATCGACGTGCCGCCGAATGCGCGCGAGGCCTTCATCCGCTATGCCATGCACGAATTCCTGCCCGAGCACTGGCGCCCGGCCTTCCCGCAGGACGTGGCCGGCGCCCTGGCCGAGGCGAAGCTGGATTTCGTCGGGCCGGCCTTCCTCGCCTTCCACTTCCCCGAGCTGCTGCTGAACCCGGCCCAGCGCGAGGCCGTGGCCAGCCTGCCGCCTGGGCTGCACCCCGAATTCCAGCGCGACCTCTTCACCTGCCCGACGCTGCGCCAGGACGTCTTCGTGCGCGGCCGCCGCCCGGCCGAGGTGGCCGGCGCGGTGCTCGGCACGACGCTCGCGCTGCGGCGGCTGCCGGAGGACCGGCGCGTGCGGCTGGACACGCCGAACGGCGCGGCCGAGTTGCCGGCGCCGGTCATCAACGCCGCCCTGGAGGCGCTGGCGCGGCGGCCCCACGGCATCGGCGAGCTGCTGGCGCTGCCCGCCCTGGCGAGAACCACGGCGGGGGAGCTGCTGACCATGCTGGTCGGCAGCCACATCGCGGCGCCGGTCTGGCGCGATGCGCCAACGCCGGCGATGCGCGACCGCGCCCAACGCTACAACCGGGTGCTGCTGCAGCAGCTCGGCGCCGATGCCATCGCCGCCGGCGGCGAGCTGGCCGCGGCGGTGCCGATGCTCGGCGCGGGGCTGGCGATGAAGCCGGTGGAGCTCGCCACCCTGCTGGCGCTGCACGAGGCGGCGACCGAGGGCCGCGCCGCACCCGATGCCGCGGCGATCGCCCGCGGCATGCTGGTGGCGGAAACCAATGCGGAGACCCTCGCCTGGACGGAGGCCGCGGTCGCGGTGGCGCTGACCGAGCGGCTGCCTGCCTGGCAGGGCCTCGGGCTGCTGTAGGGGGTGGGCTTCGCGCCCCCACCCTCCCGCGCTGCGCGCGGGCCCCTCCCTCCCCCGCCAGCGGCGGGTGGGGGCCGGCTCCGGCAGCCGATCTCGGCCCCGGTCAGGCGGCGCGGCCACCAGCCGCGGGCCTTGATCTCCTCGCCACGCCAGGCGGCCGCGCCGCCGATCGGGGCCAGGTCCATGCATCTCCCCCTGGCCGCCGCTCCTGGCCGCCGCCCTGGGGCGGAGGCTCAATCCGGCAGCACGCTCGCATCCAGGGGCAGCACCGCGCCCATCCAGATCGCGTGGTGCAGGTGATCGGCCTTCTGCCGCCCGGTCTCCGGATGCACCAGCACGGTGAGCCCGGCGCGGTTCAGCGCCAGCCAGGGCACCAGGTGCGGCCAGAGCGCGGGGGCGAAGGCCACCTGGAACATCGGCGCAGGATGCGGCCCCACCGGGGCGGCGTGCCAGCGGCCGAGCACGGCATCGGGGAACTCGGCCGCGATGGCCTCGCGCAGCCGCGCCCCGGCCGCGCGCGTCGGGCTGCCCTCGGCGGGGTCGCAATAGAGGTGGGCGTGCCAGCCCTGGATGGCAGAAGGGTCTGCGAAGCCGCTCATGCCCGCCCTACATCCCCAGCGCGCGGCGGTAGAGGTCCAGCAGCGTCTCCTGCTCCTCCACCTCGGCGGGCTCCTTCTTGCGGATCGAGATGATCTGGCGGACCACCTTCACGTCGAAGCCGGCGGACTTCGCCTCGGCGTAGATGTCCTTGATGTCGGAGGCGAGGGCCTTGCGCTCCTCCTCCAGCCGCTCGACGCGCTCGATGATGGAGCGCAGCCGGTCGGCGGCGATGCCGCCGACATCGGCCCCTTCGTCCTTCTTCGCGGGTCTGGTCGCCACGGTCTCGCTCATCCCCCACCCGCTCTCGTTGGAGCGGGGGTGTTAGAGGCAGCGGCCGCGCGGCTCAATGGCCCGGGTTCCGGGCGGCGAAGGCGGCCTTCTGCTCCGCGCTCGCCTCGGTCTGGTGCTTCGCCTGCCAGTCCTTGTAGGGCATGCCGTAGATCACCTCGCGCGCCTCCGGCGTGCCGACGGCATGGCCCGCCTCGGCGGCGGCCTCCTGCCACCAGCGGGAGAGGCAGTTGCGGCAGAAGCCGGCCAGGTTCATCAGGTCGATGTTCTGCGCATCGGTGCCGTCGCGCAGGTGGGCGATGAGCTTGCGGAAGGCGGCGGCCTCGATGCGCTCGCGCGTCGCGGCATCGAGCGCGGCGGCGGCGCCGCCGGAGAGGTCGGCCTCGGGCTGGGGTGCGGGCATGGCGGGTCCCTCCTGAGACTTCGGCTCGGGCCATCAGATGATGCGATCTCGCCAACCGTGATCAAGACTGGACTTTGCGCCTTGACGGAATCGAGTCGGCACATGACGTGCCCGGTTAGATGGGATAGTCTAAAACCATGACCAAGCGAACCGCAGCAAGTCTCCCGGTGGTCAGGTCCGTCGATATTGGGCGCGGACAGCGCCTCGTGATCGTGCGCCAGGATGCTTTCCGGACAGCGGTTGCGGCATCGAACACTGCGTCCCGGACCTTCACGGTCTCGTCGCCCGGGTCAAAGGGTGATCCCCAAACGACTAGTTCGCGAAAAGGATCGGGAACCGCGGCCTAGGGAAATGGCGGAGACTGGTCCGGACAAGGCGGATTCTACCTATAGCAGGGCCTTCGAGTCTTTTGCACCTGACGGGAATGACCTCATCGGCCTGCTCGGATATGCGCTCTACAAGGCTCACATTCGTGAAGCATTTCTGAACCGGCAAGCCGTCAACACGGGTTCGAATCGCGCACCGACGCAAACAGAGATTCGAGCCTTCCGCGGCGAGGCAGAGCGCCGCCTTAGTGTCTTTGCCGATAGCATGGTGGAGCAGGCGACGCCGGAGATCGAGCGCGCCGGCGTTACTCGCGAGGTGCATGCCAGTCGCGATGCGATCATCGCTGAGATGGGCAGGCGGACCAGCTACCGAACGGCCATAGCCACGAATGTGATTGGCTGGCTGGTGTCGATCGCCATCACCGTTCTCGTGGCGCTGAGTGGGATCCCAGACTGGGTTGTGCGGTTGGTCAGCCACACGGGTAGCAGTCGGTGACAACCATCTGGACGGATGAGCGCGCCCGCGCGGCGCTGCGCCGGCTGTTCGAGGCGGCGCTGGACGCCGCCGACCCGCTGACCTGCCTCGCCCCGCACCTGCCCCCGCCCCCCGCGTCGGGCCGCGTCGTGGTGGTGGGCTGCGGCAAGGCGGCGGCGAAGATGGCGGCGGCGGTGGAGGCGGCCTGGCCCGACCTGCCGCTCTCCGGGCTGGTGGTCACGACCTACGGCGCCGACCTGCCCGACCCGCCCGCGAACCGCCGCATCGCGCTGCGCTTCGCCAGCCACCCCGTGCCGGATGCGAATGGTGCCGCCGCGGCCCAGGCCATGCTCGACGCGGTGCGCGGCCTCACGCCGCAGGACCTGGTGCTGTTCCTGGTCTCCGGCGGCGGCTCGGCGCTTTCCACCCTGCCGGCGCCGGGGCTGTCGCTGGAGGATCTGATCGCGGTGAACCGCGAGTTGCTGCGCTCCGGGGCGCCGATCGGCGAGATGAACTGCATCCGCAAGCATCTGAGCGCCTTCTCCGGCGGGCGGCTGGCGGCGGCGGCGCACCCGGCGAGGGTGGTCACGCTCGCGATCTCCGACGTGCCGGGGGACGATCCGGCGGTGATCGCCTCCGGCCCCACCGTTGCCGACCCTACGACCTTCGCCGAGGCGCGCGCGCTGGTCGCGCATCATGGCGTGGCGCTGCCGGAGCCGGCGATGCGGCATCTGGACGCGGCGGCCGAGGAGACGCCGAAGCCCGGCGACCCGCGCCTGGCAGGCACCGAACTCCGGATGATCGCCACGCCGCTGATGGCGCTGGAGGCCATGGCGCGGGCGGCGTCGGCGCTCGGCCTCACCCCCATCATCCTCGGCGACGCGCTGGAGGGCGAGGCGCGCGAACTCGGCAAGGCGCTGGCCGGCATCGCCCGCAGCGCCGCGGCGCATGGCCACCCCCTGCCCGCCCCTTGCGTGATCCTGTCCGGCGGGGAGACCACGGTCACGCTGCCGGCGACGGGCGGGCAGGGCGGGCGCGGCGGGCGCAGCACGGAATGCCTGCTGGGCCTGACCCTTGCGCTGGAGGGGCATCCGGGCATCTGGGCGCTGATGGCCGACACGGACGGGATCGACGGCGCCTCGCCGGCGGCCGGGGCGATGGCGGCGCCGGATACCCTCGCCCGGGCGCGGGCGGCCGGGCTGGATGCGCGGGCGCTGCTGGCCGGGCATGACAGCCTGACCCTGTTCGAGGCGCTGGGCGACGCGCTGGTGACCGGGCCGACGCTGACGAACGTGAACGACGCGCGGATCGTGCTGGTGACGTGATACCAACGCGCGTTGATGTTGACACATCAACGCCCCTCAGACGCCGGGCGCCGCGCATCCGCGCGGCTTGGCTTCGCGCCATTGGGCGCGGGCCGCGTCCGCGGCCTCGGCGCGCCATCTGGCGCGCCGCATGGGTCAGCCTTTGACCGAGTTGGTATGAGGCGGGGGCGTGGGTCGCGAAGCTTCGGCACCGCGCGCAACATCGGGCCGCGGAAAGGCCGAGGGTCAGGGCCGACCCACCGCCAGGACCCTGCAATGCTTTCCCGCGCACCCCGCGCCTCGCCCGCACGCCGACATCGCGACGCACGCCAGGGCCCGCGGGCATGAACGGCGCCCTCCCTGGCCGGTCACCGCGGTTCTTCGGCTGGCACGTCACCTGGGCGGCCTTCACCGTCGCCGTCTTCGGCTGGGGCGTCGGCTTCTACGGCCCGCCGGTCTTCCTGCATGCGGTGCATGAGGCGCGTGGCTGGTCGGTGGCGCTGGTCTCGGCCGCGGTCACGCTGCATTTCCTCTTCGGGGCGCTGGTGGTCGCAAACCTTGCGACCCTTCATCAACGCTTCGGCCTGGTGGCGGTTACCCGGGCGGCGGGGATCACGGTACCGCTCGGCGTCCTCGGCTGGGCGCTGGCGGAGCAGCCCTGGCAGCTCTTCGCGGCGGCGCTGCTGACCGGCCTCGGCTGGGCCGGTACCAGCGCGGCGGCGATCAACGCCATGGTCTCGCCCTGGTTCGTGCGCCGGCGGCCGGCGGCGCTCTCCATCGCCTACAACGGAGGCGCCCTCGGCGGCGTGGTGCTCTCGCCGCTCTGGGTCGTGCTGATCGCATGGTGGGGCTTCGCCGACGCGGCGGCGCTGGTGGGCGGGGTGATGGCCCTGGCGCTGTGGTGGCTGGCGGGGCGCTACCTCGCAAACACCCCCGCCGCGATGGGGCTCGCGCCGGATGGCGACGCGCCGGGCGCGCCGGTGCCAGCCCGGCCCGGCGGGGATGCGACGCCGCTGGCGGGCTCGCCCTGGCGGGACCGGCGCTTCCTGACGTTGGCCGGGGGCACGTCGCTCGGCCTGTTCGCCCAGATCGGACTGATCGCGCACCTGTTCTCCCTGCTGGTGCCGGCCCTGGGGGCGCAACATGCCGGGATCGCGGCCGGGCTGGCGACGGCCTGCGCCATCCTGGGGCGGACGGCGCTGGGCTGGCTGCTGCCGGCGGGGGCCGACCGGCGGCGCGCGGCGGCGGTGAATTACGGGCTGCAGGTGCTGGGCTCGCTGGCCTTCCTGGCTGCCGGCGGCAGCGAGGTGACCCTGCTGCTGCTGGGGGTGGTGCTGTTCGGGCTTGGGCTGGGCAACGCGACCTCGCTGCCGCCGCTGATGGCGCAGCAGGATTTCGCGCCGGCCGACACGGCGCGGATGGTGGCGCTGGTGACCGCGTGCAGCCAGGCGGCCTACGCCTTCGCGCCCGCGGTCTTCGGACTGTTGCGGGACCTGGTGGGCGGGGCGGGGGGGTGCGGCGCCGGCGCTGTTCCTGGCCGCCGCGGCGGCGCAGGTCGGGGCGGCGGCGGTGCTGCTGATGGGGCGGCGGCGGT
>JAIEOP010000281.1 GCA_019750465.1 Acetobacteraceae bacterium | reverse complement strand
CTGGCCTCCCGCGCCAGCACACAGCTTGAATCAGATCACAGCCGATTTGGGAATCCCCTCGATTCAACCAGAACGGACATTAGGGTGTCGGCCAGAGCGTCTTCAAGCATCCCCGCTGGCCAGAAGCCGCGCGGGAGCGAGCCCGGGGTGGGAAGCGGCGGGGGACAGGTCCGCCGCAAGGACATCCCGCAGGTAGTCACGCATGATCGCGGCGAGCCCCGCCCCGCTCAGGTCCTCCGTAGGCATTCCCGCCGGCATCCCCCGCAACACGACGCTGAAGCGTCCATCCAACAGCGCCGCTCGATGCTCGGCCTCGCGGAACCGGCGCGTCCGAAGGCTCCGGCGCGTCCGAAGGCTCAGGGCGACCTCGCCCTGCCTTCTGCCGGGCAGCCGGCGACGCCAGTAGAAGATACCCCGCCTTCGCGTGATGCGGGAGCATTCGTGGGAGCGCAGACAGCAAGGCGGCCTCGCGGGACGGGCCCGGGGCGGAAAACGCTGCGCTGTCAGGTGCTTGCAGGGGATTGGCTGGGGGACCTGGATTCGAACCAAGGCTGCCCGGGTCAGAGCCGGGAGTTCTACCGCTAAACTATCCCCCACCGGGATACCGGGCCGGCGATGCCGATCGCGGGCGCGGCGCATACCACGGCGCACCCGCCAGGTGCAAGTATGGGCCCGTGGAAACCGCTTGCCCCGCGCCCTCGCTGCACCAATCATGGGGTGATCCGGTGCCAAGCCCAACTGCGCCCGGCAGGAGACGCCCCGGTTTCGCCGACGATGGACCAGGACACCGCCACCGACGCGCCGACCCGCCCGATCCCGGCCTCGCTGGCGGGCTCGCCGGTGGCGTGTGCACTGGGTGCCCTCCCCACCGCCGGCGTGGCCGTGGAGGCGCCGCCGGCCGTGCCATGCGCCGCCCATGCACCGCCTGCCTTCGCCGCCCTCGATCTCGGCACGAACAACTGCCGGCTACTGATCGGTGCGCCGGCCGCCGGCGGCTTCCGCGTGGTGGACAGCTTCAGCCGCATCGTTCGGCTGGGCGAGGGCCTGGCCGCCAGCGGCCGCCTGGCCGACGCCGCGATGGACCGCGCGCTGCTGGCGCTCGCGGCCTGCGCCGAAAAGCTCGGCCGCCGGCCGATCCGCGGCTTCGCCGCCGTCGCCACGGAGGCCTGCCGGCGCGCCAGCAACGGTGCCGCCTTCCTCGCCCGTGTCGCGGCCGAGACCGGCATCCGCCCGCGCATCATCACGGCGCGCGAAGAGGCCGAACTGGCCATGGAATCCTGCGCCCCGCTGATCGAGGAGGCGGACCGCCGCGTGCTGCTCTTCGACATCGGCGGCGGCAGCACGGAGATCGCCTGGGTGCGCGTGGCGCACCGGCCCGGGCGGCACGCCACCCATCATCATCATACCGATGTCCAGCTGATCGGCACGGTGTCGCTGCCGCTGGGCGTGGTCACGCTGGCCGAGCGCGCCGGGCTGTCCTGCTTCACCCAGGCCGGCTTCGAGGCGGTTGTCGATGAGGTCGCCGGCCAGCTTGCGGCATTCGATGCGGTGCACAGCATCGGCCGCGAGATCCGCCTGGGCGGCGTGCGGCTGATCGGCACCAGCGGCACGGTCACCACGCTGGCCGGCGTGGTCCTGGCGCTGCCGCGCTACCGCCGGCCGCTGGTCGATGGCCGCACCCTGGATGCCGATGCCGCGGACCAGGCGCTGGGCGACCTCTTCGCGCTCGGGCGGGAGGGGCTGGCAGCGCACCCCTGCGTGGGGCCGGAGCGGGTGGAATTCGTGCTGCCGGGCTGCGCCATCTACGCCGCCATCCGCCGCATCTGGCCGGTGCCGACCCTGACCGTCGCCGACCGCGGCCTGCGCGAGGGCATGCTGCTGCGCATGATGCGGGGCGAGCGCGGCGGCAACCACGGCCCCTCGCGGCGCGGCTGACGGGCTTGCTGTCATGAAGGGCACGCCGCCTGGCTCCGGCCGGGGCCTCACCACGCGCCTCCGCACCGCCAAGGGGCGGGACACCGGCAGCCAGCGCTGGCTGGAGCGCCAGCTCAACGACCCCTATGTGCGGGCCGCGAAGGCGCAGGGCTGGCGCTCGCGCGCCGCATTCAAGCTGCTGGAGCTGGATGAGCGGTTCAAGCTGCTCCGGCCCGGGGCGCGGGTGGTCGATCTCGGCGCGGCCCCGGGGGGCTGGACGCAGGTGGCGCTGAGGGCCGCCGGGCCGCGGGCGACGGTGGTGGCGCTCGATGTGCTGCCGATGGACCCGGTGGCAGGGGCGACCGTGCTGCAGGGCGACTTCCAGGAGGAGGCCGCCGAGCGGGCCGTGCTGGCGGCGCTGGACGGGCCGGCCGACCTGGTGCTGTCCGACATGGCGCCGAACACCACGGGGCATGGCGCCACCGACCACCTGCGCATCATGGCGCTGGCGGAACTCGCGCTGGAGTTCGCGCTGAAGGTGCTGGCGCCGGGCGGCGGCTTCGTCTGCAAGGTCTTCCAGGGCGGCAGCGAGCGCGCGTTGCTGGCGGTGCTGAAGCGCCACTTCGCCAGCGTCCGCCATGCCAAGCCGCCGGCCAGCCGCAAGGACTCGTCGGAGCTCTATGTCGTGGCGACGGGGTTCAAGGGGCGCGACTGATTTGCTCTTCCTGGCGCCGTGGTTTCCCGGGCATCGACAAGGCGGCGTTGGCACCACCGCGATGCCGAGGCCAAGCACGCGAAGAACACCAAGGACGCCAACGCGATTCCTTGCCACACTCGCCCCGACGGCGAGGGAGAGAACGTCATGCACGACATCGTCATCCGCGGCGGCAGCATCGTGGACGGCACCGGTGCGGCCGCCTTCACCGGCGACCTCGCGATCGACGGCGACCGCATCGCCCAGGTCGGCGGCAAGGCTGGGCCGGGGCGACGGGAGATCCCGGCGGACGGACGGCTCGTCACGCCCGGCTGGGTCGATATCCATACCCATTACGATGGCCAGGCCACCTGGGACCCGGTGCTCGCGCCGTCCTCCGTGCATGGCGTGACGACGCTGATCTTCGGCAATTGCGGCGTCGGCTTCGCGCCCTGCCGCCCGCGCGATCGCCAGGCGCTGATCGACCTGATGGAGGGGGTGGAGGAGGTGCCCGGCGTGGTCTTCACGACCGGCCTGCGCTGGGACTGGGAGAGCTTCGACGAATACCTGGCCACGCTCGGCCGCATGGCGCGCACGGTGGATGTCGGCACGCAGCTTGCCCACCATCCCTTGCGCGTTTTCGTCATGGGCGAGCGCGCGCTGCGGCGCGGGGCCGCGGCGCCCGAGGACATTGCGCAGATGGAGGCGCTGGCCGGCGCGGCGCTGCGCGCGGGCGCCTTCGGCATCACCACCTCCCGCACCGATCAGCACATGACGCTGGCCGGCGAGCAGGTGCCGGGGCGGCATGCCGGTGCCGACGAGCTGATGGGCCTTGCCCGCGCGCTGCGCGGCGTGCGGCGCGGCGTGCTCGGCCTGAACGCCGACTTCGAGGATGTGGAGGCCGAGTTCGCCTGGATGCGCGACTTCACGCGCGAGAGCGGCGGCCGGCCCGTCTACTTCCTGCATTTCGACCGGCCGCACGACCGGGGCCGGCTGCCGCGCATCAGCGCCGCCATCCGCGCCGCCCGCGCCGAGGGTTTGCCGATCACCGGCCAGGTGGGCGGGCGCCCGGCGGGGCTGCTGCTCGGGCTCTCGACCGACCTCAACCCCTTCATCCTGCGCGAGTCCTTCACGGAGCTCGCGCGCCTGCCGCTGCCCGAGCGCCTCTCGCGGCTGCGCGATCCGGCGCTGCGCGCGCGCATCCTGGCCGAGGAGGCCTCGCCGCGCCTGTTGCGCCTGCTGCCGCCCCTGTCGCGCTTCATCGCCACGCGCTGGGAGGGGATGTACGTGCTCGGCGAGCCGCCGGACTACGAGCCGACCGCCGAGCGCAGCGTCGCGGCGATGGCGGCGCGCGCGGGCGTGACGCCGCAGGAATACTGCTACGATTACCTGGCGGGCAGCGACGGTGGGCGGATGCTGTTCTTCCCGCTGGTGAACTATGCGACCGGTGACCATTCCGTGGTGCGCGACCTGCTCTGCGACCCGCACACGGTCTTCGGGCTTTCCGATGGCGGCGCGCATTGCGGATCGATCTGCGACGGCGCGATCCCCACCTTCATGCTGACGCACTGGGTGCGCGACCGCACGCGCGGGCCGCGGCTGCCGCTGGAATTCGTCGTGAAGCGCATGACGGGCGAGACGGCGGCCTTCATGGGGCTGGCGGACCGCGGGCGCCTCGCGCCGGGGCTGAAGGCCGACGTGAACATCATCGACCTCGACAGGCTGCGCAGCGGCCATCCGGAGATGATCGCCGATCTGCCGGCCGACGGGCGACGGCTGATCCAGCGGGCGGAGGGGTACGGGCTGACGATGGTCTCGGGCGTGCCGGTCTTCGAGAACGGGGAGGACACCGGCGCACGGCCGGGCGTGTTGCTGCGGGCGGGGTGAAGGGGGAGGGCGGCCAGCCTCCACCCCCCCCTTGGGCCTGCGGTCAGGCATAGGCCGGCGGCGCGACGTGCGTCGCGCGGCGCAGGCCGATGCACTGCGCCACCGCGAAGCCCAGCACGACCGCCGCCTGGGCCAGCACGAAGGCGATGCCGAGGCCGTTCGGCGCCAGCCCGAACAGCGCCGGGCCGAGCGCCAGCAGGAGGCTGTCGGCCACCCAGAACAGGTTCACGGCGATCACCGTCCGCACCAGCGGCGGCGCCGGCACGGGCCGCATGCCGAGCCAGGCAACGAGGATGGCATAGGGCAGCAGCACCAGCCCGGCACCGCGCAGCAGCGGCGCCGGCAGGCCGAGCAGCCAGGCCAGCGGTCCGGACGCGGCCGCCAGCAGCAGGCCGGTGGCGCCGCTGGCGACCGCGTCGCCGAGCAGGGCGAAGCGCAGCAGGGGGGACGTGTTCGGGGAAGGGGTAGTCATCGCGGGCTCCTCTGGCCGGGTTGCGATGGCCTCATCCTGGGCGGTGGCGCTGCGGGGCGCGATTACCTCCCGGGTCATGGTGGGCATGCCACGCCGGCGCCTATGCTGCGGCATGGCCAAGGCGCTTTCGTCCCCCAACGCCGCCCCGCCCATCGGCGCCCTGTTGCGCGCCTGGCGCCAGCGCCGCCGGCGCAGCCAGCTCGATCTGGCGCTGGATGCCGCGGTGTCGCAGCGGCACCTCAGCTTCATCGAGAGCGGCCGCGCCGCGCCGAGCCGCGAGATGGTGCTGCGCCTGGCCGACCAGCTGGAGGTGCCGCTGCGCGAACGCAACGCCCTGCTGCTGGCGGCCGGCTACGCGCCGCTCTTCGCCGAGCGGACGCTGGACGACCCGGCGATGGGCGCGGCGCGCGCGGCGGTTCAGGCGATCCTCTCCGCCCACCTGCCCTGCCCGGCGCTGGCGGTGGACCGGCACTGGCGCATGCTGGCCGCCAATGCCGCCGTGCCGGCACTGATCGGCGCCATCGGGAACCGCGCGCTGCTTACGCCGCCGGTCAACGTGCTGCGGCTGACCCTGCACCCACGCGGCCTGGCGCCGCGCATCGCCAACCTGGGCGAATGGCGCGCCCATATCCTGGAACGGCTGCGCCGGCAGGTGGAGGCCAGTGCCGACCCGGGCCTCGCCGCGCTGCTGGCGGAACTCGGCGCCTACCCGCCGCCCGCGGCGCCGTCGGCCGCGCCGGATGCCGCGCACCCGCCAGGGGGCATCCTGGTGCCGCTGCACCTCGATACGGCGGCGGGGCGGCTGGCGCTGTTCGGCACCACCACGGTGTTCGGCACGCCGGCGGAAATCACCCTCTCCGAGCTCGCCATCGAGACCTTCTTCCCGGCCGATGCCGAGACGGCGGATCGGCTGCGCCGCCTGGCCGGCGGCTGAACCGCGGGCGGGCTACGGCTGCTTCGCGTATGTCGCCTTGCGCGCCGCCTTGGTGGTGCCTTCCAGCTTGTCCGTCACCGCCAGCGCGATTCCGCCGGCGAGGAACAGCGCATGGATCGCCAGGCCCCAGCTGATCTCGCGGTCGCTGTAGTCCCCCACCTTCAGGAAGACCTGCAGCAGGTGGATCGAGGGGATGGCGATGATCGCGGTCGCCAGCTTGATCTTCAGGTTGCCGGGATCGACGCCCTCGGCGACCCAGTCCACCCCCTCCTCCTTCGCATCCTTGTCGAGCCGGCGCACCAGGCTGTCGTAGGAGGCGATCGCCACCATCACGACCAGGGAGGCGACCAGCGTCGAATCCAGCAGGTAGAGCAGGCCGAGCAGCAGGTCGTTGTCGCCGGTCTCGAACACCGAGGCGCCGAACTTGAACACCTTGTCGAGGAAGCGCGCGGCATAGCAGGCCAGCGCCACCATCAGCCCGATGTAGAACAGGCTGAGGATGTGGCGCGCCGCCAGCATGGCCTTGCCGGGGAAATCCTGCACCCTGCCCCGCGTTCCCCGCTGCCGCGTCCGGAGGAAAGGCGGTTCCGGGGCGACGCGCAAGGGATCGTGCGCCGGCGCCATCGGCGGTAGAGATCGGATCCATCGAGGACCGGGGAGGACCGCCGCATGACCATCCGCCGCATCGCCGAGGAGGAGCGCCTGTCCGGCGCCGCTGTGCACGGCCACCTGGTCTGGCTGGCCGGCCAGGTCGCCGACGACACGGGCCTCGATGCCGAGGGACAGACCGCCGACATCCTGGCGCAGATCGACGCCCTGCTGGCCGAGGCCGGTACCGACAAGCGCCACCTGCTGTCCTGCACCGTCGTGCTGGCCGATATCCGGGACGCCCCGGCGATGAACCGGGCCTGGGACCGCTGGCTCGATCCCGCGTCCAAGCCGGCGCGCATGACCATCCAGGCGCCGCTGGTCGATCCGGCCTGGCGCGTCGAGATCACCGGCGTCGCCGCGCTGCCCCCCAGCCGGTGAGCACCCGCCGGTGAGCATCGGACCCGGCAGCGCGCGCCCGCCGCACCGCACCCGGCGCACGGCGCACGCGGCGCGGACCCGGCTCAGGCGCCAGATGCATGCCTTCGCCATGGCGATCGGCATCGGCGTCGTGCTGATGCTGCTGGTCGCCGGGGCCATCGCCGATCGCGGCGGGCCGCTGCCGCTGACCGTGCCCGGCGTCTCGGCGCTGGCGATGGGGGTGCTCTACCTCGCCTTCCCGCACGGGCCGCAATTCTCGCTCGGCGCGGCGACCGGGCTGGCGATGTATGCCTGCGTCTATGTGGTGATCGGCCGCGCCGCCTTCCCCGACGCGCCGGACTGGGCCCAGGCCGCCGGCCACGCGCTGCCGATCACCGTCTTCGTGGTGGTCTGCCTGGTCCAGCGCGACCGGCTGCGCCGCTACGCCCAGCAGGGCGCCCGCACCGCCGACCTGATGCACCTCGGCGACTTCACGCGCTGGCTGGCCGCCGCCGCCTTCGTCGGCGCGGTCTCCCTCTCGGCGCCGGTGAACCGGCTTGATCCGACGGGCCAGGGCGTCGCGCTGGTGGTCGCCATGGCGGTCATCGGGCTGATCAGCGTGCGCGCGGTGGACGATGTCGTGCGCCTGCTGGTGGACATGGCGGTGATCTTCGGGACCATGACGCGGCGCGCGCAGCACCTGGTCGTGCCGATGGCCGCCTATACCAGCCTCTGGGCGCTGCTGGCGGTGGTCTTCGCCTGCCTCTACCGGATCTCGGACGGGGTCTCGCGCGAGTTCCTGTTCCATGGCGCGGACGGGCCGATGCATATCGGCTTCGCCGATGCGCTGCATTTCAGCGTGGTGACGCTGACCACGGTGGGCTACGGCGACATCAACCCGCGCGACGACGGCATCCGGCTGCTGGCCAGCATCCAGATGCTGCTCGGCCAGCTGCTGCTGCTGTTCGGCTTCATCGAGGTCATGCGCGGCGTGGGCGGCGATGATCCACCGGTGCCGGATGGCACGGAAGGTACCGGGGCCGCGCGGCACCCGCCCGCCGCGCCGACGCCCGAGCGCCACGCCGCGGCCGGGGACTAGGCATGCTTCCGCCGCATTCCCGCCCCATGGAAGCAGGGATGGGTGCCGCGGCGGCGCGCCAAGCGCGGAGAGGACGATGACGGACGCCGAACGGGCAGGCTTCTGGCGCGGCCGCCGCGTGCTGGTGACGGGGGGCGCGGGTTTCCTCGGCAGCGCGCTCTGCCATGCGCTGGCGCGCCATGGCGCGCGGGTCACCGCGCTGGATGCGATGATGGAGGATGGCGGCGCCAACCGCGCCAACCTCGAGGGCGCCTCGGTCATGCTGGTGCGCGGCGACCTGCGCGACACCGAGCTGCACTCGCTCTGCGCCGGCACCGAGGTGCTGTTCAACATGGCCGCGCAGACCAGCCACATGGGCGGGCAGCGCGACCCGGTGGCCGACATCAACGTCAATGCCGTGGCCCAGGTGCGGCTCATCGGGGTGATGCGGGAGGCGGCGCCCGAGGCCGCGGTGGTGCACGCCTCGACGCGCCAGTTCTACGGCCGCCCGGAATACCTGCCCGTCGATGAGAAGCACACGGTCAACCCGCCCGACGCCAACGGCGTCTCCAAATGGGCCGGCGAGCAGTACTGGCTGCTGGAAAGCCGCGTGCTCAGGCGCCCCGTCGTCTCGCTGCGCCTGACCAATTGCTACGGCCCGCGCCTGCGCATCCGCGACGCGCGGCAGACCTTCCTCGGCATCTGGATCCGCCGCGTGCTGGAGGGCGAAGGCTTCGAGGTCTGGGGCGGCGAGCAGCTGCGCGACCTGACCTATGTGGACGACGTGACCGATGCCTTCCTGCGCGCCGCCGAGGCGGCGCCGCTGGTGAGTGGCCGCGTGTTCAACATCGGCGGCCCGCCGCCGGCCTCGCTGCTGGAGATCGCGGGGCGGCTGGTGGCGGCGAATGACGGGCGCGGTCACTACGCCGTGAAGGAATTTCCCGCCGACCGCGCGCCGATCGACATCGGCAGCTACCACGCCGACGATGGGGCGTTCCGCGCCGCCACCGGCTGGTCCCCCCGGGTGGGGCTGGACGAGGGGCTGCGCCTGACGCTGGACTGGTATCGCAGCCGCCTTGCCGACTACCTCTGACGCGACACGCCCGATCGGACCTTCCGCGATGAACGCCACCCCAGGCCCCCAGGCCGTCATGATCCCGCAGGCCGACCCGGGCGCCGGCTACCGCGCGCAGCGGGCCGAGATCGACGCCGCCGTGGCGCGGGCGCTGGACTCCGGCTGGTACATCCTCGGCCGCGAGGGCGAGGGTTTCGAGCGCGAATTCGCCACCTGGCTCGGCACCGCCCGCGCGGTCGGCTGCGCCAACGGCACGGACGCGCTGGCGCTGATCCTGCGGGGCATGGGCATCGGCGAGGGGGCGACCGTCGCCACCGTCTCCCACACCGCCGTCGCCACCGTGGCCGCCATCGAGATGGCCGGCGCCGTGCCGCTGCTGCTCGACATCGACCCCGACACCTACACCATGGACCCGGATGAGCTGGCCGCCGTGCTGGAGGATCCGCCGCCGGGCCTGCCGCCGATCCGCGCGGCGATCGTCGTGCATCTGTATGGCCAGGCCGCCGACCTCACCCCGATGCTGGAGGCCTGCGCCCGCGCCGGCGTCGCCCTGATCGAGGACTGCGCGCAGGCGCATGGCGCGACCCTGTGCGGCGAGAGGCTCGGCACGCTGGGCCAGGCGGCGGCCTTTTCCCTTTACCCGACCAAGAACCTCGGCGCGCTGGGCGATGGCGGGGTGCTGGCGACCGATGATTTCGAGCTGGCCGACCGCATCGCCGCCATCCGCCAGTACGGCTGGAAGGAGCGCTACGTCTCCGCGATGGTCGGTGTGAACAGCCGCCTGGATGAGGTGCAGGCGGCGATCCTGCGCGTGAAGCTGCCGGCGCTGGATGCCGGCAACGCCCGGCGCCGGGCGATCGCCGCGGCCTATGACGCGGCCCTGGCAGGCGGCCCGATCCTGCCGCCGGTGCGGCGGGAGGGGGCGGGGCACGTCTTCCACCAGTACGTGCTGCGCTGCCCGGACCGGGCGGCGGTGCAGGCGCAGCTGCGCGCCGCGGGGATCGGCACCGGCATCCACTACCCCGTGCCGGTGCACCTGCAGGGTGCCTACAAGGGCCGCACGCCACTGGGCCCCGCCGGCTGCGCCGAGACCGAGCGTGCGGCCCAGGAGGTGCTGAGCCTGCCGATGTACCCCGAGCTGACGGATGCGCAGGTGGAGCGGATCTGCGCGGGGTTGAGGGGGCTGGCGGGATAGCGCGGGATGCGTTGAGGCAGAATCGCCGCAAACGCTGAATCCCGCGACCCGGCAAAGGCTAGAGCGGGATGCGTTGAGGCAGAATCGCCGCAAACGCTGAATCCCGCGACCCGGCAAAGGCTGGAGCGTGTTG
>JAIEOP010000141.1 GCA_019750465.1 Acetobacteraceae bacterium | reverse complement strand
GGCGAGGCGCGCGGCCTCGGCCAGCGCGGGATCGGCCTCGCGCGGCGCGAGATGGGCGAGCAGCAGCGTCGGCACGCCGGCATCGCGCAGCGGGGCCAGGAAGCCGAGGCCGTGGCTTGGCCAGGGCAGCGGGATGATCGCCAGGTCGGGCCGTGCCGTCAGCATGCGCGCCGCGGCGACGGCCTGCTGCCGGCGGAGGTTCTGCGCGGCCGTCTCGGCCTCCTCCCAGGCCAGCGGCGCGGGGTCCACGGCGCCGGCGAGGTCGGGGCCGAGCATATCGGCGACGCGCGTGGCGAGGCTCGGCGCGATCGCGATGTCCAGCGCCAGGCCGGCGGCGTGCAGGGCGCGGGCGAGCACCGCCGTCATCGCCTCCGCCCCGCCGAGCCCAGCGGAGGGCAGCAGCATCAGCGCCCGGCGGGCGTGCAGCGCCGCCGTCACGGTGCGCGGACCACGCTGAGGCGCGCGGGGCCGTGCAGCCGCTCGGCCAGCGCCGTGAAGCTTGGCGGCAACGCGGGCGGCGGCGCCGCGGCCGCGCTCTCCGCGACGAGCAGCGCGGCCGGCGCGATCCACCCGGCCTCGGCCAGGGCGGCGACCGCCTTCGGCAGCAGCCCCTCGGCATAGGGCGGATCGAGAAAGACCAGGTCACAGGGCAGGGGCGCGCGCGGCGGGCGGGTGG
This sequence comes from Acetobacteraceae bacterium, assembly GCA_019750465.1. Taxonomy (GTDB): domain Bacteria; phylum Pseudomonadota; class Alphaproteobacteria; order Acetobacterales; family Acetobacteraceae; genus JAIEOP01. The sequence goes on along the minus strand of JAIEOP010000141.1, from coordinate 9,687 downwards.
CATCGGCGGGCAGGACGGTGGCGTTCGCCTCCTCCCGGCAGGCGGCGATGTTGGCGCGCAGCGCGGCCAGGGCAGGGCGGGCGGTTTCCAGGAAGGTCGCGTGCGCGGCGCCGCGCGAGAGCGCCTCCAGCCCCAGCGCGCCGGTGCCGGCGAAGGCGTCCAGCACGCGCCGGTCCGCCACCGCGTCACGCCCGCCCCATGGTGCATGCCAGAGCATGTCGAACAGTGCCTGGCGCACGCGGTCGGCGGTGGGGCGGGTGGCCTCGCCGGCGGGCGCGGCGAGGCGGCGGCCCCGGTGGCGGCCGGCGATGATGCGCATGGGGTGGCGGTCAGGCCGGCAGCGACCAGCGGTCCCATGCGACCGCGCCATGGTTCACAAGCTGGCTCCGGACGAGCCGTTCGCCGACCCCGAGCCAGTCTGCGACCTCGGTCACCTCATCTTCGGTTGGCGCCTCATCGAGCCGTTCGTGCAACGTCGCGATGGGAGCCAGGAACTCAGCGGCAAATGCCCGTTGCAGCTTCTGCCGGGCCGTCTTTGTGTCTGCCGTCAGCTGCCAAGGCAGCTCGGGCGCACCCAGGGCGTCGCCAATGAGGCGTGCGGCGTCGAACCGGCGGCCTCGCGCGCGGCGATCCCTGAACAGCACCCTCGCGTCATCCGGGCCGCGCACCAGGACGGTCGCTGGCGCCAATCCGCCATCGCGGCTGGAGAGCAGCGTCTCGCATGTCATGCCGAGCAGATCAGCGAGGTCGGCGTCCCGCACCGGCACGCCCGGCCGCAGGTTGGCCTCCGCGCGTGCCCACCGGGCGAGCTGGTAGCCACGCTGGTGTGGCGGTTCGTCAGTGCCCGCCGGTGCGACGTTCCCTCGGAGGGCGAGGCGGGCGGACAGCGAGGCCGATGCCACGGCTGCCCGCAACGCCGCCGGCGTGCTGACAGCACAAATAGCCGCCACTTCGCCGCCATCTCCGGCACGTTGGCCCAACTCGGTAACCTCGGCCAGGACGTCGCGCGGCGCCTCGTCGGGGTCGAAGCCCATCATCGCCTCAATGCGCCGTCGTGCCGACCGGACCGGATCGCGCCGGTCCGCGCGTACGGCCTCCCACGCTGCGGCGAGGTCGCACCTGACCCCGACGGATGCCATGCGCTCCAGCACGAGTTCGACGAAATCGTCCACAGCCTGCTCGAAGCGAACGACTGGCAGATGTGTCCGAAAATCCGCAACGTAGGACAGCATCTCGCGCGATCGCGGATCGCTCGGAATGCAGTCGAACTCCATGGATGAGCCATCGCAGACGAGACGAAGGCGCGGCCAGAGGAAGCCATTGCCGGCCGCGGCGACTTCGTGGGCCATGCGCCAATCGACCGGCGCCGGGGCAGTTGGCCATTCGGGTTCGTGGCGCAACCGCCACCAGGCGCCAACCAGCCACGCCGCAAGAGGCCCTGCCGAGAGAGGCACCGCTTCGACGAGGGTCTGAGACCACCGATTCTCGGCACGCGTCGCAACCAGGCCGTCGATGGCGATGCGCAGGCGGGCAGCTGTGGGATCGGGCGGGGTATAGGCTCCGCGGTCGAGCCATTCCGCCGCGAGTTCCAAGGTGCCGCTCATGCAATCGCATGCCAGCGGGCAAGCACCGTGTCGCGTAGCGGATCGGCTGCCGGCATCGGATAACCATGGTAGCGCCCGGGTGCCTCACGCTGAGCTTCGAGCGGTGTGCCCGCGTCGGTGACCGCCCAGATCAAGCCGGGCCATTCCGAACCATCCCAGCGGGCGTCAACCAGACCACGAAGCAGACCCGCAGCCAGAAGAGCGCGCGCATCCTCACGGCGCGTCACGCCCGCGTCATCGCAAAGCGACTTGCCGCGTCGCCACGCCGCTGGCGGCGTGAGCCCGAAATCCCCTGGGTCACGCTTATGCTCGGGATTGCCGCCATACCGGACCTGCTCGGCGAGTGCGCGGAGCCGCTCATCCTGCCGCGCCGCCTCCTGCCTGGAGAGCAGACGGCGCTTCGGGTTCAGCCTTTCAAGCCGGACATCCATCGCGCGACATTAGCGGGGCCTTCGTCGGCCGTCAGCCGAATGTTGTGCGGCAACCCGCACCGGCCGCGGCGGTGCCGGCGCGGCCCCGGCGCCGAGCTGCTCCCGCAGCACCTTCGGGTTCACCTCCTCCACCGCGCCGCGCGGCAGGCTGCCGAGCTGGAAGGGGCCATAGGCGGTGCGGATCAGCCGCGTCACGTGCAGGCCGAGATGCTGCATGACGCGGCGCACCTCGCGGTTCTTGCCCTCCTGCAGCGCGATGGTGAGCCAGGCATTGGCACCCTTGCGGGAGTCCAGCCCGGCCTCGATGGGGCCATAGCGCACGCCCTCCACCGTGACGCCGCGCGCCAGCGCAGCCAGGTCGCGCTCCTGCACCATGCCGTGCACGCGCACGCGGTAGCGCCGGATCCAGCCATTGGCCGGCAGTTCCAGCCGGCGGGCCAGCGCGCCGTCATTGGTCAGCAGCAGCAGGCCCTCGCTGCTGAAGTCGAGCCGGCCGACCGAGACGACGCGCGGCAGGCCGGGCGGCAATTTCTCGAACACCGTGGGCCGGCCCTGCGGGTCGCGGTGCGTGGTGATCAGCCCGTCCGGCTTATGGTAGCGGAACAGCCGCGTGCGCTGGGCATCGGCCACCAGGGCGCCGTCCACGGTGACCAGCGCGCCGGGCTGCACGAAGGTCGCCGGCGTCTCCACCACGCGGTTGTCGAGGCGCACCCGGCCCTCGGCGATCATCCGCTCCGCGTCGCGGCGGGAGGCGACGCCGGCGCGCGCCAGCCACTTGGCGATCCGCTCGCCGCGCGCGCCGTCCTCGGGTCCGTCGGGCTCCCCGGTCATCCGCGGCAGGCCGCGACGAGGGACTGGAAGATCAGCGGATCGGCCGGATCGACGGCGTATTCCGGATGCCACTGCACGCCGAGGGCGAAGCGATGGCCGGGATGCTCGATGCCCTCGATCACGCCGTCGGGGGCGACGGCGTTCACCACGGCCCCCGCGCCGGGCACCCGCACCGCCTGGTGGTGCGCGCTGTTCACCGCCATGCGCGTGCGGCCGGTGATGCGCGCGAGCAGCGTGTTCGCCGCGATGGCAACCTCGTGGCCGGGCTCGGTGCGCGGGTTCGGCTGCTCATGCGCCAGCGCGCCGGCCACGGCATCGGGGATGTGCTGGATCAGCGTGCCGCCGAAGGCGACGGCGAGCAGCTGCTGCCCGCCGCAGATGCCGAGCACGGGCATGTCGCGCCGCAGCGCCTCGCGCGCCGCGGCCAGCTCGAAATCGGTGCGGCCCGGCTTCAGCGTGACCTCCGGATGCACCGGCTCATCGCCCCAGAGCGCGGGATCGACGTCGAAGGCGCCGCCGGTGATCACCAGGCCGTCGACGGTCTCCAGGTAGGCCGCCGCCAGCTCCGAATGGTGCGGCAGCGCGACCGGCAGCGCGCCGGCCTCGATGAGGGCGGAGAAGTAGTTCTGGCGCAGCGCATACCAGGGCAGCCGCGACCAGCCGCCGGCAGGTTCCGAATCGAGGGTGACGCCGATGACGGGGCGGGTGCTGCGGGGCATGGCCCTGTTGCTAGGGCAAAGCCTGGCCCAGGGGAATCACCCGCCGGGGGTCGGGCGGGTGCGGCACGTCACCATCGCGCTGGCGGTAGGACGGACAGGCTGCGGTGTACGGTTCACGGCCGCAACCATGCAGGTTCCTTCCATGCGAGGGTCAGCGCGGTCGGCGCCTGGCAGCCTGCCGATCCGGCACGCCGGCACTGGCCGCGCGGCGCCGGCGGTGCCATGTCTCGGCGTGATGCAAGCAGCACTCACATGACCTGGTCGGGCCCGCGCCGCGGCTACCACCACGGCAACCTGCGCGAGGCGCTGGTGCAGGCGGCGGTGACGCTCATCGGCCAGCACGGGCCGGCCGGCTTCAGCGTGGCCGAGGCGGCGCGCCTGGCTGGCGTCAGCCCCGGCGCGCCCTACCGCCATTTCCGCGACGCCGAGGCGCTGCTCGCCGAGGTCGCGCGGCAGGGCTTCGAACGCTTCGCCGACATGCTGGCGCGCGCCTGGAACGACGGCGCGCCCGATCCGCTGCGCGCCTTCGAGGCGCTCGGCCGCGCCTATCTCGGCTTCGCCCGGACCGAGTCCGCCTACTACGCGGCGATGTTCGAGACGCGGCTGGTGGCGGAGGAGCACCCCGGGCTGCAGGCCGCCGGCGACCGCGCCTTCGGCGTGCTGCGCGCGGCGACCGAGCGGCTGATCGCCGGGCTGCCCGAGGGGCGGCGCCCGCCGGCGCTGATGGTGGCCCTGCACATCTGGTCGATGGCGCACGGCATCGCCGCGCTGTTCTGCCGTCCGGACCGGTCGCGGCGGAAGCTGCCGATGGCGGCGGAGGAACTGCTGGAGGCGGGCCTGCTGATCTACCTCCAGAGCCTCGGCCTGGCGGGGGGCGGCCCGGCGGGCAGCCGGTGAGCGGGGGATGACGAATTCACTTGAACGAACCGCCGGCGCTCCATAATGTAAGTATGACTTGCATACAAAGGAGGGTCCCGATGTCCGCAACCGCAGAGCCTGGCGCCGTCCCACGCGGCGGCTACGGCCCCCCGGGCTGGTCGCCACCGCCCACCCGCCCGGACGGTCCGCCGCTGCATGGCTGGAACCCCTGGTCGCTGGCCTGGTCGGTGCCGAAGCCCTGGCTGATCGTGGCCATCGTGCTCGGCTTCATCGCCTTCTGGCCGATCGGCCTCGCCATGCTGTTCTTCCTCATCGGCAGCGGGCGGCTCGGCCGGCACTGGATGGGGGCGCATGCGGCCGGGCCGGGTGGACCGTCTGCCATGCCGTCGCGCGGCTGCGGCTGGCGCGGCCGGCATCGGCGCGAGGAGGCATCCACCTCCGGCAACGCGGCCTTCGACGAATACCGCCAGGACACGCTGCGCCGGCTGGAGGAGGAGCAGCGCGATTTCGCCGCCTTCCTCGAACGCCTGCGCTTCGCCAAGGACAAGGCCGAGTTCGACCAGTTCATGGCCGACCGCCGCGGCCGCCCGGAGGAGGGGCCGGCCGCGCCCGAGCCGCCGCGAGGCTGACCTGCCCCGGCATGGCACCGCCCGGCGGCCGGTTCCGGCCGGGCGGCATCCGCCCTACCACTGCGGGCCATGACGGCCATCGAGCTTGCCCTGGAGGAGGCCCGCGCCGCCGCGGCGCGCGGCGAGGTGCCGGTGGGCGCCGTGGTCACCGATGCCGCCGGCCGGGTGCTGGCCCGCGCCGGCAACCGTGTCGAGGAACTGGCCGATGCCTCCGCCCATGCGGAGATCCTTGCCCTGCGCGCGGCCGCGGCGGCGCGCGGCGATCCCCGGCTGCCCGACTGCACCCTGACCGTGACGCTCGAGCCCTGCCCGATGTGCGCGCAGGCGGCGAGCCTGTTCCGCCTGCGCCGCGTGGTCTTCGGGGCCTATGACCCGAAGGGCGGCGGCGTGGAGCACGGCGCGCGGGTCTTCGCCGCGCCCTCCTGCCACCACGTGCCGGAGGTGGTCGGCGGCGTGCGCGAGGCGGAATGCGCAGCCGTGCTGCGCGAATTCTTCGCCGCGCTGCGGTAGGGCCCCGCCATTACCGGTCCGGCTCGGCCTCCGCGGCCACCAGCTCGTCGGAGTCCTGGGGCGCCTCACCGTGGCCGGTGGCCGGCGGCGTCGCGCCGTCTGCGCCGCCGGGCGGCGTCGGCGTTGGAGTGGCGCCGAGCATCATCCGGCGGAGGAAATCGGCCCACAGCGTCATCGCCCGGCCCCCTCCGCGGCATCCGGGGCCGGCGCGGCTGCCATGGCTGGCGGTCTCCTGCGCATCGTGCCTCTCCTTCGATGTTAGGATAGGATGGCAAGCCACTGTGTCGCAATCGCGGCAGGGTTGAGACAAACTGTATCATCACCAATCGGTGACGAGTCCCGCCGCGCACCCGCTGGACCGGGTGCCCGGCGTCCGGCAAGCGTGGCCGGGTCGGCCGCCACCTCGACGCGGCCATGGGAGGATCTCCATCGCATGCCGCTCAGCCGCCGCCCGCTGCTCGCCGCCCTGCCGCTGCTGGCTGCCAGCCGCGCCGGCCCGGCCCGAACCCAGGTGCCACCGTCCGGCGATGCCGCGCCATGGCCGGCGCGCCCGGTGCGCATCGTCGTCGCCTATCCACCCGGCGGCAGCACGGACCTGCTGGCGCGCGCCCTGGCCGAGCGGCTGGCCGCCGCCATCCCCGGCGCCGCCTTCGTGGTGGAGAACCGCCCCGGCGGCGCCGCCGTGGTCGGCACCCAGGCGGTGGCCGGGGCCGCGCCGGACGGCACCACGCTCGCGCTCGGCAACAACCAGACCCACGCCGCCAACGCGGCCATGATCCGCGACCTGCCCTACCGCCCGGTCGAGGATTTCGCCGCCATCGGCCGCCTGGCCGAGGTGCACCATGCGCTGGTGGTGCCCGCCAACGCGCCGGCGCGGACGCTTTCGGAGCTTGTGGCCCGCGGCAGGGGCGGCGGCGGCCTCACCTATGCCTCCTCCGGCGTCGGCTCGGCCAGCCACGTCATCGCCGAGAGCCTGGTGAAGCGCGAGGGGCTGGCAGCCACCCACCTGCCCTACCGCGGCGGCGCGCAGGCGACGACGGACACCGTCTCGGGCGTGGTGGATTTCTTCGTCTCCACCTGGCCGCAGGTGGTGCAGCTCGTGCAGGACGGGCGGCTGCGGGCGCTGGGAATCGGCGCGCCGCGGCGCCTGGCCGAGCTGCCCGACCTGCCCACCTTCGCCGAGGCGGGCGCCCCGTACATGGCGGTGGATGCCTGGTTCGGGCTGTTTGCCCCGGCGCGCACGCCGGGCGCGGTCATCGAACGGCTCTCCGCCGCGCTGCCGCCCATCCTGGCGGCGCCCGACATGGTCGCGCGGCTGCGCGGGATGGGCTTCGCCCCGGCGCCGATGCCGGCCGCCGAATTCGCCGCCTTCCAGCGTGCGGAGGTGCTGCGCTGGCGCGAGCTGGTCGCGCTGACGGGCATCCGCATCGAGGGCTGAACGGCGGCCGGCGGCACATGCCGCAAGGTGCCGCGCCGGCCGTCGTGCACGCGACCGTCCCGTGCTGGCTACAGCGCGTAGATCTTGCCCACCGCGGCGGGGGCAACCACCGGCTCGCCGAAGGTGCGCTCCAGCGCATTCACCGCGCGCCAGCCCGTGCAATGCGCGGGAAAGACGTGCGCCAGGCCGAACCCGCCGAGGTCGCGCACCGTCTCCGGGATGATCGCCTCGTTCTCGCCCGACAGGTGCAGGCCGCCCATGGCGGCGTGGATCGGCTCGCCGGGGAAGCTGTCCCGCACATGGTGCAGCACGTTGACGATGCCGGCATGGCTGCACGCCGAGAACACCAGCAGCCCCTTGCCCCGGACGCGCACCGCCAGCGCGCGTTCATCCATCAGCAGCGGGTCGGGCTGCCAGGGCGCGTCGCGCGAGGCGCGGGCGACCTGCGTCGGCAGGCCGCGTTCATAGGCGGTGCGGCGGGGGATCTCGCCGCTGATCCAGAACAGGTCGCCGGCGAAGGTGCCGGGCGCGGCGGAGACCACCGGCTGCGCGCCCATCGCTTCCCATTCGGCAGGGCTCGGCACGCGGTCCATCGGCATCACCCCGCCATCGGCCTGGCGGGAGGCGCGTTCGGCGAACATGCCGGGATGCAGGAGCAGCGGCACGGCGCGGTCGCCGTTGGCGGCGCGGATCATCGCCAGCGCCTGCGGGATGCCGCCGGCATGGTCCCAGTGGCCGTGGCTCAGCATCACCGCCCCGATGGCGCCGAAGTCGATGCCGAGCCGCGTGCCGTTGCGCTCCACCGCGTAGTCCACCGGCCCGCCGTCGAACAGCACGGTGCGCGCGCCATCCGGCCCGTGCGCGGTGATCACGAGGGCGAGCCCGTGGTTGGCGCAGCACAGCGCGGAGCCGGCGGTGATGCGCATGCCGCGGCGCTTCAGCGCCACCCATTCGCGGGTGACGAAGGGCGGCGCCGAGGAGAGGGTGTCGGTGACGTTGTCCACCAGCACCACGATCTCGACACGGTCGGCGGTCAGCAGCGGCATCGGTTCGCGCCGCTGCTCAGATGTTGATGCCGATGATGTTCTCCGGCCGGGCCGGCACCTCGCCACGCTCGACCCGCTGCACGGCCGCGACGAGCGCCGCATTGGCCGGGGCGGCCAGCCCCACCTCCGCGCCGCGGGCCACGACATGGCCGTTGATGAACCCGATCTCGGTGCGCCGCCCCTTCAGCATGTCCTGGCCCATCGAGGGCCGTTGCAGCTCGCTGCGCGCGCCGCCGGTCAGCAGGCCCATCAACGTGCCCTCCGCCGCGTCGAGGGCGGCGCGGTCGCCCTCGCCGGCGCGTGCCAGCACCTCCGGCGGGATGGTCAGCACCGGCCCGAGCGCCAGGCCAAGTGCCTGGCCGATGCGCACCGCCTCCGACCCCACGCGCAGCATGAAGCGGCGGATCCGCTCGTCGCGGTCGCAGTCGTTGCCGGAAAGCCCCGTCGCCGCCGCGATGCCGTTGCGCATGGCGTTGACGCAGAGCTTGGTCCAGCGCTCGCCCCAGAGGTTCGTCGTGACGGTCACCGTGTCGATCGCCGCCATCCACTCGCCGAGGCGTGCGACGCGCGGCGTGATGCGGCCATGCACCTCGCCGACATAGAACACCACGCGCCCGCCGGTGCCGAGCGGGACGGTGCGGCGCACCTGGCCCGGCGCGTGCAGCTCGGCCGAGAGGGTCGCGGCGATCATCCCCGCCGTGCGGCCCCAGCCCACCACGCCGGCGATCGTCGGCTCGTTGATGCAGTTCTGCAGCGAGACGACGAAGCCGCCTTCTGCCAGGTACGGCGCGATCATCGCGGTCGCCCATTCGGTGTCGTAGGACTTCACCGAGACGAAGGCGATGTCGACGCCGCGCGCCGCCTTCGACAGCGACTGCAGCTCGGTCACGTGCATCGCGGGGGCGCGGACGGTGACGTTCTCCGGCTCGGTCAGGCCGGTCAGCCGCAGGCCATCGGCGCGGATCGCTTCGACATGGGCGGGCCAGGGGTCGACGAAGGTCACGTTGTGGCCGAGCCGCGCCAGGTGCCCGCCGACATAGCCGCCGATCGCGCCGGCGCCGATGAAGAACAGTCTTGGCCGCATGGGCTTTTTCCTTCCTGGACGCGCTGCGCAGCGTAGCGCCCGCCGGGTCATTCCAGGAAGGCCGGCCGCGGATCGGTCTCGAAGGCGATGCCGGCGTGGCGCAGCGACTCCGCCAGCGCCGCCCCGTCCATGCGCGCGTAGCGTTCCAGCAGGCGCAGGTACATGCCCGTGAAGGCCGGGCCGTGGCCATCGCTTTCCTCCTCCGCCGTGCTGGTCAGCGCGTGCGCGACCTCGTGCAGCAGCACCCAGGTGGGGAGTTCGGCCGGCGCCTCGATGGCGGTGCGGCTGGCGCGCGCCACGGTGCGGCGGGCCTGCCGCGGCAGCGGGCGGATGCGCGGCGGGAAGCGCAGCCCCTCGCCGGCCCAGACGTGATCGACCAGCGCCTGCAGTTGCGCGAAGGGCACGCGGGAGCGGTCGCGCGGCCCGACCTCGGCATCCTCCCAGGCGTAGAGCCGGCGCGCCGCCGCGCCCTCCCGCGCCGGCGTGCGGCCGAGGCGGCTCATGTGCGGCCGGGCA
>JAIEOP010000165.1 GCA_019750465.1 Acetobacteraceae bacterium | reverse complement strand
CCCGCAACCAGATCGCGTCAACCCAGTTCAGAGGCAACGCACATCAGCGCGGAAAGTGCCCAGGTAGTGCTAGAGCGGCTTCGAGCACTGATGCAGTTAGGCGGTCACGCGTCCGCGGGACGTACGTATCCGTCCGGCGAGGGCCGCGGTGTGATGTGGGAGGTGCGGCGGTTGGGGTTGATGCGGTAGTTTCGGGCATGCGTCGTCATGCTGAGCAGGGTGCTTTCGTGGGTCTTGAGGCGCTGGCGCGCCCGACGGACAGGTTGTTCCTGGCGGTCTTTCCGGACGCGGGCGTTGCTGAGCGGATCGCCGTGCTGGCGCGGCATCTGCGCGACATACACGCACTGCGGGGCACGGTGCTTGCGCCTGCGCGTCTGCATGTCTCGCTGCATTACCTGGGTGGTTACGAAGGGCTTCCGCAGGGTGTGGTGGCGGCGGCGATCGAGGCGGCGGCAGCTGTGGTGATGCCGCCTTTCGATGTGCTGTTCGATCGTGCGGCGAGCTTCCGTGGGCGACCCGGCAATCGTCCATACGTTCTGCAGGGTGGCGACGGTGTTGTCGGGCTGCTGGCTTTGCATGGGCAGTTGGGAACGGCGCTCCAGCAGGTGGGGCTGGGGCGGTGGGTCAAGCCGCACTGCCTGCCCCACATGACGCTGCTTTACGATGACGACGACATCGCGAACCATCCTGTCGAACCGATCGGCTGGACGGTGCGCGAGGTCGTGTTGGTGCGCAGCCTGTACGGCCGCGGTCGCTACGAATACCTCGCGCGGCACGTTCTGGGTGGCCGACCGCGCGATCCGTCCGGGCGGGCCACGGCTCCGGTTGGTCAGGCGGCGACGCGGCCAGGTTGGGCGCGGTGCCAGTTCCACGGCAGCAGTTCGTCAAGGCGGCTGGCTGGGTGGTCGGCGATCCTGGCCAGCACATCGGCGAGCCAGGCGCGGGGATCGACGCTGTTCAGCTTGGCGGTGGCGATCAGCGAATACATGGCCGCGGCACGTTCGCCGCCTCGATCGCTGCCGGCGAACATCCAGGCCTTTCGGCCAAGGGCCACGCCGCGCAGTTCGCGTTCGGCGGCGTTATTCGTCAGGCAGATCCGGCCATCGGTCAGGAAGCGGCTGAAGGCCTCCCAGCGCGTCAGCATGTAGTCCATTGCTTTCCCGACCTCGGCGTGGCGCGAGAGGCGAGCGCGCTGCTCGCGCATCCAGCGCTCGAGGTCAGCGACAAGCGGAGTGATCTGCCGCTGTCGCACGGCGAGGCGCTGCTCGGCGGGCAGGCCGTTGATGGCACGCTCAGCCGCGAAGATCGCGTAGATCCGGCGCACCGCCTCGGCGGCAAGCGGGGCGCGCGCGACCTCGGCCAGCTTGAACAGCTTGCGCCGGCCATGCGCCCAGCAGGCAGCCTCGGTGATGGAGCCAGGCTTGCGCCCCTGCGCGTAGAGGTCGTTGAACCCGGCATAGGCGTCGGCCTGCAGGATGCCCTGGTAGCCGGCCAGGTGCCGCTGCGGGTGCTTGCCGGTGCGGGCACAGGAGTAGCGGAACATCGCTGCCGGCGGCGCTGGGCCCGCGAAGGGCCGGTCGTCACGCACGTAGGTCCAGATCCGGCCGGTGATGGTCCTGCCTTTGGCCAGCACCGGCACCGCGGTGTCGTCGCCATGCAGCCGCGCGGCGGCGCGCACGTGCATGTCGATCAGCGCCATCAGCGGCGTCAGCGTCGCGGTGCAGGTGCCGACCCAGTCGGCGATGGTCGAGACGCTGAGTTCGATGCCCTCGCGGGCGTAGGTCTCGCTCAGGCGGTTCAACGGCAGGTGCTGGCCGAACTTGGCCTCCAGGATCATCGCCAGCAGCTGCGGGCCGGCGCGGCCGCGAGCGATCGGATGGAAGGGCGCGGGGGTTGGGTAATGGCCTCGCAGGAGTGGCAGGAGAAACGCTCCCGCATGGTCTGGATGACCTTCCATTGCCGGGGCACGACCTCCAGGGTCTCGGTGATGTCCTCGCCCAGCTTGGAGAGCCTGCCGCCGCAGCAGGGGCAGGCGGAGGGCGCTGGGATCACCATGCGCTCGCGCGGGATGTGCTCCGGCAAAGGGGCGCGGGCCGGTTGGCGGCGCGGCGTGGTGCCAATGGCCGACTTGTCCTTGCCCGCGGCGTTCTCCGCCCTGGTGGCGTCCTCACTCGCAGCAGCGACGAGTTCGCCGAGTTCCAGCTCGAGCTGATCGATCAGCTTGCGGCTGCGTTCGGAGGAGGCGCCGAAGCGGTCATGCTTGAGCTGGGAATAAGCAGCTTGAGATGCGCCACCATCGTCTCGGCGCTGGTGGCCCGCGCCTCGGCCTCCTGACGCGCCAGGCGCTCGGCCACGAGCGCCGCCTGCAAGGCGGTGATGTCGTCAAGCGGGCTTTCCGGCGCGGTCGGCACGGTGTGAATCGAATCACGGTCGACGCGCCAGCGCCAGAGGAAAAGCTCCCGTGCTGAGCGCTATCCGACGACCTCTGGCCGCCAGGTCCGCTGCGGGTTCCGCCAGTCAATGCCGTCCAGCATGTAGGCCAGCTGCGCGCCGGAGATCGCCACGCTGCCGTCCGCCGGTGAGGGCCACAGGAAGCGCCCGCGCTCCAGCCGCTTGGCGTAGAGCGACATGCCGATGCCGTCGTGCCAGATGATCTTGACCAAGTCCGCGCGGCGGCCGCGGAAGACGTACAGATCACCGCTGTGCGGGTCACGCCCGAGCGCCTGCAGCACCTGCAGCGCCAAGCCGTTCATGCCGCGCCGCATGTCGGTGTGGCCCACCGCCAGCCAGACCCGAACGCCGGAGGGAACCGGTATCATCCGCGCAGCGCCGACAGCACGCGGCGCAGCGCCGTGGTGCCGGCCGTCTGGGGAACCCGCAGCGCGGTGCCATCCGGCAACACGATCTCGATCCGGTCGTCGCGTTCGACAGCCGGATCGGCGCAGGGCACAGATGCGGTCGGTCCTGCCGGCGACGCCGGCGCCGGCAACTCCCGCACGATGCGCACCGGCACGAAGGTCGCCTCCGCCGCCGCCAACATCCCGCGCCGATGCGCGTCACGCCATTGCCACAGCAGGCCGCGGCTCACCTCGTGCCGCCTCGCCACATCGACGAACTTCGTCCCAGGCTTGTCCAACTCGGCAAGGATCCGCAGTTTTTCCTCAGGCCGCCAATGGCGACGCCGCTCGATCCCGGTGATGATCTCCATCCCGCCAACCGCCTCCGTCCTTAACGGCGCTCCAAAGAACGCCCGTAGGATCACAAGGCAGGTTCACCCCAATCGCGGTAGGCGGCCCTCGCCGGAGGGATACGGACGTACGCCTGGTAGAGGCGCTGCGGAGCCGCCAGCTTGGGCAACCATAAGCACGGAGCCGTCGCCGACTCGACGTCTGAGCTTGGGCAACCATAAGCACGGAGCCGTCGCCGACTCGACGTCTGAGGCGAGATCTAGCCGCGGTACTTTCAGTGAGTTCGCGAGGTCGCGAACGCGGTCTCGCTCGGTGTCGGTCGCGATCCGCGCCTCCCTTACCAGCCAGAGGCAGGCCTCAAGCGCAGCATCTGCGCGATCCAGCCCGATCAGGAGCTCTAGGTTTGCGTTCGGCAACCAGCCGAGCGCTGGGCCAGTCAGGTTCGCCGACCCGGTAAGGGCGTTGCCATCGGAGAGATAGATCTTGGCGTGCAAGCGATCCAAGAGCTTCAGCGTCGCCCCTCGCCGGGCGGCCACGAGGTCGAAGACCTCCAGGTCGCTGACACCAACCGCGACTTCCGGCGGCAGCCAGCGAGTTACCACCTCTACTTCGACCTGCGATGGAATCACGCGCAGCAGGCTGCGAAGCACTCCGACCTTGATGAAGGGAGCGCAGAGAAGCACGCGCGAGCGCGCAGCGGCAAGATGCCCAAGTAGACGGTCGCCGTCTCGGCGCATCAGATGTCGAATATGCCACCCCCGAGTGGGTGGACTGGCACAACACCCGTCGCCTTCTGGAGCCGATCGGCAACATGCCGCCGGCCGAGGCTGAGGCGCGATACTATACCCAATCGGAGCCGGCCGCCCTGGCGGCATGACCCAAGCAAAATAGCCTCCGACAAACCCGGGGCGGTTCAACCTTGGCCACGGTGGCCAAGGCGCTCATGGTCCACGGCGTGCCGCCGCGCGGCGGACGGCTCCGGTCGCCGTTAGATCCGGCGTGCATTGGCGGCTGCGGCCACGCCCTGACGCTCCTCGCGCAGCGGCCGCATGGGCCGGGGGGGGCCGCCGCGTTGTCGATCCGCTTTGCTTTTCGGGGATCGACGCGGCGCCGGCGCCGCACTATCTACCGCCTATGCGTGGTCTCCTGCGCACGGTGCTGTTCGCCCTGATCCTGGCCTTCGCGGCCGGGACGGTGCTGCACGCCGCCCGCGCGGCGGCCATGGACCTCGCCATGGCGGCGGCCCCATCCGCCGACACGCGGATGCCCGGCTGCGACGGGTGCGATGACGGCGACGACGACCCGGGCTCCGCCATGGCCTCCTGCGCGGCGCTCTGCGCTGTGCCTCCGATGGCACCGCCCGCCGGTCCGCATTCGGAGTTCCTCGCGCCGTCCCTGGCCGAGCCCACCCCGTGCGGGCGCGCCCCGGCCGGGCTGACCGGTCCGCCCGACCTCCATCCTCCCAGAGCCATCGTCCTGAGCTGAGGGACCGCGCCGCTCGTCGGCGCCGGGCCCCATCGCCGCCTGTCCGCGCGCTCGCGCGTGCGGCTGGCCATCCGCCCTCGCGGAAGGACGACAGACCATCATGCCTATTTCCCGCCTGCCGGCGCTCGGCCGCAGGTCCCTCATGCTGGGCGGCGCGGCCGCTTTGGCGGCGCCCGCCGTTGCCCGGGCCGCCGATAGCTCCGCCCCCGGCGGCAGCACCATCCGGCTCGTCGCGCGCCCGGGGCGCGCGCCCCTCGCCGGCCCGCCCCACCCCGAGACCGCGGTCTGGGGCTACGACGGCCGGGTCCCCGGCCCCGAGATCCGGGTCCGCCAGGGCGACCGGCTGCGCGTCCTGCTGGAGAACCGCCTGCCCCAGGAAACCACGATCCACTGGCACGGGCTGCGGGTGCCGAACGCCATGGACGGCGTGCCGCACCTGACCCAGCCCCCGATCGTACCGGGAGAGACCTTCGCCTACGAGTTCGAGGCCACGGACGCCGGCACCTACTGGTACCACCCCCACGTCCGGAGCCTCGAGCAGGTCGGACGGGGCCTCTACGGCCCGCTCGTCATCGAGGAGCGCGAACCGCCGCCCACGATCGACCGCGACGTCACCTGGGTGCTCGACGACTGGCGGCTGCTGGAGGACGCGCAGATCGCGGGCGGCTTCGGCAACGCCATGGAGGCCGGGATGACGGGCCGCGTCGGCAACACCGTCACGGTGAACGGCCGCGTCCCGGACGGGGGCTTCGCCGTGCGGTCCGGCGAGCGGCTGCGGCTGCGGCTGGTCAACGCCGCCAATGCGCGCATCTTCGGTCTGGTCTTCGAAGGGCACGAGCCCTTGGTCGTCGCCCTCGACGGCCAGCCGGTCGCGCCGCACGCGCCCGAGGACGGGCGCGTGGTGGTCGGGCCCGGGATGCGCGTGGACCTGGTGCTCGACATGACTGGCCAGCCGGGGGCACGCGCCCGCGTGCTCGACACCTACTACGCCAGGCTCGAGTACAAGCTGCTCGAGATCGCCTACGGGGCGGAGCCGCTGCGCGATCGTCCGCCCAGGACGCCGATCGCCACCCTGCCCGCCAACCCGGTCCCCGAGCCGGACCTCGCGCGGGCCGAGCGGCATGCGGTGGTGCTCGGCGGCGGGATGATGAACCACCTCGAGGGCGCGCTTGTGGACGGGCGCTGGCTGGACGCGCGCGAGATGATGCGCCGAGGCCTGGCCTGGACGGTCAACGGGACCGCGGCGGCGCCCGGCGGCCATGTGCACGATCCGCTGGCGGTGCTGCGCCGCAACGCCTCCTACCTGCTGGCGATCCGCAACGAGACGGCCTGGCCGCACCCGATGCACCTGCACGGGCACTCCTTCCGGGTGGTCGCCCGCAACGGCGTCCCGACCCGCCACCGCGAGTGGCAGGACACCGTCCTGATCCTGCGGCGCGAGAGCGCCGAGATCGCCTTCGTGGCCGACAACCCCGGCGACTGGATGTTCCACTGCCACGTCCTCGAGCACCAGGCCGCGGGGATGATGGGCCTGGTCCGCGTGGCCTGACCGAAACCCAGACAGAGGAGAACCAGCGAATGATGCCCACCACCCGCCGCGCCACCTTCCGCGCCGTCTTGGCGGCCACCGCCGCCGCCGTCCCGCTGACCCGGCCTGTCCGCGCGGCCGCCGCCCAGCCCCCGGCCGCGGCGCGGGAGGCCACGCTCTTCAAGAACCCGAACTGCGACTGCTGCGAGGGCTACGCAGCCTACCTGCGCCAGAACGGCTACGAGGTACGGGTCGTGCCGAGCCACGACCTCGCGCTGATCAGCCGACAGCAGCAGGTACCGCCGGCACTCGAAGGCTGCCACATCACGATGGTGGATGGGTACACCGTCGTGGGCCATGTGCCCATCGGCCCGGTGAACCGCCTGCTCGCCGAGCGCCCCACGACGATCAGGGGGATCTCCCTGCCGGGCATGCCCACCGGCACGCCCGGCATGGGCGGCCCGAAGACCGCGCCCTTCACGATCTACACGATCCCGCGCGAGAGCGGGGCGGAGCCCGCGGTCTATGAGGTCGTGTAGCGCCGGCGTGGCGGCGACGCGGCCGCCTCGCCGAGGGGGGCGTCGGCGATGTGCGCCATGATGGGCGGCGGGACGATGGGAACCGCGATGATGTGGGGCATGGGGCTGATCGGGCTCCTGCTCCTCGTCCTGCTCGTCCTCGCGGTCGCCGCCCTGGCCAAGTACATCTTCGGGCGGCGGGGCGGATGACCAGGGGCCGCGCGCTCGCGTTCGGCGCCGCCGGCGTCCTCGCCGGGGCCGTCGTCCTCGGCGCGGCGGCGCTCGGGTTCGGCTGGCTCGGACCGGCGCCACCGGCCATTGCCGACGCGGGCGACCCTGCACAGGTCGCGCTTGGCCAGCGCGTTTACGCCGAGCACTGCGCGTCCTGCCACGGCGCGAATCTCGAGGGGCAGCCGAACTGGCAGGCGCGCCGGCCCGACGGGCGCCTGCCCGCCCCGCCCCACGATGCCACCGGGCACACCTGGCACCACCCGGACGCGCAGCTGATGGAGCTGACGCGGAAGGGCCTGACCGGGATCCTGCCCGGCTACGAGAGCGACATGCCCGCCTTCGAGGGCGTGCTGACGGAAGCCGAGGTCGCGGCCGTGATCGCCTTCATCAAGAGCACCTGGCCGCCGGACATACGTCGCCGGCGCGAGGAGCGCCTGGGCGCGGCGGCCGGCCGCTCCTGACACCACCCGACGTCCACCCCTGCCCCTCACCAAGGAGATCGACCATGCAAACAACAGCGACCAACACTCCCTCCCCTTCCTCGTCTGCGGGCTGCTGCGGCGCCGCTCCGTCCTCTGGGCGGTGGTTCGCCAACCGCAAGATCCTGCTCGCCGCCGTGGCGGTCGTGGCCCTGGGCGGTGCGGCGGCATTCGGCGGCTGGGGCTGGCTGGTGGCCGCCGGCCTCGCCCCGCTTCTGCTGAGCGTGCTGCCCTGCCTCGTGATGTGCGGCCTCGGCTTCTGCATGATGCGTAAGGGGGCTGGCGGCGGGACCGCAACCGCGTCCGCGGACGCGGCGACCGCGGCGGCGCCCGTCGACCGCAGGGAAGGGGGCATGGCGTGAGGCGGCGGCGCGCGGTTCTCCTCGCCTTGGGCGCGGCGCTTCCGGCCGCCGCCGTCCTGGCCCTGCCGCCGCGGCTGGCCAGGGCCCACTCGCTTCCGGAGGTGGAGGCCCGGCTGCACGACCGCGAGCAGTTCTTCCAGCCCTTCGAGGCGCGCCCCGCGCCGGACTTCGCGCTGCAGGACCCCGAAGGGCGGCCGGTCGGCCTGGCCGACCTCCGCGGCAAGGTCGTGGTGCTGCACTTCATCTACGCGAGCTGCCCGGACGTCTGCCCGCTGCATGCTGACCTGATCGCGCGCATCCAGGAGATGGTGAGCCTCACCCCCATGCGCGAGCGGGTTCGCTTCGTCACCATCACCACGGACCCTGAGCGGGACACGCCGGAGGTGATGCGGGGCTACGGCGAGGCGCGTGGGCTCGACCCCGTCAACTGGACCTTCCTGACGAGCGGGGCGGAACGTCCTGAGGAGGGTCGCCGGCTGGCCGAGGCCTATGGCCTGCGCTTCGTGCCGACGCCGGACGGCATGCAGATGCATGCCGTGGTCACGCATGCGATCGATCGCGAGGGCCGGCTCAGGGCGAGGTTCCACGGCCTCGGCTTCGACCCGACGAACCTCGTCGTCTACCTGAACGCGCTGACCCACGACGAGGACGACGAGGCCCACGCCCCGCCGCCCCGGCCGGCTCCGCCGCAGGGCCTCTGGGGGCGGCTGCGGAAGCTGCTATGACCGCCACCGGACGGCCGCAGCGATGCGCGTTGGCGACGGCGGCGCACCCGGTCGCCCGGGGCGCCGCCGGAAGCGATTCAGCCGCAGCAGCCGCCGCGGCGGCGCTCGTCCGCCGGCAGGTCGGGCCATTCGGCCTCGCCCTCCGGCAGGATCCGGGCGGCGTAGCCGGCGGCCTCGACGGCGGCGGCGAGTTCCTCGGGGCGCGCGGAACCCTCGACCACCGCGCGGCTGCGCGCGAGGTCCACGACGGCCCGCTCGACGCCGGGGACGCCGGCGAGCGCGCGTTCGACGGTGCGCGCGCAGCTGCCGCAGGTCATGCCCTCGACCGAAAGGAAAGTCCGGCGGGTCCGGGTGCCATCGCTTGTGCTGGTGCTCATCGGTGCCTCCCGTCTGGTGTCGCTGTCTACGGCCCAGGTGAAGCCGCGGTGCACGCCCTTCAAGGCGACGGCCGCAATGGAGGCCGACGGCGGGTTCACGCGCCCGCGACCACTGAAGGACGGCGCTGCGCATGCTGAACATCGACCTCTCCCCGCTTGGCCTGACGCTGGCCTTCGGCGCGGGCCTGGTCTCGTTCCTCTCGCCCTGTGTCCTGCCACTGGTGCCGGGCTACCTGGCCTGGGTCGCCGGTACCGACCTCACCGGGGCGCAGGCGCGGCGCGGCCGGACCCTTCGCCTCGGCGTCTTCTTCGTCCTCGGCTTCGGCGCGGTGTTCGTCGCGCTCGGCGCGGGCGCGACCGGCCTCTCCGGACTGCTGCGGCGCTGGAGCGCCGAGGCGGCGGTTGCGGGCGGGGCGCTGGTGCTGGCGATGGGCCTCGTGCAGATGGGCCTGCTGCGCCTGCCGGTGCCGCTGCTGCGCGACCTGCGCTGGCGGCCGGCGCTGGAGGGCGGCACGCCCGGCCAGGCGGCGCTGGTGGGCGTGGCCTTCGGCTTCGGCTGGACGCCCTGCATCGGGCCCGTGCTCGCCGCCGTGCTCACGGCCGCGGCGGCGGCCCGCGGCGCGGCGGATGGCGTTGCGCTGCTCGCGGCCTATGCCGCCGGGCTCGGCGTGCCGTTCCTGCTCGCCGCGCTCTACCTTCCCGCGCTGCTGATCCGCGCGAGGCGCGCCGCGCGCCTCGGCATGTGGCTCCAGCGCGGGGCCGGCGCGGCGATGGCCGTGATGGGCGTGGCGATGATCACCGGCGACCTGACCCGGTTCGGGGCCTGGATGCTGCGGACCTTCCCGACGCTGGCGCTGATTGGATGAGTTCGCGCCGTGTGCAGCCTTCGATCGAACCTGGGCACTCAGGCGGCGGCATGGGGCGGGCTGGAGGGGCGACAGAATAGGGCTCGCTGTGCGCGGCCCAGCCGGCCCGGAAGCGAGCAGACCGACGGAGGAAGAACATGGCTCAATCCGAGATGCTACATGCCGCAGCGGCCGCGAGCTCCGACGGCGACCATGGCGGCACCAGGCGCCGCGATTTCCTTAAACTCGTGACGGGGTCCTTCGCGGTAGTGGGCGCCGGGGCCATCGTCTGGCCCTTTACGCACGCCGGAGGAGATCCGGGTGGCGCGCGCGGCGCCGCTTGCAGAGCTGAATGTGTTTCGGCGTGGAATAGGGACCCCGTTGGAGGGGTGATCGGCGTCCAGAAGGGACCCCTCTGAAGCAGGGGTTCACGATGGCTCCCGTGGTGCCGAGGAGCCATGGGTGGCATAAGCGCTAAAATAGTGCTTGCCCCGACGCGGCGTGGTCTGATTCTGCAGGCGGATGTCCGATCCAGCGTCTGCCCTGCACGACCAGTTCCCGGAGTTGCTGGCGCGGCTCCCGTCCGGCCTTGA
>JAIEOP010000341.1 GCA_019750465.1 Acetobacteraceae bacterium | reverse complement strand
GACCGTGCCGAGCCGCGCGCCGGTGGCGCCGGCCAGTGCCGCCGCCCATTGCAGGTCGGCACCCCAGGCGCCCGCCGGGCCGCGCACGCGGGTCGCCACCACCAGGTCTCCCGCCTCCAGCGCCGGATCGAGCCCGCCGGCGATGCCGAAGCTGAGCACGCCGGTGACCTCGCCGGTATCGGCCGCCAGCAGCGCCGCGGCGCGCTTCGGATCGCCGCCGGTGACCACCGCGCGCATGCCGCGCGGCAGCAGCGCAGCCTCGGACTGCATGCCGACCACGGCGAGGATGGCGGGGGCGGTCATGGCGGCGGCACCCTGTCTTGTTGCGCCGCAATATAACCGCAACAAGCCCCCTGGAGTCACCCCCAGCGTGGCAGCGGCGTTTCAGAGGCCGAACACCACCCGCCGCGTGTTGCCGCGCCGCAGGTTGCGCAGCCGGGCCAGCGCCCAGAGCGGGAAGATCAGCGCATAGCCGTGGTAGCGCAGGTAGAAGACGCGCGGGAATCCCGTGCCGGTGGTGTCCAGCTCCCGCCACCCGCCATCGGCCTCCTGCCGCGCCAGCAGCCAGTCGGCGCCGCGCTGCACCGCCGGGTCGTCCACCGCGCCCGCCGCCATCAGCGCCAGCAGCGCCCAGGCGGTCTGGCTGGCGGTGCTCGGCCCCATGCGCAGGTCGGCGTCGGGGTGCGTGCCGCCGCGGCGCGGATAGGTGCCGCCATCCTCGCCCCAGCCGCCATCGGGGTTCTGCGCCGCGCGCAGCCAGTCCGCCGCGCGGCGCATGGCCGGATGCTCCGGCGACAGGCCGGCGGCGTTCAGCGCGGTCAGCGCCGACCAGGTGCCATAGACGTAGTTCACGCCCCAGCGGCCATACCAGGCGCCGTTCGGCTCCTGCTCGGCCAGCAGGTAGTCCACCGCCTCGCGGGTCGCCGGATCGCTCGCATCGCGGCCAAGCTGCGCCATCATCGCGAGGCACCGGCCGGACACATCCGCCGTCGGCGGATCGAGCAGCGCGCCATGGTCGGCGAAGGGGATGGAGTTCAGCCGGACATGCGTGTTGTCGGCGTCGAACGCGCCCCAGCCGCCGCCCTTCGACTGCATGCCCACCACCCAATCGGTGGCACGGGCGATCGCCGCGTCCCAGCGCGGATCGGCATCGCCGGCCTGCCGGCGCGCGCGGTCCATCGCCAGCACCACCACGGCGGTATCGTCCACGTCAGGATAGTGCGGGTTGGCGTACTGGAAGGCCCAGCCGCCCGGCGGCACATCCGGGCGTGCCACCGCCCAGTCGCCGCGGAATTCTGTGATCTGGTGCGGCAGCAACCAGTCGAGCCCGCGCTGCACGGCACGCTCCGCCCGCGCGCCGCCGCTCTCCAGCAGCGCATGCGCGGCCAGGGCGGTGTCCCAGATCGGGCTGAGGCAGGGCTGGACGTAGGTCTCGCCAGGGCTTCCATCCTCGTCGGCCGGCCGGTCGCAGACCAGCTTCTCCAGCGCCGCCCAGGCGGTCGCGACGCGCGGGTCATCCGGCGGTACGCCGAGGCAGTGGTACATCAGCACCGCATTCGCCATGGCGGGGTAGATGGCACCGAGTCCGTCCTCGCCGTTCAGCCGCTCGGTCACGAAGCGCTCGCAGGCGGCCTCGGCGCGGCGGCGCGTGGCAGGCGGGAACAGCCCGTGGGCGTGCTGCAGCCCGGTATCGAGCCAGCCGAACAGGGTCTTCCAGGGCTGCGCCGCGTGCGCGCCCTGCGGCCAGCGGCGCACCCGGCTGGGCGGCGTGCGGAACAGTTCGGCCAGGTCGACGCCGATCGGCGCCACCGGACGCGGGCGGCGCGCCATCACCACGGTCAGCGGCACCAGTACCGTGCGCGCCCAATAGGCCACCTTCGAGAGGTGGAAGGGGAACCAGCGCGGCAGCAAGATGAGCTCGGGCGGCATCGCCGGCACCGCCCGCCAGGGCACCTGGCCGAACAGGGCCAGCGCGGCACGGGTGAAGACGTTGCTGCGCTCCGCCCCGCCCGCCGCGAGGATGGCCTCGCGGGCGCGCCGCATGTGCGGCGCCTCCGCCGCGTCGCCGATCAGCCGCAGCGCGAAATAGGCCTTCACCGAGCAGGAGACGTCGATCGGCCCGCCATGGAACAGCGGCCAGCCGCCGCCGGCGGTCCCCGCCTCCTGCGCCTGGATGCGGCGCAGGTAGCGCGCGAGGCGCGCCTCGCGCGCCGGATCGACCATGCCGAAGAACCGCTTCAGCATGACGAATTCGGCGGGGATGGTGGCGTCGGCTTCCAGCTCGAACACCCAGTGGCCGTCGGGGCGCTGCTGCGCCAGCAGGCACCCGGCGGCACGCGCCACCGCGGCCTCCAGCGCGTCCTCGGCGGTGGCGACGGGCGGGAACGGCGACGGCCGCAGCGCGGCGGCGCCAAGATCCTGCAAGATCGACAAGCGTGTGCGGTCCCTGAGCAAGCCCCCGACGCGGCGCGAACCTCCACGGCGGCGAATCGAATGCCCCGAATACGACCTTCCTTCGCGCTTGCGAAGGCCGCGGCTGCGCGCCGCGCGCGGATCAGGGCTGCGTGGTGGCCCGATCCGAGGCCGAATCGGCACGCGGGCCGGCCTCGCCCTTCCAGACCCCGCCGCGGCCGCGCCATTCCGCCACGGCGCTGTCCAGGGTGAACAGCATGTAGGCCAGGGCGATCGCCGGCAGCGCCACGCCGCGCCAGGGCGAGAGGCCGAAGCGCTGCAGGGTCGGCGCATAGGCGGGGATCATGGCCAGCCAGGCCGCCAGGCCGATCCACCCGGCCGGCCCGCCATCGAACAGGGCCAGCAGCGGCAGCGCGAGGAAGACCAGCGCCAGCGCCAGCAGCATCCCCGCCAGCGCCGCCACCCGGTAGCCGAGCTGCGCATAGGCGGTGCGCGCCACCATGCGGCGGATCGTCCCCAGGGTCTCGTAGGGACGGATCGACTCCACCCGCCCGGTGAGTCCGATCCAGATCGGGCCCTGCTGCTTCATCCGGCGCGCCAGGGCGCAATCGTCGATGATCTCGCCGCGGATCGGCGCGAGGCCGCCGGCGCGCGCGAAGGCCGCGGCGTCCAGCAGCACGCAGCCCCCGGCGGCCGCGGCGGTGCGGGCGCGCGGGTCGTTGGACCAGCGGAAGGGGTAGAGCATCCCGAAGAAGAAGATGAAGGCCGGAATCAGCCAGCGCTCGGCCCGGCTGTCGCAGCGCAGCCGCGCCATGAGGGAGACCAGCACGCGGCGCTCGGCGACCAGGCGCTGGACCAGGCGGCGGAGCGAATCGGGGGCGTGGCGGATGTCGGCATCGGTGAACAGCAGCAGCGACAAGCCCTCCCCCGCCTGCGGGGGAGGGTTGGGTGGGGGTTCATCGGACGGGGTGGACCCTGCCGCCGCCCCCCACCCCCGCCCTCCCCCCGCCGGCGGGGGGAGGGAGTCCAGCCCCTGCTGCAGCGCCCAGAGCTTGCCCGTCCAGCCGGCCGGCCGTGGCGTGCCCATGACGACCGAGAGCCGGGCATCCCCCGCGCCCGCGGCCCGCGCGAGGGCGCCCGTGCCGTCGGTGGAGCGGTCGTCCACCACCACCACCCGCAGCGCGCCGGGATAGTCCTGCGCCAGCAGGCTGCGCACCGTCTCGCCGACCGTCGCCGCCTCGTCCCGCGCCGGCACGATGGCCGTCACCGCGGGCCATGACGCCGGCTCAGGCAGCGTGGCGGCATCCCGGTCGTCGTCGCGCGCCAGCCAGAACCAGCCGCGGCCGAACAGCAGCACCAGCCAGGCGGTCAGCGCGGCGAGCGCGATCGCCAGGGTCACGCCAGCATCCCTGCGCTGCGAAACCAGGCGATGGCGTCCTCGACAGCCGCCTGCCAGGGCCGGGCGCGATGGTCGAGCACGCGCTCCGCCTTCGCCGATGAGAAATACATGCGGGATCCAGCCATCCGCAGCCCGTCGCGCGTCAGCATCGGCTCCCTCCCCGTCACCCGCGCCACCGCCTCCGCGCCGAGCGCCAGCGGCCAGAGCGGCGCCCGCGGCAGCCGCACCGGCGGGCGCCGGCCGAACATCCCCGCGATATGCGCCAGCAGCAGGCCGAGCGGCACGTCCTGCCCGCCGAGAATGTGCCGCTCCCCCACCGCGCCTGCCGTGAGCGCGGCGACGCAGCCGGCGGCGCAGTCCTCGACATGCACCAGGTTGAGCCCGGTATCGACATAGGCCGGCATCCGCCCGCGCGCGGCTTCCAGGATCACGCGACCGGTCGGCGTCGGGCGGCCGTCGCGCGGGCCGATCGGCGTGGACGGGTTCACGATCACTGCCGGCAGCCCCTCGGCGGCGACCATCGCCTCCACCAGCCGCTCGGCCTCGGTCTTGCTGCGCTTGTAGGGGCCGATCGCCTGATCCGGCCGTGCGGCATCGGCCTCGGTAGCCGGCCCGCCATCGGCGCGGGGCTTCAGCGTGGCGACCGAGGAGACATGCACCACCCGCCCGAGCCCCAGAGCCAGCGCCGCCCACATGACGGCGCGCGTGCCCTCGACGTTCACCGCCAGCATGCGCTCCGGGTCGGGCACCCAGATGCGGTAGTCGGCGGCGCAGTGGATGGCGGCGCCGCAGCCCTCCATGGCGCGGGCGACCGAGGGCGGGTCGGTCAGGTCGCCCGGGATGCAGGCCAGGCCCGGCACCCCCTCCAGCACGGCGCGTGGCGTGCCCTCCCGTACCAGGGCGCGCACCGGATGGCCGCGCGCCGCCAGCACCTGCGCGATGGCCGAGCCCAGGAATCCGGTGGCGCCGGTAAGCATGATGGTGGGCGCTGTGGCAGGCATCGGTCTCACGAGGGCGGGCGCACCGCGTTGTGGCGGCAACCGGCGCCGGAATCCAGCCGGGCCGCGTGCTGACCGGGAGCGTGACGGGCTGCCGCCCGCCGCGATGTCGGCGCAGCCCTTGCCGGGACGGCCCACACCATGCAGGAACCCAGGCCATGATTCCCCGCCGCGCCATCCCTGCCGTGATCCTTGCCGCCGCCGCCCTGCCGGAGCGGACCCGCGCCCAGCCCGGCAGCGCCCCCGTCGAGGTCATCGAGCGCTTCCAGGCCGCACTGCTCGACGTCATGCGGAACGCCCGGGCGCTCGGGCCGCGCGGCCGCGAGGCCCGGCTGCGCCCGGCGCTCGAGGCCGCCTTCAACCTGCCGGCGATGACCCGCATCGCCGTCGGCCCACCCTGGACGGCGATGGCGCCAGCCGAGCAGGCGGCGCTGGTCGCCGCCTTCTCCGACTGGTCGGTGGCGAACTACGCCGCGCGCTTCGACAGCTATGGCGGGCAGAGCTTCCAGGTCAACGGCGAGAGCACCCTGCCGAACGGCGACCGGCTGGTGCGCACGCAGATCAACCGGGTGAACCGCGAGCCGGTGCAGGTGAACTACCTGCTGCGCGACGCCGGCGGCGGACACTGGCGCGTGGTCGATCTCTACCTGGCCGCCACGATCAGCGAGCTGGCGAGCCGGCGCAGCGAGTTCACCGCCATCCTGCGCGATGGCGGCGCGCCGCGCCTCATCGCCGAGCTGCGCGCCCGCACGCAGCGCCTGCTGGAGGGCTGACCGCCCCGTGCGGCGCGCCGCCTGATGCCGGGCAAGGCCCGCAACCTCGCCCTGCTCGCCGTGGCGCAGGTGCTGGTGCTGGCGGTGTGGTTCGCCGGCACCGCCGTGCTGCCGGCGCTGCTCGCCGAGGGCGCTGCGGACGCCGCGCGCGGCGGGCTGCTGACGGTGGCGGTGCAGCTCGGCTTCGTCGCCGGCACGCTGGTCAGCGCGCTGCTGACGCTGGCGGACCGGGTGCCGGCGCGGCGGCTGTTCTGCCTCTCGGCCCTGGTCGCAGGGCTTGCCACCATGGCGATGGCGGCCGTGCCGCCCGCGGGCATTGCCGCGCTGTCGCTGCGCTTCCTGGCCGGTGCGGCGATCGCGGGCGTCTATCCCATCGGCATGAAGCTGGCCTCGGGCTGGGCGCGTGGCGACCTCGGGCTGATGATCGGCCTGCTCGTCGGCGCGCTGACCATCGGCTCGGCCTCGCCGCACCTGCTGCCGGCGCTGCTGCCGGGGCTTTCCTGGCGCGCGCTCTACCTCGGCGCGGGGGCGGCGGCGCTGGCCGGGGCGGCGCTGATCCTGATCTTCCGGGAGGGTCCGGCCGCCGCCGCGCCGCGCCCGCCCTTCCGCCTCGGCCACGCGCTGCACGCCTGGCGCGACCGGCGGCTGCGGCTCGCCAATGCCGGCTACCTCGGGCACATGTGGGAGCTCTACGCCATGTGGGCCTGGGTGCCGCTGTTCCCGCACGGGCAGGCGCTCGGCCTGCCGGCCGGATTTGCCGCCTTCGCGGTGATCGGGCTGATGGGCTGCGCCGGCGCCGTCGCCGCGGGCCTGGTCGCCGACCGCTGGGACCGCGCGCTGGTCTGCGCCGGGGCGATGCTGGCCAGCGGCGCCTGCGCCGTGCTGATCGGCCCGGCCTCCCTGGTATCGGTGCCGCTGACCCTGGGGCCGGCGCTGCTGCCGGCGCTGGGATGGCGCTGGGGCTTTGCCGTGCTCGGCATCGGTCCGCTGCTGGGCGCCTGGGCGATGCTCAGGCTGCGGGCGCTTCAGCGCGCGTCGTTCAGCGCCCAGTCATAGGCATAGCCCGCGATGCGCGGGTTGCGCCCGATCGCCTCGGCCAGCGGCGGCGCGGCGTGGCGCAGCAGGTGCGGCACCACCCCGGCCTCGCCGCCGAAATCCTCGGCGAACCAGTTGTAGATCGAGGACAGCCGCAGCCCCGACCCGTCCGCCAGCACGCCGACGCCGCGCGGATGGTTCACATAGGCCCGCGCGCCGGCGTCCAGCGCCGCCTCCGCATTCGCCGCCGTCAGCGCCGCGGCGGGGATGTCCGGGCAGCCGATGGAGGCGCAGTTCAGCACGTAGTGCGTGCGCGGGTCGCGCCAGATCGGGCGCAGGATGCGGTGCTCGATGTCGTTCAGGGTGATGCCCTCGCCGGCGACGGTCGCCAGCCGCACGTCCCAGGGCCCGCGCACCAGCAGCCCGCCCGAGAGGTTGACGTCGCGGATCGACGCCACGGGGTAGGCGGACAGCACGGTGCGCACGGTCAGCGCGTTGTAGAGGTTCACCCAGTAGGCGTACTGCTCGGGCCGCGAGAGCCGGTCCACCGGCGTGCCCACCAGCACGCCGAGATAACCCTCCAGCGCCTGCCGGTCCGCGGGCGTCACCGCGCCGTAGGCGAGCCGCGCCACGCCATCGGCGCCCGCCCGGCGATAACGCCGCAGGAACCCGTCCCAGGCCGCATGGTCCACCGCCAGCGTCGAGCGCGCGTCCTGCGCCGTCCAACGCTCCCAGAGCCGCGCGCGGGGCGCGAACAGCGCCTCCAGGCGCTGCGCCCGGCCGACGCGCGGCGCGACCAGCGAGAGCGCGACAAGCGCGGGCAGGATGCGACGCTGCATCGGCGTAAATCCTTGCATGGAGATCATCCGCCGCCGAGCAGGCCGCGGCGCAGCTGCGCCCCGCCATCCATGCGCCGCTCCCCTGTCCCGATGCTGGCGCTACCGCCGGGGATGCCGGCCGGATGCAGCATCGGGCAGGAAGGGCAGGGCGGCCGCGGGCTGCATGGCCACGCGCTTCGCCGTCCCCGGGGCTGCGGTTAGCCGGGCTTGGCCCGGCCCCGGTTCGGGCGCATATGCCGCCCGCCATGACCCCGGTCCCCTTCCGCAAGATGCATGGGCTCGGCAACGACTTCGTCGTGCTGGATGCGCGCGGGACAAGCGTGCTGGATGCGCGCGGGCGCGACCTGCCCATCACCCCGGCCCGGGCCGCCGCCATCGCGGACCGGCGCTTCGGCGTGGGCTGCGACCAGCTCATCGTCATGGAACCGGGGCGCGACGGCGCCGACGTCTTCATGCGCATCCGCAACCCGGACGGCTCCGAGGCCGGGGCCTGCGGCAACGCCACGCGCTGCGTCGCCTCCCTTGTCGCCGCCGAGACGGGCAAGGCGCGCGTCGTCATCCGCACCATCGCCGGCGACCTGCCGGTGGAGGCGCTGCCCGGCGGCCTCTGGCGCGCCGACATGGGGCGGGCGCGGCTCGGCTGGCAGGACGTGCCCCTGGCGCGCGCGATGGACACGCTGCACCTGCCGATCGCGCAGGGCGGCGTTGCGGATCCGGCGGCCTGCAGCATGGGCAACCCGCACGCCACCTTCTTCGTGCCGGACCTCGATGCCGTGCCCGTCGCCGCGATCGGGCCGGCGCTGGAGCACGACCCGCTCTTTCCGGACCGCGCGAACATCGGCTTCGTGCAGGTGCTGAACCCGGAGCATCTCCGCCTGGCGATGTGGGAGCGGGGCGCGGGCATGACCCTTGCCTGCGGCTCCGGCGCCTGCGCGGCCGCGGTGAACGCGGCCCGGCGCGGCCTGACCGGGCGGCGCGTGCGTGTTTCGCTGCCCGGCGGCGACCTGGAGATGGAATGGCGTGAGGCGGACGGCCATGTGCTGATGACCGGCCCGGTGGCCACCGCCTTCACCGGCGTGCTCGATCTCGAAGCCCTGCCGGCATGACGCTCGAGGTCCTCACCTTCGGCTGCCGCCTCAACACCTACGAGTCCGAGGCGATGCGGGCGCTGGCGACGGGGGCCGGCCATGGCGCGGGCACCATCCTGGTGAACACCTGCGCCGTCACCGCCGAGGCCGAGCGCCAGGCCCGCCAGGCGATCCGCAAGGCCGCGCGGGACAACCCCGGTGCGCGCATCCTCGTCACCGGCTGCGCCGCGCAGATCAACCCGGAGGCCTGGGCCTCTCTGCCCGGCGTCGCGCGGGTGATCGGCAATGCCGACAAGCTGCGCCCCGAGGCCTGGGCGCCCGACGCGCCGCCGGCGCCGGTGACAGACATCATGGCGGCGACCGAAACGGCGGCGCACCTGGTGACGGATTTCGCCGGCCGCGCCCGCGCCTTCGTGCAGGTGCAGCAGGGGTGCGACCACCGCTGCACCTTCTGCGTCATCCCCTATGGCCGCGGGCCCTCGCGCTCCGTGCCGGTCGGCGCCATCGTCGAGCAGGTGCGCACCCTGGTCGCGCGCGGCTACCGGGAGGTGGTGCTGACCGGCGTCGACATCACCTCCTACGGACCGGACCTGCCGGGGCGGCCGACGCTCGGCCAGATGACGCGCCGGCTGCTGGCGCTGGTGCCGGAGCTGCCGCGGCTGCGCCTCTCCTCCCTCGATCCGGTGGAGATCGACGACGACCTCTGGAGGCTGATCGCCGAGGAGCCGCGGCTGATGCCGCACCTGCACCTGTCGCTGCAGCACGGCGCCGACCTGATCCTCAAGCGCATGAAGCGGCGGCACCTGCGCGCCGATGCGCTGGCCGTGGCGCGGCGCGCGCGCGCGCTGCGGCCGGAGATCGCCTTCGGCGCCGACCTCATCGCCGGCTTCCCCACGGAGACCGAGGAACACGTCGGCGAAACCCTGGCGCTGGTGGAGGAGATGGACCTCGCCTTCCTGCACGTGTTTCCATATTCGGAGCGCCCCGGCACGCCGGCCGCGCGCATGCCGCAGTTGCCGGTGGCGCTGCGACGGGAGCGTGCGGCGCGCCTGCGCGATGCCGGCGCGGCGATGGCCGCGCGCTTCCTCGCCGGGCGCGTCGGCCACATGGAGGCGGTGCTGTTCGAGCGCCCGGACCGCGGCCACACGGCACAGTTCGCGCCGCTGCGCCTGGTCGGCCCCGCCATGGCGGAGGTGGGCGAGATCCGCCAGGTCAGGGTGAGCGCGGCCGGGCCCGCGGCGTTGCTTGCCGGGGCTGCGTGAAGGGTGGTGGCACAATGCCGGCTGCCGCGGGAAGCGCCGCGAGGCGCCCTCCGGCCCGGATGAACGGTCCGGTACGGCATCGATGGCCAGGCAACCCCGGGCCTTGAGGGATCGCTGAGATGGCGCTGCGTGCCTGGATCGACCGACTGCGCGGCAGGGGCGAGGCACCCGAGCCCCCGGCCACGCCGCCCGCGGAGGGGGCGCTGTCCACGCCGCCCGGCCAGCCGGCCGTCCCGGTGCCGCCGACCGGCGCGCCGACCTTGCCGCTGCCGGCCGCGCCGGACATCCCCGTCCCGCCGCTG
>JAIEOP010000421.1 GCA_019750465.1 Acetobacteraceae bacterium | reverse complement strand
CAGACGCTGGATCGGACATCCGCCTACAGAATCAGACCACGCCGCGTCGGGGCAAGCACTATTTTAGCGCTTATGGGGGAGCCGGGACCGGGCCGTCGCCGGTGGACCGCGGCAAGGCCGGCACCAAGCGCCTCGTCCTGGTCGACCGGCACGGCACCCCACCCGGCCTGACCCTCGCGCCGGCCAACCGCAACGACGCCGTTGCGCTGCCGGCCGTGCTCGACGCGGTGCCGCCGGTCCGCGGCCGCCGTGGCCGGCCGCGCCGCCGTCCCGTCAAGCTGCACGGCGACAAGGGTTTCGATCACCGGAGGTGCCGCGACGACTGCCGCCGGCGCAGCATACGCCCCCGCATCGCCCGGCGTGGCGTCGAGCGCTCCGATCGCCTCGGCCGACACCGTTGGGTGGTCGAGAGGACCCCGGCCTGGTTCGGAGGCTTCCGTCGCCTCGTCACCCGCTACGAGCGGCGCGACGACATCCATCTCGCCCTCCACAAGCTGGCCATGTGCGTCATCACCTTCCGCCAATGGAGGCGGTTGTGTTAGGTCCTCTTATTCAGAGGTTCCTTAAGGAATTGGTGACGCCCGGCCCCTAGAAATGCGTTCATGACTCGAAAAGGCAGCGCGTCCCAGAATTCACCATCCCTGCGAGGTCCCGCCGCGGCCCTGCGCGACCGGCGCGGCACGGTGGCGGCGCTGTTCGCGGTCGGCGGCACCGCGCTGATCGGCATGCTGGCATTCGGCGCGGAGGTCGGCGTGTGGCAGCTCCAGGCGCGCGCCAGCCAGTCCGCGGCCGACCTGGCGGCCCTGTCCGGTGCCCTTGCCCTCGAACGCGGCACCGATGTCGCGGCGGTGGCGACGGATGTGGCGCGGCGCAACGGCTTCGCCAGCGGCGACGACAGCGGCCGCACCACCGTCACCGTGGTCAGCCCGCCGGCCAGCGGCGCCTATGCCGGCCGCAGCGACGCGGTGGAGGTCGTGGTCCGGCAGGCGCAGACGCTGGGCATGGCGCGCGTGGCGCTCGGCGCCGCGCCGGTGGTGCAGGCGCGCGCGGTGGCGCTCAATGCCATCGAGGTCTCCGCCTGCGTGCTGGCGCTGGATGGCGGCCTCTCGCTCGGCGGCAACAGCACCACCAACGCGCCGCGCTGCGCGCTGGCCGCCAACTCGGTCAGCCGCGGCATCAACGTCTTCGGCAGCGCGCGGGTGCGGGCCTCGGACCTCATCACCACGGGGCCCTGCACGGGCTGCGCCGGCGGCGATGTCTGGACCAACGACACCCGCACCGCGCGCCCCGCCGTGGTCGCGCACCGTGCCAATCCCATCGCCGATCCCTACCAGCCGCTGCAGCGCTGGACGCCGGCGCCGCCGTCCTGCCGCGCCAGCCCGGTGCAGTTCACCCGCCGTTCCGCCACGATCTCCGCCAGCGAAGGCGCGATCTGCAGCAACCTCAGCGTGTCGCCGAACGAGACGCTCACGCTCAATCCCGGCATCTACTACTTCAACAACGCCTCCTTCGACATCCGCGGCACGGTGTCCGGCGCCGGCGTGACGATCGTCATGACCGGCAACGCCGCGACCGTCGGCACCCTCCACATCAACGCGCAATCCAGCGTCAACCTGAACGGTCCCGCCGCCTCCCTCATCCCCGGCGTGCCGGAGGGCAAGGGCGTGGTGATCTACCGCGATGCGCGCGCCGCCAACAACGGCCCGCAGAACGAGGTGCGGCTGAACGGCGGGGCGGGCATGCGGCTGACCGGTGCCATCTACCTGCCGACCACCGACGTGCAGGTCAACGGCAACAGCGGCGCGGCCTATTCCTCCTGCATGCCGATCGTCGGCTACTCGCTGAGCTTCTCGGGCAATGCCGACACCTTCGTCGACGTCTCCGAATGCGACGGGGTGACGGCGGTGCCGCAGCTGCGCGTGGCGCGGCTGGTGGAATAGGCGCGCCGCGTGCGGATCCGCTGGAACAGCGTGCGGGCGCGGCGCGGCGTTGCCGCGACGGAATTCGCGGTGCTGGCGCCGGTCCTCGGGCTCATCGCCCTCGGGGCCTATGATTTCGGCAATGCGGTGCAGACCTCCATCCGCCTCGATCGCGCGGTGCGCACCGGGGCACAGCATGCCGTGCTGCAGCCGCGCGACTTCGCCGGCATGCGCGCGGCGGCGCGAGCGGCCTGGCCGGCGCTGACGGACGCCGAGTTGCCGATGCCGACCGAGGCCTGCCTCTGCGGCGGCAGCACGGTGGCCTGCTCCGCCACCTGCGGCAGCGGCCTGGTGCGGACCGTCACGGTGACGGCCCGGCGCAGCGTGCAGCCCTTCATCCTTGGCGGCCTCGCCGCGCGCGCCGGCAGCGCCACGGTGCGGGTGCAGTGACGCGGGGGCGGCCCGGCCCGTGGCGCCTTGATCGCCGCGGCGCGAGTTCGCTGGAATTCGCCCTCGTTGCGCTGCCGCTGCTGCTGCTGGTGCTCGGCGGCATGGAGCTGGCGCGGTATGCCGCCGCCACCAACTCGCTGCGCACGGTGACGGACGAGGCGGTGCGGGCCGCGACGCTGCGCGGCTCGGCCAACCTGGTCGCGGGCCGGGCCGCCTGCAACGGTCTTGGTGCCGGCTCAAGCCTGCTCGGCGAAAGCCCGCGGACCTACACGCTGCGGCGGCAGGACCTGACCCTCGTCATCGACTCCTGCACGACGAACGGCGCGGTGACCACGGTCGGCATGACGACGCGCTACAGCCACAGATTCCTGTTCACCCTGCTTGCGCCTTCCAGCGGCACCTTCGTCGAGACGGCGGTCGCGACCTTCCACTGAAGAAACGGTCAATGCAAGCCTGCGTGAAGGCGCGCCTGCCTTGCCCGAACCGTGGCATGCTGTGCCGGCCGTGCCTCCGGCGCGGCGAGGAGGCAGCATGTTCGACGAATCCGCCCTGCGGGCTGCGGACCTGATGACCAGGGACATCGCCGTGGTGCACCCCGAAACCCCGCTCCGCCGCGCCGTGCAGATCATGGCGGCGCGCCATGTCAGCGGCCTGCCCGTGGTGGACGGCACCGGCGCGCTGATCGGCATGATCACCGAGGGCGACCTGGCGCGCTGGCACGAGGATTTTCCGGAGCACGAGTCCACCTGGCTCGACATGCTCGGCGAGGGCTTCGAGCTGGCCCCGACCTTCGTCGAGGCGCTGCGCGCCGAGCGGCACTCCGTGCATGCCGCCATGCGCGCCGGCCCGGTCGTCACCGTGCCGGAGAGCATGCCGGCGCGCGAGATCGCGACCCTGATGCATGCCAGGGGCATCAAGCACGTGCCGGTGCTGCGCGACGGCAGGATGGTCGGCATCGTCACGCGCTCCGACCTGGTGCGGGCGCTGGGGCGTGCGCTGGACGCGGCCGAGGCCGACCGCGCCCGCGGTGCCCTGCCGCCGCGCCCAGGAACGTAGCGCGGGACGTCGCACCGGACATGGCGCGGGAAGCCGCGCCACCCTTGCCGTCCGGGGACGGCTGGCCCAGCATCCGCCCCGATGCGGGAGGGGTACGGCATGACGACACTCGACGGCCGCGCTGGCGGCTTCCGTCGCCGCGGGCTGCTCGCCGGCGCCACGCTGCTCGGCCTGCCGGTGCCGGCGCTGGCCCAGGCCCCGCGCTTCCCGGAGCGCCCCATCGAGATCGTCGTCGGCTTCGTCGCGGGCGGCGGCACCGACCTCGACGCACGCAGCTATGCCCGCGCGCTGGAGGGGCGCATCGGCGGCACCGTCATCATCAGCAACCGCCCCGGCGCGGGCGGCGAGCTGGCGCTGGGCGCGGTGGCGCGGGCGCGGCCGGACGGGCACACCATCGGCACCACCAACTTCCCCGGCATCCTCACCATCCCCATCGAGCGCCAGGCGCAGTTCAAGCTCGCCGACTTCGCGCCACTGGCGAACATCGTCACCGATCCCTCCGCCATCACCACGCATGTGGACAGCCCCTACCGCTCGCTGGCCGACGTGATCGAGAAGGCCAAGGCGGCGCCGGACACCATCACCTACGCCTCGCCCGGCATCGGCTCGGACGACCACATGCAGCTCGTGCTGCTGCAGCAGGCGGCCGGCATCCGGCTCACCCACGTGGTCTACCAGGGCGATCCGCAGCTGCGCACGGCGCTGCTCGGCCGGCAGGTGGACCTCATCGGCCTCAACCTCGGCGCCGTGACGGCGACGCCGGACAAGATGCGCATGCTGGCGCAGGGCGGCGCCACGCGCAGCCGCTTCCAGCCCGACGTGCCGACCCTGAAGGAGTTGGGCTTCCCGGTGGAGATGGCGTCCGAGCGCGGCCTGGTCATGCCCGCCGGCACGCCGCCCGCCATCCTCGCGCGGCTGCGCGAGGCGACCGCCGACATCGCCAAGGACCCCGACTTCATCCGCCAGCTCGAATCGCGCTTCACGGTGCCGCTGTTCGAGGCCGGCGAGGCCTGGTTCGACCGGCTGCGCCGCGAGGAGACGCGGTTCCGCCAGATCTGGCAGGCCACGCCCTGGTTGCAGCGGTAGGCGGCCATTCGGCTGCGGCGGACGCCGGCATTCCTGCCGGCGAGTGTCGCTAAAGGAAGATGACATTGTGCGGAATCGCGCTAGCCTCGTCCGCGTCGGCACATTGGGGTGCCGTGTTGCGACTCCGTGGAGGACCCATGCGCGCATTCCGCTTTGCCCTGTACGCCCTGCCCTGTGCCGTCCTGGCCTATGCCTCGGTGGCCGACGCCCAGCAGCAGCGCCAGCCGCGGCGCCCCGACCCGCAGGCGTCGATGGTCGATCAGTTGAACCAGCAGAGCCTCGATCGGGCGCGCCAGGGCCTGAACAGCCCGACCCCCGGCCCCGACACCACCTCCAACCTCAACCGCATGAGCGAGGATGCGGCGCGCTCCGGCCACAACATGAACCAGGCGCCGATGCCGTTCCGGTGACACCTGAGCGGGCCGGCGGCCCGGCCCGCTGCCGGGTGGTGCGTCCCGCGTGCTGGCGGCGGCGCGGACGCCGCCGCCGCCCCAGGTCCGGAGCCCGATGGGCCTCGGCGGGGTGCTGCCCGTGCATGCCGACGGCGCCGATGGACCATGCGATGAGTGATCCCGTACGGCCGATCCGCCATGCCCTGCGCCTTGCGGCCGCCACCCTGCCGGGGTTTGCGCTGCTTGCCTGTGCCGGGAACGGGCCGCCGCCGCTGGCGGCGGACGCGGTGCGGGGCCCCGGCACCGTTGCGGGTGGAGGTGAACGGCCAGGTCTTCGGCCTCGGCCGCACCGCCAGGTGGTCGGCACCTACAAGCCTGTCGGCGGTGGCACCGCGGTGGCGCATGTCACCCCTGCCGGCGGCCTGCAGCTCGGCGATGACGAGCTGGTCGTGATGCGGCTCTGGCCAGGGCGCGAGGGGCAGCTGCTGACGGCGGCACCGGATGGGGTCCGCCTGTCGCTCGGCCGCTGACCTCTCCGGGCGACTGCGCCGGGCTTCCCGCGCACCTGCATTCGCGGCACGCGCAAGACCGGCCTGGACGTGTTCCGGCAGTTCGCCGACCGCCCGCGCGACGGTCCGGCCTGGCGCCTCGGGACCATGGACGCCCGCCACAGCCCCAGCATCACCGCGCCCGAGGCCCTTGCGGCGCGGCTGCCGGCGCTGGCCTGACCGGGCATTCCGCCCCGGCGGGGATTGCCGTAGCCTCATCCGAACTGCGGCCATCCAGCGGGGACGGGACGTGCCGATCCGGGCGGAAGCTCCGCAGGACGCAGCGCGGACCGTCGCCCTGGCGGCGCGGAACGGCATCATGCGCGGCGGCTCCGCCGCGCCGGCAGGGATCCAGGCCATGGCACCGCAACCGCTCGCCGGACTGAAGGTGTTGGAGGTGGGGCAGGCCGTCGCCGCGCCGCTCGCCGGCGTGATCCTGGCCGAGCTCGGCGCCGAGGTGATCAAGGTCGAGAAGCCGGAGGGCGGCGACGATGCGCGCCTCTGGGGTCCGCCCTGGGTCGGCGAGACGGGCCTGACCTTCCACGCCTACAACCGCGGCAAGCGCGGCGTGACGCTGGACCTGAAGTCGGCGGCGGATGTCGCGCGGCTGCAGGCGCTGGCGCGCGATGCCGACATCCTCATCCAGAACTTGCGGCCGGGGGTGGTGGAACAGCTCGGAATTGGGCCGGAGGCGATGCTCGCGGCGCATCCGCGGCTGATCTACTGCTCGATCTGGGCCTTCGGCTATGCCGGGCCGCTGCGCCTGGCGCCGGGCTTCGACCCGCTGCTGCAGGCCTATGGCGCGATGCTGAGCGTCACCGGCGGGCCGGACGACCCGCCGACCTTCGCGGGGGCTGCGATCAACGACAAGGCGACGGCGATGTGGTGCGTCATCGGCGCGCTCGCCGCGCTGCGCCAGCGCGACGCGACGGGGCAGGGCTGCCTGATCGACACCTCGCTGTTCGAGAGCGCGGTGGCCTGGGTGGAAACGCCGCTGAACGGCTACCTGGCCTCCGGCACCGTGCCGGCGCGGCACGGCACCGGCAGCGCCAACCTCGTGCCCTACCAGGTGTTCGAGACGGCGGACCGGCCGATCTGCGTCGCCGCCGGCAACCAGCGGCTCTGGGTGAAATTCGCCGGGGCCGCCGGCCATCCGGAATGGGCCGAGGATGCGCGCTTCCGCACCGGCCGGGACCGCACCGCCAATCGCGCCGCGCTGGTCGATGCCATCCGCCCCGTGCTGCGGGCGCAATCGCGTGACCACTGGATGGCGGCCTTCGGCGCGGCCGGCGTGCCCTGCGCGCCGGTGAACGATCTGGCGGAACTCGCGGCCACGCCGCAGCTCGCCGCGATGGACCTGCTGCGCGAGGTGCCGGGCACGGGGCTGCGCGTGGTGGGCCTGCCGGTCTCCTTCGATCGCGTGCGGCCGCACCCACGCGCGGCGGCGCCTGCCCTCGGGCAGGACAACGCGGCGGTGCTGGGCGACGGGATTCCGGCGGTCACGAAGCCGCGGTAGACCGCAGGGTCTTCTCCGGCCAGGCTGCGCATCATGCCCCAGGATCCCGCATTCACCAGCCCCGGCCGCTTCTGGAAGGGCAACATCCACACCCATTCCACGCTGTCCGACGGCATGCGCAGCGCCGGGCATGTCTGCGCCACCATCCTGGGCGCCGAGCTGCACGCCCCGGCGACCGCGCTGGGCGAGATCCGGCACATCCTGGCGGTCGGCCTGCCGCTCGACTTCGCGCCGAACGCGCCGGGCGAGACCGGCCCCGACCTCGCCGCCCGCGCGCTGGCCGCCGGCGCCTTCGTCGCCATCCCGCACCCGGGCTGGTACGCGCTGACCACCGAGGACGCGAACAGCATCCCCGGCGCCCATGCCGTGGAGGTGTACAACCACACCTCCCAGCTGCGGACCGAGCGCGGCGATGGTGTCTATCTGGCGGACCAGCTTCTGGCGCAGGGGCGGCGCATCGGACTGACCGCGGTGGACGACGCGCATTTCGCCTGCGACGACGCCTTCGGCGGCTGGCTGATGGTCAGGGCCGAGGCGAACGAGCCCGAGCCGCTGCTGGCGGCGCTGAAGGCCGGCCGCTTCTACGTGACGCAAGGCCCGCTGATCGAGGACATCGCCCGGGACGCGGAGCACGTGGCCGTGCGCTGCTCCGCCGCGACGGGCATCATGGCGCTCGGCCGCGGCTCGCGCGCCGCGCAGAGCGTGACGCCCGGACAGCGCCAGGCCCGGCTGCCGATCGCCGCCCTGCGCGCCGCCGGCGGTTTCGCGCGGGTCGTGGTGGCCGATGCCGCGGGCCGCCATGCCTGGTCCAACCCCGTGTATTTCGGCTGAACAGGAGCCCCGCCATGAGCACGACCCCCGCCATCGTCGCGGAGATCCAGGCGTTGCTGGAGGGCCGTGCGGACGGCCGGTACGGCCTGGCCTTCGTCACCCAGCAGCAGCACGCGCTGCAGGCCGCCTGGCTGGCCGAGCAGGACGGGCGCGGCGATGCCATGGTCACTGCCGCGCTGCTGCACGACATCGGCCACCTGGTGCACGACCTCGGCGAGAGCCCGGCCGAGGCGGGCATCGACGACCGGCACGAGGAGCTGGGCCATGCCTGGCTGGTGCGGCATTTCGGCCCGGAGGTGACCGAGCCGGTGCGCCTGCACGTCGCCGCCAAGCGCTACCTCTGCGGTGCCGAGGCCGACTACTTCGCGAAGCTCTCGCCCGACAGCGTGCGCAGCCTCGCGCTGCAGGGCGGCCCGATGTCCGAGGCGGAGCTGGCGGCGTTCCGCGCGCTGCCGCACGCCGAAGCCGCGGTGACGCTGCGCCGCTACGACGAGAGGGCGAAGGTGAAGGGGCTGCGCACGCCGCCCGTCGCGCACTTCATGCCGGCAGTCGCTCGCTGCGTGCGGCACGTCGCGGCGGCATAGCCCGCCGGCGGGTTCAGCGCCGGCGCCAGCGCTGCGTCGCGCGGTCCACCAGCCCGTTCGTCGCCACCTGCAGCAGCTTCACGCCGGTGGTGACCGCCAGGATCGTCACCGCCATCGCCGCCGCCGCGCTGGCCTGCCCGGCCTCGTCCATGTGCACCACGGCGACCGAGGCCGGCTTGGTGTCCGGCCCGTAGAGGAAGATCACCGCGCTCACCGTCGTCATCGCGTTGACGAAGATGTAGACCGCGATGTCGAGGATGGCGGGCAGGCAGATCGGCACCGTCACCCGCCCGAAGGTGATCCAGACCGGCACCTTCAGCGAGGCGCCCACGGATTCGAACTCGGGATCGAGCTGGCGGATCGCCGTCACCGCCGTCAGGTGCGCCACGGTGTAGAAGTGGATGACGCTGTTCAGCACCAGGATCCAGATGGTGCCGTACAGGATCCCCAGCGGATTGGCCGGGTGGTTGAAGAACAGGATGAAGGCGAGGCCCAGCACCAGCCCCGGCACCGCCAGCGGCACCGTGGCGGCGAAGCGCACCAGCCCCGGCAGCGTGCCGCCGCTGCGCGCGCCGCGCTCCAGCACATAGGCGGTGCAGAACACCAGCATCGCGCCGATCACCGCGGCAAGCCCCGCCATGCGCACCGAGACCAGCAGCGACCCCCAGCCCGCGGCGTCGAACCGCGCGAAGTCGTAGTTGTCCAGCGTGAGCGACAGGTTGTAGGGCCAGAAGCGGATCAGCGAGCCCCAGATGGCGACGCCAAGCATGCCCAGCAGCACCAGGGCGATGCCGATGCAGAGCGCGAGCAGCGGCCCGTCCCGCCCGGCGCGCGGCTTCGGCACGTAGGGCACGGCGCGGCCGGAGAAGGTCGCCGCACGCTTGCCCTGCGCCCACCTGTCCAGCAGGAAGGCGGCGACCGCGGGCAGCAGCAGCACGATCCCCACCACCGCGCCCATGTTGAAGTCCTGCAGCCCGACGACCTGCTTGTACACGTCGGTCGCCAGCACGGGGAACTGGCCGCCGATCACCTTCGGGATGCCGAAATCCGTCACCACCAGCGTGAACACCACCACCGCGGCGGAGACCAGCCCGTAGCGCGCGCCCGGCAGCGTCACCGTCCGGAAGATCCGGGCCCGCCCCGCGCGCAGCACCTCCGCCGCCTCGTACAGCCGCGCATCGGCCATGGAGAGCGACACCGCCAGGATCAGCGCGGCGTGCGGGAAGCAGTAGAAGGCCTGGGCGAAGACGATGCCGATCGGGCCGTAGATGCTCTCGCCCATCAGCAGCCCGCGCAGCATGCCCTGGTTGCCGAACAGGTAGATCAGCGCGAGCGCCGGCAGCAGCGAGGGCGCCAGCACGGGGATCAGCATGATGGCGCGGAACAGGCCCTTCATCGGCAGGCAGGACCGCGTCAGCGCATAGGCGTAGCCGAAGGCCAGCGGCACCACGATCACGGTGGTCAGCGCCGCGGTCCAGAGGCTGTTCCACGCTGCCGCCAGCAGCACCGGCGCCGTGGCATAGGCCACGAAATTCGCGAGGCCCACGAAATGGCCCTGCGCGTCCTCGAAGGCGCGCACCAGCAGGGTCAGCAGCGGCAGCACGAGGCCGAGCGCGAGCACCGCCGCGGCGATCCACAGCCCGGCGCCCAGCAGGCGCCGGTCGAGCGCGGCGCGCGCATGCACCGGGGCCGGCAGCG
>JAIEOP010000500.1 GCA_019750465.1 Acetobacteraceae bacterium | reverse complement strand
CCCCACCGCCTGCCCTGCGGACTGCGCCGCGCGAGGTGCTGCCGCCCGCCGCAGGTGCCGCGCCGCGCGGCCGCGGCGACCCCGCTCCGTCCTGGCAACCGGCGACCTCGCAATGCGCGCCGCTGCTCGCCCGACTGCAACTTGGAGGGAGGCCGACCGATGCCGAACGCCGCGTTCTCGCCACCGCCTGCGCGCCGCGCCGCTGAGCAGGGCCTGGTCCCGCTGCTGCTGGCGGCGCTGCTGCTTGCCGGCTGCGCCGTCCCCATGGCCTCGCCGTCGGCCCCGGCCGGCGTCGCGGCGCCGACGCGCGAGGCGCTGCCGCTCGACGGGGCGGTGGTCGCGCTGGCCGAGGCCATGCTGGCCTCGACGCGCGACGCGGTGCGGCCCGGGACGCGCCGCGGCATCGTCATCGACCCGCTGATCGACCGCGCCACCGGCGCCGAGACCGGGGCGACGCGGTCCATGGAAACGGTCATCGGCAGGCTGGTCCGCGAGCGCTACCCGGCGCTCGAGCTGAAGCCCTTCACCGTGGCGTCGCTGGACGAGCAGCCGCTGATCCTGCTCGGTGCCATCACGCGGGTGCAGGCGCCGGGCAGCGTGGTGAACGCGCCGGGGCCAAGTGACACCTACCGGATCTGGGGCGTGGTCGGCGACCTGCGCAGCGGCACCATCCTGGCCCGTCCCATGGCCTGGGTGCGGGCGGACACGGTCGATGCCACGCCCACGGCCTTCTTCCGCGACAGCCCGGCCTGGACGGACGACGTGATGCAGGCGGCCTACCTGCGCACCTGCTCCAGCCTTCCCGGCACGCGGATCGACCCCGCCTACCTGCGCGGCCTGCGCGCCCAGGCGATGGTGGCCGAGGCGGTGGGCGCCTACGAACGCGGCGAGATGGCGCGCGCCCGCGCGCTGTACGTCGCGGCCGAGGGCGAGCCGGGCGGCCAGCAGGCGCGGGTGCTGAACGGCCTCTACCTCACCAATTGGGCGCTGGGCCGGCGGCCGGAGGCGGAGGCGGCCTTCGGGCGCCTCGTCGGCTACGGCCTGTCGCGCAACCGCCTGGCGGTGAAGCTGCTGTTCCGCCCCGGCGGCACGGAGTTCGTGCGTGACCCGGGCGTCAGCGGCCCCTATCCCATGTGGCTGCGGCAGATCGCCGCGCAGGCCGCCGGGCGCGAGTCCTGCCTGGTTGTGGAGGGGCATGCCAGCGTGACCGGCAGCAGCGAGGCGAATGACCGGCTCTCCCTGGCGCGGGCCCAGGCGGTGCGGGCGCGGCTGCTGCGCGAGGCGCCGCCGCTGGAGCCGCGCAGCGCTGCCGCCGGGCGCGGGGCGCGGCAGCCGATCATCGGCCTCGGCACGGACGACATGCGCGACGCGCTAGATCGGCGGGTGGAATTCCTGCCCGGCGCCTGCCCGGCGCAGGTGGCGGGGCTGGCGGGGGGCGTGCCGGGGGGCGTACCGGGGGCCGTGCCGGCCGGATGAGCGTGCAGGTGAAGATCTGCGGGCTGAACGACGCCGAGGGGCTCGACGCGGCGGTGGCGGCAGGCGCCGACATGGTGGGCCTGGTCTTCTACTCGCCCTCGCCGCGCGCGGTGACGCCGGCGGCGGCGGCGGCGCTCTCGGCACGGCATGCGGGCACGGGTCCGCTGCGCGTCGGACTCTTCGTCGATGCCACCGATGAGGCCATCGCCGCCGTGCTGGCGGCGCTGCCGCTCGACATCCTGCAACTGCATGGCGAGGAGGATCCGGCCCGTTGCGCCGCCATCCGCGCCCGTTTCGGGCTGCCGGTGATGAAGGCGCTCGGCATCGCCACGCGGGAGGACCTGGCGCGGCTGGAGGCCTATGCGCCGGCGGTGGACCGCTTCCTGCTGGATGCGCGGCCGCCGCCGGGGGCGAGCCTGCCGGGCGGCAATGCGGCGGCCTTCGACTGGCACATCCTCGCCGGGCAGGCGGTGCCGCGGCCCTGGCTGCTGGCCGGCGGGCTGACGCCGGGCAACGTCGCGGAGGCGATCCGCGTTTCCGGCGCGCCGGGGGTGGATGTCTCCTCCGGCGTGGAGCGGGCGCGGGGGGTGAAGCACCCGGCGCTGATCGCGGGCTTCGTCGCCGCGGCGCGGGGCGGCTGATCCCCTACCCGCCTGGTGGCGCAGCGGCTATCTGACAGCGCCACCCTCCTCGGACTGTGCCACCCGTGAACCTTCCCCTGCCCAACTCCTTCCGCCAGGGCCCCGATGCCCGGGGCCGCTTCGGCGAATTCGGCGGCCGCTTCGTCGCCGAGACGCTGATGCCGCTGATCCTCGAGGTCGAGCAGGCCTATGCCGCGGCGCGGCGCGAGCCCGCCTTCGATGCCGAGTGGCGAAGGCTGCTGACGCATTATGTGGGCCGCCCGAGCCCGCTCTGGCATGCGGAGCGGCTGACGGAGCACCTGCGCAAGGGCGCGGCGTCCGACAAGGGCGCGAAGATCTACTTCAAGCGCGACGAGCTGAACCACACCGGCGCGCACAAGATCAACGCCGTGCTCGGCCAGATCCTGCTGGCGCGGCGCATGGGCAAGACGCGCATCATCGCCGAGACCGGCGCCGGCCAGCACGGCGTCGCCACGGCCACGGCCTGCGCGCTGTTCGACCTGCCCTGCACGGTGTTCATGGGTGCGACCGACGTGGAGCGGCAGCAGCCCAACGTGTTCCGCATGAAGCTGCTGGGGGCGGAGGTGCGGCCGGTGACCTCGGGCTCGGCGACGCTGAAGGACGCGATGAACGAGGCGCTGCGCTACTGGGTGGCGAACGTGCAGGACACCTACTACTGCATCGGCACGGTGGCCGGCCCGCACCCCTATCCGATGATGGTGCGCGACTTCCAGTCCGTGATCGGCGCCGAGACGCGCGAGCAGATCATGGCCGCCGAGGGGCGGCTGCCGGACGCGCTGTTCGCCGCGATCGGCGGCGGGTCGAACGCCATGGGGCTGTTCCATCCCTTCCTCGACGAGCCCGCCGTGCGCATGGTGGGCGTCGAGGCCGCCGGGCGCGGCCTGCACACGGAGGAGCACGCCGCGAGCCTGGAGCGGGGCCGCCCCGGCGTGCTGCACGGCAACCGCATGTACCTGCTGCAGGACGACGACGGACAGGTGCAGGAGGCGCATTCGATCTCCGCCGGGCTGGACTACCCCGGCGTCGGGCCCGAGCATTCCTGGCTGCACGAGCTGGGCCGCGTGGAATACGTGG
The DNA here is from genome assembly GCA_019750465.1 of Acetobacteraceae bacterium. Classification (GTDB taxonomy): domain Bacteria; phylum Pseudomonadota; class Alphaproteobacteria; order Acetobacterales; family Acetobacteraceae; genus JAIEOP01. Next base: position 6,823 of record JAIEOP010000500.1, on the reverse strand, counting down.
GCGCCACGGATGACGAGGCGCTCGCGGCCTTCCAGCTCTGCTCGCGCCTGGAGGGGATCATCCCCGCGCTGGAGCCGGCGCATGCGCTGGCGGCGGTGACGCGCCTGGCGCCCGGGATGCCGCGGGAGTCGCTGCTGGTGATGAATCTCTGCGGCCGCGGCGACAAGGACATCTTCACCGTGGCCAAGCACCTGGGAGTGGCGATGTGACACGCTGCACCCTCGCCGCCCGGAAAGGCGCAAGCTTGCAGAAGAAGGAGTGGGGGGCCTGGGGGGCGAGTTCCCTCGCCGCCCAGCCTTCGCGCGCCGCGGAGCCCTCATCGTGAGCCGCATCGCCGACCGCTTCGCCGCCCTGAAGCGCGAGGGCCGCGGCGCGCTGGTGACCTACCTGCAAGCCTATGATCCCGACCCCGCCACCTCGCTGGCGATCCTGCGCGGCCTGCCCGGCGCCGGCGTCGACGTCATCGAGATCGGCATGCCCTTCACCGACCCGATGGCGGACGGCCCCTCCATCCAGAAATCCGCGCTGCGCGCGCTGAAGGCCGGGGCCACGCTGTCCCGCGTGCTCGCCCTGGTGCGCGACCTGCGGCGCGAGGACGCGACCACGCCCGTGGTGCTGATGGGCTACCTCAACCCGATCCTGTCCTATGGCGTCGATCGCTTCTGCACGGACGCCGCGGCGTCGGGCGTCGATGGGCTGATCGTGGTCGATGTCCCGCCCGAGGAGGCCGACGAGATCGAGCCGCAGGCGCGCGCCGCGGGCCTCGACATGATCCGGCTGATCGCGCCGACGACGGACGACGCGCGGCTGCCGCGCGTGCTCGCGGCGACGACGGGCTTCGTCTACTACGTCTCGATCACCGGCATCACCGGCACGCGCAGCGCCAGCACCGCGGACCTGGCGGCGGCGATTCCGCGCATCCGCCGGCACACGGCGCTGCCGGTCTGCATCGGCTTCGGCATCCGCAGCCCGGCGCAGGCGGCGGAGGCGGCGCGCATCGCCGATGGCGCGGTGGTGGGCACGGCGCTGGTCGATACGCTGGCTGCCTCGCTGGACGAGGCGGGGCGGGCGCGGCCGGACACGGTGCGCGTGGTGCTGGATGGGGTGCGGTCGCTGGCGGAGGCGGTGCGGACGGGACGCTGAGGCGCCCCCACCCCGGCCCTCCCCCGCACGCGGGAGAGGGAGTTCGACGCTGGCGGCAACGGCAGTATGCTTGCCAACCCTCCCCCGCCTGCGGGGGAGGGAGGGGCCCGCGCGCAGCGCGGGAGGGTGGGGGTGGCCAGCGCGCAGGCGCTCCGTCCACTGCCATCAGAATAGCAGCCCCTTCCGCAGCAGGCCGTGCACGCCCTTCTCGCCGTTCACGGTCTGCGTCACGTGGAAGTCCACGGCCAGCGAGCAGAGCTGGTAGGCATCGGCGGCCGAGAGGTTGGCGCGCGCGACGATGAAGCCGATCATCTCGCGCAGCGCCCCCTTCATCGCGAGATCCAGGTCCTCGTGCATGCCCATGGAGATGTAGTGGGTACGCGTCTCCGCGCGGGGGAAGCGCAACGCGGGGTCCTTCGTGCCGCCGCCCTTCTCCACGGTGAGGCGGAAATGGCCGGTCAGGCACATCTCCAGCGCGTTGATGCAGACCTCGCCATCGCCCTGCACGCCATGGCCGTCGCCGGCGGAGAAATTCGCGCCGGCGACGTGCACGGGCAGGAACAGCGTGGCGCCCTCGCCGATCTCCTTGTTGTCGAGGTTGCCGCCATGCGCGCGCGGCTCCTTGGTGCTGATCTGCCCCCACTCCTCCGGCGGCGCCACGCCCATGACGCCGAAGAACGGCGACAGCGGGATGGTGACGCCCGGGCCGACCGGGACCGTGCAGGTGCGCGCGGCGCGGTCCACCGGGATGTGCAGCATGCGGCGGTACGGAAAATCCTCGGGCAGGGTGCCGGCAAGCGGGCGGAAGCCGCAGAAGCCCCAGTCGGCGCCGAGCTCGATGCGCTCGATGTCGACGCGCAGGCAGTCGCCGGGCTCGGCGCCCCGCACGGCGACGGGGCCGGTGAGGATGTGCGGGCCGAGGCGCGGGAGGCCGGCATCCTGGATGGCCAGGAGCTTCGGCGGGATGGCGAAGTCCGGGTGGTCGCGCGGCGGGCACTGCTCCGGCCCGCCGGAGACGCATTCCAGCACGACCAGCTCGCCTGAGGCGATGCTGGCGACGGGCGGGAAGGCGGCGTCGAAAGCGCCCCAGCGCACCGTGGCGGGCGTGGCATCGACGCGATGGCTGGTGGGCATGGGGGTGTTTCCGCTGAGAGAACCGCGCCCTGGCTAGCAACCGGCGCGCCATCGGGCCAGACGGGGCGGCCGTCAGCCGCCGCGCAGCCGTTCCGCCAGCACGGCCTGGTCGTCCGGGCAGACCCGCGCCAGGCGGCGATACTCGGCCGGGGTGTCGATCGCCGCGTGGCCGCGTGCCTGGGCCTCGCGCATGCGGGTCATGGCGGGTTCGATGGCCCTGCGCAGGCCCTGCCGCAGCGCCTCCAGCGCCGCCTCGGGCGACGGGCCGCGTCCCTCGGCCGTGCCGGCCCAGGCCTCGGCGGCGACGCGCATCTGCCTGGCGGCGGTGCGCAGCGCATCGCGGTTCACCGCGACATGGCGGCGCTCATGCGCCTCCACCTCCGCGAAGAGGCAGCCGTCCTTCGGGATCTCGCTGGCGATGCGGATCCGGTGTTCCATCTGCGCCAGGGTCAGCGCCACCTCCGCGGGCACGGCGCAGTACGCGGCTCCGGCGGGCGCATCGGGCAGGCGCATGGCGCGGGCACGGATCGCGCTCTGCCATTCGATGCGCGAGGTGGTGAGGCCGAGATGCCGCGCCGTCCGGCTGCGCGCCATGCCGGTAAGGGCATGCAAGGCGTCGATGCCCGCCTCGGCATCCAGCAACGGATCGGGGTCGGACAGTTGCACGCCGACGGCGGCCTGCTCGCGCGGGCAGGCGCCGGCGGCCGCTTCGCCGGGCGGCGCAGCCCATGCTGCGCCGCAGCCCAGCCCGACAGCCAGCAGCGCCGCGGCGGCCGCACGCCTCAGAGCCAGCCCTTGCGCTTGAAATAGAGGATCGGCAGCACCGCCGAGACCACCATCAGCACCAGGGCGAAGGGGTAGCCGAGGGTCCATTTCAGCTCGGGCATCACCTCGAAATTCATGCCGTAGATGCTGGCCACCAGCGTCGGCGCCATCAGCGCGACCGAGGCCACGGTGAAGGTCTTGATGATGTTGGTCTGCTCCACGTTGATGATGCCAAGCACCGCATCGAGCAGGAAGTTCGCCTTGTTGTTCAGGAAATTCGCGTGCTCCACCAGCGAGCGCACGTCGCGCACCAGCGACTTGATCAGCGCCTGGTTCTCCTTGCGCACGGCGGCGGCCTTCTCCGCGCCCACGAAGGTGAGGATGCGCGAGAGGCCGAGCAGCGTCTCGTTCGCCCGCGTCGTCACCTCGCCGACCTGGCCGAGCGTGATCAGCGTGTTCTTCAGGTCGGCGTCCTTGCGCGTGGCCTTGATCTCCGCGCGGGCGGTGCGGAAGGCGGCGCGGCTGGCGCGGTCCATGTCCGAGGCGATGCGCTCCAGGATGTCGGCCAGCCGGTCCACGATCTGCTCGAACAGGTGCAGCATCACCCCGTCCGCGCTGCCGAGCAGGGCCAGCGGCGCGCGCTGGCAACGCGCGGCGAAGACCGGGAAGGCCTTCGGCGTCGCGTAGCGCACGGTGACCAGCTGCGCGCTGCCGAGCACGAAGGTGATGGCGGTGGAGCCGAATTCGTCGGTGTCGGCGCCGTAGAGGAAGGGCGCGGTCAGGAACAGGAAGTCGTCCTCCCGGTACAGGCGGGAGGAGCTTTCGATCTCCTGCATCTCCTCGCGCGTCGGGATCTCGACCCGCAGCGCCTGCTGGACGATGCGCTCCTCCTCCGGCGTGGGGTTCAGCAGGTCGATCCAGACCGCGGCGCGCAGCAACTCCGGCGCCTGCACGCCGTCGCGCACGAGCAGGCGCCCCCCCTCGACGGTGTAGCTGGTCATCATGCGCGGCAGCTCCCGTCGGCGGTCCGGACCCGGCGGTCCCTCCTAGACCATATCGTGCCGGGCGAAGCCAGCCCCGGGATGCCTGGCCCGGCGCTTGCAACCCCGGAGACCGCCGGAACCGGAAGGGGGAGCGGGTGGCATGACGCGACGCTGGTTGCAGCTTTTTGGGGCGCTGCTCTGCCTCGCCTGGTGGCAGGCCGTGCCCGCCCTGGCGCAGACCGCACCATCCTGGCCAGCCCGGCCGGTGCGCATCGTCGTGGTCTTCCCGCCGGGCGGCTCCTCCGACATCGTGGCCCGCGTGCTGGCCGAGGCGCTGGGGCCGCGCCTCGGCCAGCGGGTGGTGGTGGACAACCGGCCCGGCGCCGGCGGCACGCTGGCGGCCGCGCATGTCGCGACGCAGCCGGCGGATGGCTACACCCTGCTGCTCTCGAACACGGCGCCGATCGCCACCTCGCCGCCGCTCTACAGCAATCCGGGCTACGACCCGCTGCGCTCCTTCACCCATGTCGCCTTCCTTGGCGCGACGACGATGGTGGTGGTGACCAACCTCTCCGTGCCGGCGCGCGACATGGCGGGGCTGATGGCCTGGATGCGGGCGCAGGCGCAGCCGGTGACCTTCGGCAGCTCGGGCGTGGGGTCGGTCGGGCACATCCTCGGCAGCATGTTCGCGGCGCAGACCGGGATCGCGCTGAACCACGCACCCTATCGCGGCTCGGTGCCGATGCAGGCGGACCTGCTGGGCGGCTCCATCCTGCTCTCCTTCGACACGCTGCCGGAGAACGTGGAGAACCTGAAGGCCGGCCGGCTGCGCGCCTATGCGGTCAGCGCGCCGCAGCGGGCGCCCTCGGTGCCCGAGGTGCCGACGACGGCCGAGGTCGGCTTGCCCGGGCTGCTGGCGGAGAATTGGCTCGGCGTCTCGGCCCCCGCCGGGCTGCCGGAGGCGATCGCTCGACGGCTGAGCGAGGAGACCGCCGCCGTGGTGCGCAGCGACGCCTTCCGTGAGAGGATGGCCACCGTCGGCATCGTGCCGCGCACCATGACGCCCGCCGAGTTCACCGCCTTCGCCGCGCGCGAGATCGAGGTCATGGGCGGCGCGGTGCGCGGCATGGGCATCCGCAACGACTAGAGCGTATTGCGTTCGCATGCGCTTACGCAACACGCTCCAGCCTTTGCCGGGTCGCGGGATTCAGCGTTTGCGGCGATTCTGCCTCGACGCATCCCGCTCTAGAACGACCAGGAGGATCGCGTGAGCGACGACGAGAGGCTGCTGCGCCGGGCCATCGCCCTCTCCGAGGAGGCGGCGCGCGCCGGATGCGAGCCCTTCGGCGCCGTCGTCGCCCGGGCGGACGGCACCATCCTGGGGGAGGGCTTCAACCGCTCCCGCCTGACGCACGACCCCACCTCGCATGGCGAGACCGAGGCGATCCGCGATGCCTGCGCCCGGCTCGGCACGCTCGACCTCGCGGGCTGCACGGTGTTCACCTCCTGCGAGCCCTGTGCGCTGTGCGTGGCGGTGATGCAGATCACCCGCATCACCCGGGTGGTCTATGCGGCGGCGCTGGCCGACAGCGCGGCGGTGCTGGGCCGGCCGCCCGGGGCGATGGCGGCACTGCGGGCGGAGGCCGGGCTGCCGGTCGGGCAGGGGCGGATCTCGGCCAGCCAGTCGCTGCGGGCCGAGGCAGTCGGCGTGCTGGAACGTGTCGCGGCAGCGGGAGGGGTCGGCGTGAAGCCGGCCTGACGCGCGCCGATCAGCCCGTCACCGCCGGCACGCACCTGCGGCCTTCGAGCCGCCGCCCGGCCGCAATGATGGCGGCGGCGCGGCGCCGCCTCCGGCGCGGCTCAGGCCGCCGGGCGGCTGCTGGACTGCGCGGTGCCCGTGGTCTGGTGGGCCTGCGCACCGACTGGGCCAGGGATGCTGCCCGCAGGGCCCGTGCCGGGCGCGGGCGGCGCGCTCTCGGCCGCCATCGAGGCGTCCTTCTCATCTTCCTTGATGTTCTGCTTGAAGGACTTGATGCCCTTCGCGAGGTCGCCCATCAGCCCGCTGATCTTGCCGCTGCCGAACAGCAGCAGCACGACCAGCAGCACGACGAGCCAATGCCAGATGCTGAAGGAACCCATGGTGACGCCTCGATAGACTATGGTTCGGCCTCGCCGCGCGGCCGGTCTCCGGCCATGGACACTAGTGCCCCGCACCGGGCGGCGCAAACGGGCAAGGACCTCGGCTCCGCACCGCCTGCGGCAGGATGCGGCGTGCCGGATGAGGCCCGCCGCCCCGCGCAGATGGTGCCGCCGCCACGCCGATGCAAACCCCCCGACGCAGCGTCCCGATATCGGCGTGCTCCGCTTCGCCGCATGCGGATGATGCATGGTTCTGCTAGAACATTTCACGAACGTGATGTTTTCCACAGATTTCTGCGTGCCAAGTATCAACAGAACTTGTGTCTCGGGCACTCCTACGCCTACCGTATGTTGTGGCTACTAGATGTGGTGGGTCCCAAACAGGGAGGGACACATGGACTGGACTGGCGAAGCGATCGACCGCCTGCGTGGTCTCTGGGCAGAAGGACACTCCACGGCCGAGATCGGCCGGCGGATGGGCATCTCGAAGAACGCCGTGGTCGGCAAGGCACACCGGCTCAGCCTGCCGGCACGGCCAAGCCCGATCCGGCGGGACGGCGCGGTGCCGCGGCCGGCACAGCCGCGCCGCAGCCCCGGCCCGGCACCGCGGCCGCCGATGATGATGCCGATGCGCCGCCTGGAGCACGGCATGGTGCCGG
>JAIEOP010000180.1 GCA_019750465.1 Acetobacteraceae bacterium | reverse complement strand
CCAGCACACAGCTTGAATCAGATCACAGCCGATTTGGGAATCCCCTCGATTCAACCAGAACGGATATTGCTCTAGCCGCGCCGGCCGCTGGCCGCACGCGCCTAGAGCGTGCTGCGTTCGCATGCGCTCACGCAACACGCTCCAGCCTTTGCCGGGTCGCGGGATTCAGCGTTTGCGGCGATTCTGCCTCAACGCATCCCGCTCTAGCTATGCCGCGCCACGCTCGTACCAGCCCCGGCTGCGCCGGACGATGTGCACGACGGAGAGCATCACCGGCACCTCCACCAGCACGCCCACCACCGTCGCCAAGGCCGCGCCGGACTGGAAGCCGAACAGCGCGATCGCCGTCGCCACGGCGAGTTCGAAGAAATTGCTCGCCCCGATCAGCGCCGAGGGACCGGCGACGCACCAGGCCACGCCGAGCCGGCGGTTCAGCCAATAGGCCAGGCCGGCGTTGAAGTAGACCTGGATCAGGATCGGCACCGCGAGCAGCAGGATGACCAGCGGCTGGGCGAGGATCTGTTCGCCCTGCAGGGCGAACAGCAGTACCAGCGTCAGCAGCAGCGCGCCGAGCGAGAGCGGCCCGAGGCGCGCCAGCATCGCCGCCAGCGCTGGTGGCCCCCCGGAGCGCAGCAGCGCGCCGCGCCAGGCCTGCGCCGCCACCACCGGCGCCACGATGTAGAGCACGACCGAGAGCAGCAGCGTGTCCCAGGGCACCACGATCGCAGAGAGCCCCAGCAGCAGCCCGACGATGGGCGCGAAGGCCACCACCATGATCATGTCGTTCAGCGCCACCTGGCTCAGCGTGAAGTGCGGCTCGCCCTCCACCAGGCTGGACCAGACGAAGACCATGGCGGTGCAGGGCGCGGCCGCCAGCAGGATCAGGCCGGCGATGTAGCCCTCGATCTGGTCGGGGGGCAGCAGGGGCCGGAACAGCCAGGCGATGAACACCCAGCCCAGCAGCGCCATGGAGAAGGGCTTGACCAGCCAGTTCACCCCGACCGTCGCCGCGATGCCGCGCCAGTGCTCCCGAACCTGCCCGAGCGCGCCGAGGTCGATCTTCAGCAGCATGGGGATGATCATCAGCCAGACCAGCACGGCGACCGGCAGGTTCACCTGGGCGAGGGTCGCGCTGCCCAAGCCCTGGAAGACGCCCGGCATGGCGCGGCCGAGCGCGATGCCGGCGACGATGCAGAGCGCGACCCAGAGCGTGAGGTAGCGCTCGAACCGGCCCATGGCGGGCCTGGCGGGCCCGGCAGCGACGGCTTCGCTCACGCCAGGGCATCCGTTACGGGGCGGCGGGCCGCGACGGGCGCGGCCGGTGGCGCACGGCAGACGGCCCGTGTCGCCGCGGGGTCGGGTGCGCAGCGGGACGCCGCCGCATCCGACCGCACCTGGCGCGGCGCGCTGCACACGCCGGTCTCCGGCAGCTCCAGCTCGACACGCGCGGCCGCCTCCAGGTCGCCGGCCAGCGCCGCGGCGATGGAGCGCACCTGCTCATGCCCGGTCGCCAGCAGGAAGGTCGGCGCGCGGCCGTAGCTCTTCATGCCGGCGATGTAGAAGTCGCGCTCGGCATGGGCCAGCGCGCGTGCGCCGTGCGGGCGCACCGTGCCGCAGCTGTGCAGGTTGGGGTCGATCATCTCGGCGATCCCAGCCGCGCATTCCAGCCCCGGGTCGAGCGTCAGCCGGATCTCGCGCAGCATGCCGAGGTCGGGGCGGAATCCGGTGGCGACGATCAGCGCATCGGCCTGGAAGGAGGCCGGCCGGCCGTCCTGCTCGCCGAGCACGCGCAGCGCCGCTGCCTCGCCGCGGCGGATCTCGGCGATGCCGAAGGGCGAGAGCACGTCGACGGCGCCGCTCTGGACCAGCGCGCGCGCCCTGCTGCCGAGCGCGCCGCGCTCCGGCAGCCCGTCCGCGCCCTCGCCGCCGAAGGCGTCCTCGATGCGCCGCTTGCGCATGATCCAGAGGATGCGCGTCGCGGGATCGGTCGCACGGAGCGCGGCGAGGTCCAGCAGCGCGTTCAGCGCCGAATGCCCGCCGCCGATCACGGCGGTGGTGCGCCCGGCATGGCGGGCGCGGGCGGCGCCGAGCACGTCGGGGATGCCGGTGGCGATGGAGCGGGCCGCCTCGGCCTCGCCGATGGCCGGCAGTCCGCCCGCGCCGGCCGGGTTGGGCGTGCCCCAGGTGCCGGAGCAGTCGATCACCGCGCGCGCCTCGGCCAGGCGCATCGTGCCGTCCGGGCCGGCGACGCGCAGCACGAAGGGCAGCGCGTCCCGGCCTGGGCTGCGCAGCTTGTCGCAGCCGCGGCGCGTCACCGCGACGACGCGGCTGTCGAGGCGGAGGTGCGGCGTCATCGCCGGCAATGCGGCCAGGGGTTCCAGGTCGTGCGCGACGACCTCGGCCCCGGTCGGCACCGCATCGGCCGGCGGGTGGCTCCAGCCGGCAGCCTCCAGCAGCGCCCGTGCCGCGGTGTCCACGCTGTAGCGCCAGGGCGTGAACATGCGCACATGGCCCCACTGCCGGATGCTGTGCCCGACCGCCGGCCCGGCCTCCAGCACCAGCGGCGTCTCGCCGCGGGCACGCAGGTGGGCGGCGGCAGCCATACCCACCGGGCCGGCGCCGATGATGGCGACGGGACGCCTTGCGGCGCTCATGACGCGGCCCTCTGCGATGGCGAACAGGGTTCGGACGGCGCGCAGGCGTCGTTGGCCGTGCCGCCGCAGCAATTCTCGGTCAGGAAGCCGAGCAGCGCATCCATGCCGCCGAAATCCGCAGCGTAGATCAGCTGGCGGCCGAGGCGGCGCTGCGTCAGCAGCCCGGCACGGTGCAGGTGCTGCACATGGAAGGTGAGCGAGGAGGGCGCGATGCCCAGCCGCTCCGCGATGCCGCCGGCGGCCAGGCCGGCCGGCCCCGCCGCCACCAGCATGCGGAACACCGCGAGCCGGGTTTCGTGCGCCAGCGCGCCGAGCGCCTCGATGGCTTGCCTGCCGTCCATGTCGGTGACCCTTCGGGGATCATCGAAACACGGTCCGTGCCTGGTTTCAACGAGATTTCGTGAAAAATCGAATTCAAGCGGCTTTCGGGTTCGTCTCGCGCAGCGACCCGGCGAGCGGCGCCACCTCCACCCGGTTCCGCCCCGCCGCCTTGGCACGGTAGAGCGCGGCATCGGCGCGGCCGACCCAGTCCGCCAGCCGTTCCCCGGGATCGTACAGCGCCACGCCGATCGACGCCGTCACGGTGCCGATCGGCTGCTGCGTGTCGCGCAGCACCAGGCGCTGGGATTCGAGGTCGGCGCGGAGGGCGTCGCCGATCGCCGCCGCTTCCTCCAGCGTCGTGCCGGGCAGCAGCAGGACGAATTCCTCCCCGCCGAAGCGTGCCGGCTTGTCCTCGGCCCGCGCGCGATGGGCGAGCCGCCGGGCAACCAGCTGCAGCACGGCATCGCCGACGGCATGGCCCCAGGTGTCGTTCACCGCCTTGAAGTGGTCGATGTCGACGACGAGCAGGGCCAGCGGGTCGCCGCTGTTCATCGCCGTGCCCGCCAGGGTGCGGATGGTCTGGTCGAAGGCGCGGCGGTTCATCAGGCCGGTGAGGCCATCGACGGTCGCCTCGCGCCGCGCATCCTCGAGCTGGCGCTCGAGCGCGGTCATCTGCCTGGCGGAGTCGTCGAGCCGGCGCCCCAGCCGCTCGTTGCGCGCCGCCAGCGCGCGGGTCTCCGCGACCAGGCGGGCGATCAGGCTCGGCAGGTCGGCCTGGCCGCTCTGCACCTCCACCGAGGCCTCGTCGAGTGCCGCGCTGTAGCGCGCGGCATCGCTGCCGGCCCCGGCCAGGAGCCCGCTCATTTCCTGCAGCGTCGCCTGCACCCGCTGTGCCGCCTCCCGCAGCGTGCGTTCCTCGGCGTCGCTGGAGAAGAATTTCTCGTGGATCTCCAGCATGAGTGCATCGTCGACCGCGCGCCGGTTCGAGATGACGACATCGAGCGCGCGGCGCAGCGCCAGGTTGCGCCGCGCGTGATAGGCATACCAGATGCCGTAGTGCCGCGGCGTCGGGGCCAACCCGAACCGCGTCATGGATTCGACGGCGTCGCGGCATCGCGCGAGGGCGAACTCCTTGCTGTCGTCGAGCATGCCTTCCGCCTGGAGCAGCGCGCCCGCCGGGAATGGGTCCCGGCGCCGGCGGCTTCGCACCACACAGAGTCGCCTATTCGCGTAAAGGGAAGGTGGACGCGGCGTGCCCGACCCGTCCCGGCCTACGCAGCCTGGCGCACGGACGGCACCCGCCGCATCGCGCCGCCCGGCACCGCGCCGGGAATGCCCGCCGCCAGGTCGGCCGCGAGCAGCAGCTTCGGGAAGTCGACGCCGGTCGGCACGCCCATGCGCCCGAACAGCCAGACGACGTCCTCCATCGCCACGTTGCCGGTGGCGCCGGGGGCGAAGGGGCAGCCGCCGATGCCGCCCGCGGCGGCGTCGAAGATGCGGCACCCGGCTTCCCAGGCCGCCGTCACGTTGGCCACGCCCATGCCGTAGGTGTCGTGGCCGTGATAGGCGAAGCGGTGCGCGCCCCACCGTCGCCCCGCCTCCTCGAACACCCGCCGCACCTGGTCCGGCGAGGCATTGCCGGTGGTGTCCGCCAGCGCGATCTCCATCTCGGCATCGAGGGCGGCGACCCGCGCGATGACGTCGAGCGCATCCCCCTCCGGCACCACGCCCTCGAACGGGCAGTGGAAGGTGCAGGAGAGATTGAAGCGGATGCGGGTGCCCTTCGGCGTCTCCCGCACGATGGCGGCGAGGTCGGCGAAGCTTTCCTCCCGCGTGCGGTTCACGTTCGCCCGGTTGTGCGCCTCGGTCACCGACATGAACAGGCCGAGCCGGTCGGCCCCCGCATTGATGGCTGCCTCGAAGCCTTTCCTGTTGGGGACGAGGGTCGTGCACTCCAGCCCGGCGAGTTGCTTCGCCGCCTGCAGCACCGCGCCGGTGTCCGCCATCTGCGGCACGGCGCGCGGCGAGACGAAGCTGCCGATCTCCATGCGCCGCAGCCCGGCCTCGTAGCAGGCGCGCACCAGGGCGACCTTCGTCTCGGTCGGCACGAAGGGGCCGATGGACTGCAGCCCGTCGCGCGGGGCAACCTCGGAAAGCTGGACGCGATCGGTCATGCCGTGGCCTCCTTCAACAATTCGCCAAATACATGCGCGTTGTGCGCCCCCGCCGCCGGGCCCGTCCAGCGCACCATCTCCCGCGGCGCCACGCCGTCCAGCCGGAACGGCGCGGCCGGATGCAGCACCGGCCCGAGCAGCGGGTCCTCCACCTGCATCACCACCTGGCGCGCCCGGAAGTGCGGATCCTCGACGCAGTCGCGCATGTCGTAGAGGCGGGAGCACGGCACCTCCGCCGCCTCCAGCGCCGCCTCGGCCGCGGTGGCCGGCAGCGTCCGCGTCCACGCGGCGATCGCCGCGTCCAGCTCGGCCACGTTGGCGCAGCGCCGGCCGTTGTCGGCGAAGCGCGGGTCGTCCGCCAGCTCCGGCCGACCGATCGCGGCCATCAGGCGCTTGAAGATGGGGTCCGAATTGCCGGCGACGCAGAGCCACCTGCCGTCGGCGCAGGGGTAGGTGTTGGTCGGCGCGGCGGTGGGGATGGCAGCCCCCGCGGGCTGCCGGACCCAGCCGAACAGGCCGTATTCCGGCAGCATCCCCTCGCTCAGGGAGAACACGGAGGAGACGAGGTCCACATCGATCACCCGCCCCGCGTGGTTGCCCCCCTGCTTCGCGCCGACATCCCGCCCCCAGCAGGCGGAGACCAGCGCCATCGCCGCGTACATGCCCGCCAGGTCGTCGCTGATCGAGACGCCGCAGCGCGGCGGCGGGTGCTCGGTCTGGCCGGGATTGGCGGTGAGGTGCCGCAGGCCGCCCATCGCCTCGCCGATGGCCCCGAAGGCGGGCTTGTCGCGATAGGGGCCGTCCTGCCCGTAGCCGCTGATGCGGGCGATGATCAGTCCGGGGTTGGCAGCGTGCAGCTCGGCGGGGCCAAGGCCGATGCGCTCGAGATAGCCGGGGCGGAAATTCTCGACCAGCGCGTCGGCGCGCCCTGCCAGGGCCAGGATGCGCGCCCTGCCCTCCGCGCTCTTCAGGTCGAGCGTGACCGAGAGCTTGTTGCGCCCGTGCACGCTGAACCAGACGGCATGGCCCGCCACCTGGCTGCCCCAGCCGCGCACCGGGTCGCCCTCAGGCGGCTCCACCTTGATCACCTCGGCGCCGAGATCGGCCAGCAGGCGCGTGGCGAAGGGTGCGGCGATGTAGTGGCCGAGTTCGACGATCTTCAGGCCGGTCAGCGGCAGGGTCATGCGCCAGGGTTCCTCCCCGCCGCCGGACGCGGACGGGGTCGGGCCTACCTAGACTGGCGACCGGCCGCAGCAAACCGCGGCGCCGCTAACCGGATCGCAAGCCTTCGCGGCCAGGATGCCGCACAGGGCCCCGTGCTTGGCCCTGTCTCTCCCGAAAGCACCGGCTCCCGTCCGGTGCCACTTGCGGGGGCGCCCGGCGGTGCCGGACGCCCCCGGCTTTTTCGGGAGCCGCCGCGCCCCGGGTTCCGTCCGGTCCGCCGGGCCGGCATGATGGTGTCCCCGCCACACCGGAACCCCGACCCGATGAGCAACGAAACGCTCGCCCTCGCCGCCGGCCTCGCCCGCGCCTGGGCCGACCACCGCGCCGATGTCGAGGAGGCGATTGCCGCCGCCGCCAGGATGCGGACAGGCTTCAGCCGCCCTTCGGCGCCGGAGGCCGAGCCCTTGCCCGCCTGCGTCGCCCCCGTGCCGCCGAGGCCAGGCCGGTGACCGCACCGCACGCCCTCGGCCTCGCGGAGGCGGCGGCGCAGATCGCCGCCCGCCGCCTCTCGCCCGTGGAGCTGCTGCAGGACTGCCTGGCCCGCATCGCCGCCCTCGACCCGCGCCTGAACGCCTTCGTCAAGCTGACGGCGGAGGAGGCGCTGGCCGATGCCCGCGCGGCGGAGGCCGAGATCGCGCGCACCGGCGCGCCGCGCTCCGCCCTGCACGGCATTCCCGTCGGGTTGAAGGACATCATCGACCTCGCCGGCCATGCCACCACCTGCCACTCGAAGCTCTGCCTCGATCGCGTGGCGCGGGAGGATGCGCACGTCACCGCGCGGCTGCGCGCCGCCGGCGCGGTCTTCCCCGGCAAGCTGTCCACGCATGAATTCGCCATCGGCGGGCCGGCCTTCGACCTGCCCTTCCCGCCGGCGCGCAACCCGTGGAACCCGGCGCACCATCCGGGCGGCTCCTCCTCCGGCTCCGGTGCCGCGGTCGGGGCGCGCATGCTGCCCGCCGCACTCGGCACCGATACCGGCGGCTCGGTGCGCCACCCGGCCAGCCATTGCGGCATCGCGGGCATGAAGCCGACCTACGGGCTGGTCTCGCGCCGCGGGGTGTTCCCGCTGTCCTTCACGCTCGACCATGTGGGGCCGATGACGCGCACGGTGCGCGACAACGCCATCCTGCTCGGCGCCATGGCGGGGCACGACCCGCTCGATCCCGGCAGCGCCGACCACGCCCCGGAGGACTATGCGCGGGACCTGCACCGTGGCCTGAAGGGGCTGCGCATCGGCTTCGTCCGCCACTTCCACGAGGCCGACACGCCGGCGTCGCCCGACGTGGCCGCGGCGCTGGAGGAGGCGGCGCGCGTGCTTGCCGCCGAGGGCGCGGCGGTGACGACCGTCACCCTGCCGAAGCTGACGGAATTCGGCGCCGTGAACCGCATGATCCTGCTGCCCGAGGCCTGCGCCATCCACGAGTCCTGGCTGCGCGAGCGCCCCGGCGACTACGCCGCGCTGACCCGCCGCAGGCTGCTGCCCGGCATGTTCCTCTCCGGCACCGACTACGTGCAGGCGCAGCGGCGGCGGCGCGACCTGGTCGCCGCGGTGGAGGCGGCCTTCGCCGAGGTCGACCTGCTGCTCTGCGCCAGCTCCATGGACGTGGCCTGCCGGATCGACGACGCGGAGGCGGTGGAGCGCACCTATCCGCGCCAGGCGCGCACGCCCTTCAACGTCACCGGCCATCCCGCGCTCAGCGTCATGTGCGGCGTGAGCCGGGCCGAGGGGCTGCCGATCGGCCTGCAGCTGGTCGGCCCCGGCTTTGCCGAGGCGCTGATCTACCGTGCCGCAGCCGCCTACGAGCGTGCCGCGCCCTGGGCGTCGATGGCACCCACCCCTGGTTGAATGCCAAGGTCGCACTGTCGGTCCTCGTGCCACAGCCTCGCCGGATTCGCGGTCTGCGGCGCGCTTCATCTTGCGCCTTGAACAGGCGCGGGTTGACTATCCGTGCTGATCCGTCCCGCGCCCCCCGGCAGGCGGAGAGGACAGGATGCGGGCGAATCCGCCCGGCCCCGGTATCCGGGCCGGCCTGGGGGGGGTGGGGAATGACCGATTCGGAGACCGGCTGGCTCGCCCCGGACCACGCGGAGGGACGCGGCAAGGACCGGTTGTCGCGCCCGATCGCGCTGCTGTTGATCGTCGGGGCGTCGCTCTCGCTGTGGGTGCTCATCGCCGTAGGGCTCGGCGGTTTCTGAGCGCCCGCGGCGTCAGCGCGCCGCCCACCAGCCCGCCAGGAACCGGGAGGTCCGCGCCACCAGGGCCGCAACCGGCGTGGCGGTGATCCGTGCGCGCGTCGCGCCGCCCGGTCGCGGCACGGCCAGGCGTTCCAGCAGCAGCTCGGGCGGGCAGGGCAGGCCGGTCACCGGATCCACGCAGCGCGGATAGAGGATCAGCGCACCGGCCACCAGCGCATCCAGGCCGAGAACCCGGCCACGCCGCGGCGGCGGGTCGCGGTCCTCCGTCAGTCCCCAGCCGGCGTAGAAGGGCCGGCCCCAGGTGACGACGCGCAGGCCGCGCAGCAGCGCCTCGAACCCGGCGAGGGACGCGATGCTGTGCACCGCATCCACCTGCCCATAGAGCGGGCCGATCGGCACCCCGGCCAAGACGCGATCGGCCAGCCGCAGCGCCGCCGCCTCCGGCACCGCGCCGCGGCGCAGCCCGCTCTCCACGTCCGGGTGCGGCTTGAACAGGATCACCGCCTGGGGCTCCGCCGCGCGCACCGCCTGCAGCAGCCCGAGATTCGTGCGGATCGCGGCGCCGCCCCGCAGCATCGCCGCGTCGTCCTCCACCTGGCCCGCCACCAGCACGACCGGCCGGCCCGTCGGCAGGTCCAGGCGCGGCAGCGCGCCGGCGAGGTTGTACTTGGTGACGCCGGCCGCGATCAGCGCCCGCCGCAACGCCGCGGCGCGGGCCAGCAGCGGCGCATCGAATTCCGTGCAGGCCAGCAGCCGCTCCAGGTCGCTCGCCGAGGCGGGATCGTAATGGATGCCCGACCGGTCGAGCACCAGCGAGGCCGCCGGCGCCAGCCGGACGCCGAGCCCGGCGGAGCGGATGAAGCCGTCCTCCAGCCGCACCAGGGGCACGCCCGCGGCGGCGCAGCGCGCCGGCAGGTCCTCCGGCATGGTCGCCGCCCAGACCCCGACCGCGCCGCCGCCCCGCCGCGCCAGGCGGATGGCCTCCGAGCCGCGTTGGATGATCTGCGGCGTGCCGGCGTGGTGCGCCAGCGCGCTCCGCAGCCGGGACAGCTTGAACCATTCGATGCCGGTGCAGGCGACGATGCGCCGGCGCTCCGCCTCGGCCAGGCGCCAGTCGGCGAGTTGGCGGATCGCGGCCTCCAGCGGCCAGGGCACCGCGCGGAAGGGATCGGCGCAGCGCGTGGCCGCGGCCACCGCGGCAAGGACGCTGCCCCCTTCGCGCCCGGCCCATGGCGCGGTCGGCACCGTGCGCAGCGGCACCCCGGCCGCCAGCGCCAGCAGTTCGGTCGCATCGGCGCCGAGACCATGCAGCTCCGACGCCAGGTCGATGAGCGTCCAGGGCGCAACGCGGCCGGGAAGGCTGGCGACCCCGCGCAGGACCGGGCGCGCGCCCGGCGGCGCATC
>JAIEOP010000479.1 GCA_019750465.1 Acetobacteraceae bacterium | reverse complement strand
CGCCACCAGGCCGGACCCGGACGCAACCTCACCCGCCGCAAAGGCCTGGCCAAACGTCGTCACGCCCGAGGAGAGGGGACGCCTCCCGGCGTTCTGGATCTGCACGCGCCCGATCCCGGCGGGCATCGAGGCAGCGGTGCGGGCCGAGCGCCGGGCCTGCTGCGCGTCGGCGGGCTGCGGCGCGGCACAGCCTGCAACCAGCAGCAGCGGCAGCAGCAATCCCTGGCGGCGGCGCAGCGCAGGGTGGTGCAGGGCGGGGTGCGAGCTGGCAGGCTGCTGGTCTGCCGGGCTTGCAGAGGGCGGCCAGGGGCGGGTCATCTGCGGCTATCCCAACTTATCTACGAGCCGTGGGCGGCGTCTCGCTGCCCCTCCTGGCGGGGCGCCAGCGGTTGCCCGCGGCGCGGCCATGCCGGCGTGGCCCCGTGGTCTCTTCGGGCGGCCGTGTCTCGGGAGTGGTCATGTCGAAAGGCCACCACCACCGCTGCAGCGGGCTTTCCTCGGGCAGCACGCTCCACACCGCAAGCCAGGCGATCCCGATCAGCATGGTGAGGTAGTAGATCGCGTCCATGCGGCTGTTCCTGGCGATCCGTGTGGGTCAGGGACCTGGCTTGCCCAGGCCGGCGACGGTGGGACGAGATGCATTGCCGGCGGTCCGTACCCGCCAGCCCTGCTGCGCGCGCGCCGCTTGCACCGGCTCCGCGGCGCGCGGCTGGCGGGCGGCGGCGGCGACCAGGCCATGTGTCGCTCCGAGTACCACCAGCAGCGTCCAGAAGAAATCCCAATAGCTCAGCGAGACGAAGCTGCCGGCCGTCGTGTAGGCCACGACCGAGACCTGCGCCATGCGCGCCAGGTCCGCCGCCCATTGCAGCTCGGGCCGTCCGCGGGCGAGGGCGCCGATGCGCAGCGAGTAGAACACCCCCGCCAGGAGGATGCCGAGCCAGACGAAGAAGGTCGGGAAGCCGTGCTCCCCCAGCACTTCCAGCCAGATGCTGTGGGCTGCCAGGGGCCTGGTCCCGGGTGCGACGATGTCGAGAACCTCGCGCGTATACATGCTGTAGAAGCCGGCTCCCGCCAGCGGATAGGCCAGCGCGATCTGCAGCGACGCTTTCCAGATTTGGACGCGGCCCATCGCCGAGGCATCCGCCTCATAGGTCTCCACGGTGCCCATGCGCTGCCACCAGCTCTCGGGCATGAACCAGAGCGCCAGGCCGACGCCGGCCGCGATCGCCAGCCCGGACAGCAGCTTGTGCGGGCTGCGGAACCACAGGAACACGGCGGTCGCGGCCAGGCCCACCAGGGCCCCGCGCGACTGGCTGCCGACGGCGGCGAACAAGGTCAGCGCCATTGCCGCCACCAGGCCTTGGCGGACGATCCTGTGGCGGGACTGCAGGCGCAGGTAATTCATCAGCGGGATCGCAACCAGCAGGGCCACGGAAAGCTGGTTGCGGTCGCCGATGGGGCTGTTCGGCGGCCCCATGACGATGTGTGCGCCGCCGGTCAGCAGGGTGAAGGCACCCCCCTTCACCCCGAAGAAGCCGATGGAGATCACCATCAGCCAGACCAGCGCATGGATGCGCCGCTGGCTGTTCAATAGCGCCGCCGTCAGCAGCAGGCCCAGCAGGACCTTCGAAACCCACTCCCACTTCTCCCAGACGCGCACGGGCGGCACGATCGCGACAAGCGAGGTGAGCGTGATGCAGACCAGGAACAGCGCCAGCAGCACGGTCACCGCGTTCACCGTCAAGTGCCGCGGCTCGCGCGCCAGCAGGCAGCCCAGCACGGTGGTGCCGAACACCAGCAGGGCCCAGGGCACGCCGGAGGCGAAGCCCCACATCATCTGATGCGGGTTCATGAAGGAGACCCAGGACCACAGCAGCACGCCGACGAAGGGCTGCGCCGCCGCCAGCGGCAGCAGTCCGAGCATGACAGCGGTGAAGGCGAGGTCCCGCATTGCCCCGTCTCAGCGCCCAGTGCGCAATTCAGCAGTCGGCCGCCCCGCTTCCGCCGGGCGCGCCTGCTGCAGCCGGATCAGGACCTGCTGCGGCAGCGGGCTGGCCGCCCCTACTCGATTGTCGCGGACCTGCGACGCCTGAGTCAGGCCGAGCGTGACGAGGACCAGGCCAGCAGTCAGCAGGGCGGTGAGCGCCAGCGGAAGCATGGGAAGGCGGGCAGGCATGGGTGACCTCGCTATCTGCCCGGCCCCCCGGAAGCGGCGCGGAACGCAGCCGGTGCACGGCCCGAGGTCGATCATAGAGGCTCGGGGGGCTGACGCCGAGAGATTGGTGCGGAAAATGATTGATATTGTGCGCCGCGGTTGCGCGCGATGGTGGCGGGCCGCGTATCCGCGCCGCTCTTGTCGGTCAGCCGGATTGGTGTTGCGTCAAGGCGCCGGCCCGATCGCGGCCCTCCCGGAACAGCACGCCGCAGTCGGCGACGACAGGCACCAGGGAACCAAGAAGCAGCGAGCGGCAGCAGATGGAGCGGGGCCGCTGGCAGGCGTCTGCCCACCCCGCGCCCGGCCGTATCCGAAAGCTGGGCCCTTCGACTGGGGCAGTGCCGTATTGCGCTGCCCCAAGGCGGCGACACCGCGGCAGGGGCATGTCGGAGGGCTTTACAGACGCGGGCTCAGGCGAAATCAGAAATCCATAACACTTTGAATTTCAAAGGCGCATGTCTTTGGCACGGTGGTTGCTGGGATGGAGTTACGGGCTGGTGTGCGACCGCACGCATCCTCCTACTGGCAGCAACGGAGTTACCGATGAGCACCCTCAGGAACATGGTCGCGGCACTCGGCATGCTGGCGGCCACCGCCGTCAGCGCCGCCGCGGCACCGCTGCTCGCCGCCGGCAGCACGCTCGGCTGGAGCGGCGCGTACCAGGCGCAGGACAGCGGCGGCACGGGCGTGCTGCTCGGCGCCGCCACGCAGATCGACTTCGCTCCGGCGGGCGGTGGCAGCGGCAGTGTCCTCGTCACCGTGGCGACGCTGGACTTGGCCCCCCTGTTCGGCAACACGGGCACCATCCAGGATTTCAGCTTCAGCCCCTTCGCACCGGTCGCCGCTTTCCTCAGCGTGCCGACCGTCGCGCCGACCTTCACGCTCGACCTCGACTCGCTGGCCATCAGCACGCAGAACAACAGCGGCATCGTTCTGGAAGGTACCGCGACGATGAACTATGCGGGCTTCGACGCGACGCCGGGCACCTACTCGTTGTCCTTCCAGACGGCGGGTGACCCGAACGTGGTCAGCCAGTACAATTTCACCTTCAGCGCCAACGCCGCCGCCATCCCCGAGCCCGGGACCCTTGCCCTGCTCGGCGCCGGCCTGCTCGGCCTCGGCTTGGCCCGTGCCCGCCGCAAGGCCGCCTGAGCGTTCCATCGCCTGACCGAAGCCGGACGCCGCAAGGTGTCCGGCTTTCTCTTTGCCTCATCACCCGACGCTCTCCACCGCTGCGCCGGGCGCATCGTGGACACCCCTCCACCTCTGGCGGATGCGACCCTCGCCCGTCGCCCCCTGGCCATGACACCCCAGCGCGGCCGACGCCTGCAGGATCTGCTTCTCGCCACGGTCCACCGCGCCTGCGACGATGGACGCCTCCACCTCGCCGCCAGGCTTCTCCGCCTCGGCGAGGACGCGCTCGAAGCGGACCCCGACCCCCGACGCCGGCAGCACGCCATGGCCGCCCTCGTCGCCGCGCATGAACGCCTCTGGCTGCTGCGCCACCCCGACCGCCCGGAGTGACGGCGCCACATTGGCAGCACGGAAGGCTTCGCGATATCTTCGCACCCGCGGCATAGCGTGCTGCGGACCTGCCCGGCCCTTCCGGGCGCAGCGCCGAGAGCGGACCAGCATGTGCGGCATTGCCGGCTTCATCACCCCGGGCGGCATCGGCGACGAGCCCACCGCCGGCCACCTCGTCGCCGCCATGCGCGACCGCCTGGTGCATCGCGGGCCCGATGACGAGGGCACCTGGATCGACCGCGAGGGCGGCGCCGCGCTCGGATTCCGCCGCCTCTCCATCCTCGACCTCTCGCCGGCCGGGCACCAGCCCATGCTCTCGGCCTGCGGCCGCTACGCCATCGTCTTCAACGGCGAGATCTACAATTTCGCCGAGCTGCGCGCCGCCATCGAGGCGGCGCGCGGCCGCCCGCAGTCCTGGCGCGGGCACTCCGATACCGAGATCCTGCTGGAGGCCATCGCGGAATGGGGCGTCGAGGCCGCGTTGCCGCGCCTCAACGGCATGTTCGCCCTTGGCGTCTGGGACCGGCGGGAGCGCTGCCTGTGGCTGGCCCGCGACCGTATCGGCAAGAAGCCGCTGCACTACGCCTGGGCCGGGGAGAGCTTCCTCTTCGCCTCTGAGCTGAAGGCGCTCTGGGCGCATCCGCGCTTCGACCCGGGCATTTCCCAGCCCGCCCTCGCCGGCTTCCTGCAGCTCGGCTACGGGCTCGGCGAACAGACCATCTTCGCCGGCGCGCGGCGCCTGCCGGCCGGTCATCTGCTGCGGCTCGACGCCGCCGCGGCGGCGCGGCGCGAGACCCCCGCCTCCCGTCCCTACTGGTCGCTGCGCGAAGCGGCGCTCGCCGGCCTCGACGCCCAGGCCAGCGGCCGCGCCGCCTCGGTCGAGGAGCTGGAGGCGCTGCTGCGCGACGCGGTGGCGCGGCGCATGGTGGCGGACGTGCCGCTCGGCGCCTTCCTCTCGGGCGGCATCGATTCCAGCCTGGTCACCGCGCTGATGGCGGCGACCGGGGCCGAGGTGCGCAGCTTCGCCATCGGCTTCTCGGCGAAGGAATGGGACGAGGCGGGGCACGCCCGCGCCGTCGCCGGCCACCTGGGAACCCGGCACGAGGAGCAGGTCGTCACCCCGGCCGAGACGCTCGCCATGGTGCGCGAGGTGCCGGGGATCTGCGACGAGCCCTTCGCCGACGACAGCATCATCCCCACCACGCTGCTCTGCCGCATGGCGCGGCGCGGGGTGACGGTGGCGCTGTCGGGCGATGGCGGGGACGAGCTGTTCGGCGGCTACCAGCGCTATGCCGCGGCCGACAAGTGGCTGGCCCGCCGCGCCGCGGTGCCGGGGCCGCTGCGGGCGGTGGCGGGGGGGCTGATCGCCCACCTGGCCGGTCCCGCCGCCGGGCGCTGGGGCAGCCAGAAGCTGGAGCGGCGGCTCGGCCTGCTGCAGCGCCTGCTGGACAATGGCGACCCGGAGGCCTTCGGCGAGGTCATCATGTCGCAGTCGCTCGACCCGGGCGGGCTGCTGGCCGACCCCGCCGCCTTCACCCCGCAGCTGGCGGCGGAGGCCTACCGGCTCGGCCGCTCGACGCCGATCGACCGGCTGACCTTCATGGACAGCGCCTCCTTCCTGATCGACGACATCCTGGCCAAGGTGGACCGGGCCAGCATGTCCACCTCGCTCGAGGTGCGCTGCCCGCTGCTGGACTACCGCGTCATCGAGCTGTCCTGGCGCTTCCCGACCGCGGCCAAGGTGGAGGGCGAGACGGGCAAGGTGCCGCTGCGGCGGATCCTCTACCGGCACGTGCCGCAGGCGATCGTGGACCGCCCGAAGATGGGCTTCAGCGCGCCGGTCGAGCTCTGGGTGAAGGAGGGGCTGCGCGACTGGGCGGAGGCGCTGCTGAGCCGCGAGGCGCTGGCCGCGCACGGGCTGCTGAACGTCGGCGCCTGCCGGCGGCTGTGGGAGGGCTACACGCGGCAGGGGCGGGGGTGGGACCGGATGATCTGGAACCTCTTGATGTTCCAGGCCTGGCATGCGGCGCTGGGCGAGATGGCACGGGCGCGGCCGGCGCTGGCGGCGTGAGACACCCTGTGTCCACCCTGAAGTGTCAGGCGGCGATCTTGGTGGCGGCGGTATGTTGTGCGGGGTTGTAGGTTTGTCTGTCCTGCCATGCCTTCCAGAGGACGCGGACCCATGCGCGTGCCGGGATTCGGATGGTGCGGGGGTGCTTGCATCCGCGCTCTCGGGCGCTGCGACAGACGGTGGCAGCCCAAGGGGATGCGTGTCGGGAGTTGTCGGCGAAGGTCGTGATGGCGGCGCGGAGGTTCTTGTCGCAGGCCCATCGGAAGGCGACGCCGCGTGTCTTTCCGGAGGCGTGGATGACGGGCGCGACGCCGGCCTCGGCGGCGAGCTGGTCCTCGGTCGGGAAGCGCTCGCGGACATCGCCGAGTCCGGCGAGGGTTGGAAGCATGCTGCCAATGGCGGCGCAGACGCGGCCTGCGCGCGGGAAGGACATGACGATCTGGCCGCCGGGCAGTTCGGCGACGGCGTGCTCGATGCGGGCGGAGAGGCGGGCGATTTCGGCGCCGAGCGGCTCGAGGAGGGTGGCGCGGGCGCGGACCATCTCGCCCCTGGCGTCGGCCTCCGGCTCGCTGGCCAGGCCGTTGGGGGCGGCGCGCAGGCGGGCGAGCAGTGCGGCGGGGGTGCGGCGGCCGCGGTAGCTGTGCTGGGCGAGGAAGCTGGCGAGGCGCTTGGTCCCGAGGCGTGCGGCGCTGTCGGGGGTTGGGTAGCGGCGGAGGAAGGCGAGCGCGATCGGGCTGCTGATGTCGGCGAAGAGGGCGGCGGCGCCGGGCCAGAAGCCGTCGAGGAGGCTGCGGAGCTGGTTGGCCAGGGCAAGGCGCTGGCGGACCAGGTCGTCGCGGCCGCGGACCAGGGCGCGCAGCGCCCTGATCTCGGCCGAGGCCGGCCGGAGCGGGCGGCAGCGATGCCCGTCGGTGCGCAGGACATCGGCGAGCAGGAAGGCATCGCCCGGGTCGGACTTGCCGCCGGCGGCGCGATAGCGGGGCCGGCAGGCCTTGAGGATGTTGGGATGGATCGGGATGACCGGGTGGCCGGCGCGATGAGGGTGTCGACCACCAGGCCCGAGGGGTTCGACGTATACGTCGAACCGATGGCAACGGGCAGTTCGGCCGCGGGGGCAAGCTTGCGCAGGCGGGCAAGCAGTTCGGCGAGACCGGCATGGAATGGCATGGGCTGACCTCCTCGGGTTGGGATAGGCCCGCCCGGGCTGGGAGGTCGTGCGGATCGCTCACTGACAGGCGCTCCGGCTGGCCGGCCCTGGCGCGTCGCCCTGGGGTCCGTCGCGGTCTCCCGGCCCCTGCCGCGCGGCGGGTCTCACCCGGGCCGTCCAGCGGCAAGCGACGCAGGCCATCACGGCAGGCGCTCGGGCTGCCGGACACTACGCCGCTCCGCGGCCCTGCGCCCGACAGCCCGAAGGTGCACCAGTGAGCGGCGGCCTCGCCCATCTCCACCCCGCGGTCAGGGACCTGGCATCGGGGGGCGCTGAGGCCCGCGTGGGGACGATCCGCGCGAAGCGCTGGATCACGCACGGGCCGGCAGCGCGCGTGCTCGCCACCCTGGCCGAGGCCTTCGAGCAGCCGCGGGGCGACCGGATGGAGGGCGTGCTGCTGCTCGCCGAGTCCGGCATGGGCAAGACCAGCCTGCTGCGCAAGTTCGGGCGCGACCGCGCGGTGCCGCCCGTCGCGGAAGCGGGGGGTGCAGCCGCATCCGGAGGCGCTCGCCCTTATGCCCGCGGAGCCGTCCGAGCGCGCCTTCCTGGTGCAGATCCACAAGGCGATCGGCGCGCCCGTCGCGCTGGCGCTGCGCCAGCACCCGATGGCGCTGCGCGAGGAGACCTTCCGGATGCTCCGCGAGGTCGGCACGCGGGTGCTGGTGGTCGATGAGGTGAACTCCGCGCTCGTCGGCGGCCCGCGCCAGCAGCGCGGCTTCCTGCAGCTGCTGCGGTTCCTGTCGAACGAGCTCGGGATCGCGATCGTCTGCGCCGGCGTGCCGGAGGCGCGCTTCGCCTTGCGGTCCGACCCGCAGCTGCGCAGCCGGCTGACCGAGGTCGCGCTCGACCCCTGGGCACCGGGGCCGGAGCTCCAGGCGTTCGTCACCCTGCTCGTGCAGGGGCTGCCGCTGCGCGAGCCTCGCCGGTCGAGGGCGGCCGGGTCTGCCGGCTGCTGGCCGAGCGGTCGGGCGGCATCACCCTGGCGATCTGCCGGGCCATCGAGCGGGTCGCGGTCGCCGCCGTGCGGAGCGGCCGGGAGCGCGTCGACCTCGCCGGCCTCGAGGATGCGGAGGTCTGGCGCGGCATCTGGCCGGCGGGCGCCGACGCCCTGCGGCTGCGTCCCTCGGCCCTCGCGCGCCCGCCTATGCGGCGGGGCGCTTGACCGCGCGCCTTCCCCTCGCCCCGCCACCGGCCGAGAGCGAGGCGCCCTCGTCCTGGCTTGCGAGGATTGCGGCGCGCTACGCCGCGTCCCCGGAGGATCTCGCCCGTGTGCTGGTGCCGGGCTGGAGCGGTGGTATGCGTGCGGCGCGCGCGCTCGACCTCCGGGCGGACGCCGCGCTGGAAGCCGCGCTCGACGCGGCCGCCGGCCTGCCGGCCGGTACGGCCGCGGCGCTCCGGCTCGCCATCCCGCCCGGCAGGACGGACGAGGCCTGGCCGCGGCGGAGGGCCGTGTGGTGCCCGCACTGCGCCGCGGAGGACATCGCCAGCCGCGGCGAGGTGCAGGGCGGCGCGAGTGGATCCTCGGCTTCCACCTGGTGTGTCCCCGGCCCCGCTGCCTCCCGGCCTCCAGGTGCCCCCGGTGCTCCGGCAACGTCGTCTTCCGGCCCGTCGCCGGGCGGCAGCGGCTCTGGTGTATCGGGTGCGCCGCGGCCATCGACGCCCATGCCGTCCGGTCGTCGGTCGCGCGCTGGTCGAGCGGCCCACCGCCCGACGACGGGTGCTGCGCGCCCGTGGTCCTGTCGCCCGCCGCGGCGCGTCCGCTGCTGCAGCTGCAACGCGACCTGCTGCGCGTGCTCCGAGGCGGACGGGTGCGCAGGGCGTGGACCTTTTTGCTGGGACGCACCTCACCCATTCCGGTGCTGCGCCGCCTTCTTCCTCATGCTCGGCCCCCTCTGGGCGGAGGAGCATCGCGCGGCGAAGGCCGCGTGGCGTGGCGGTCCATGCCGGACGATGCCCGAGGACTGGTCCCCCCGGCTTGTCCCCGCCGGAGGTCGCCGGCCGCGCGTTGCTGGCCGCCGTGTCGCTCCTCGCCGCCGAGGCCGGGATGGAGGTGGAGGGCATCGCGTGGAACCCGGACCTGCTCTTCGCTGGCGAGGGCCGGGCGATCTGCGCCGACACGCTGCGTGGGCATCTTCGTGCGGCCGACATGGCGGCCGTGCGGCAGCTGTCCGCGGATTCCCCGCGGGGCCTGCGACCGCTGCTGGGGCGGCTGCTCGACACCGGCACACGCGGGCGCGGCACGACACGCGAGCGCACGCGCCGCCGCTTGGCGGCCCGCGGCCCGCGGCCCGGCCTGCAAGCGCCTCCGCCGGCATGCGGGGGCAGGCAGGCGTCGCCGGTTGCCGTTCCGCGCTCGGGCCTGAGGCTCGAGGCCGCCGTCGCGGTCTACATCATCTCGGGTGCGATGGCCGCGAGCCGCCGGCAGCGGCGATCGGCGGGACGCTGCTGGAGAGCCTCTGCATCCGGCGCTGGATCGCCCGGCATGCCGGTTCCGATGCCGAACGGCTCATCGGCGTGCTCGCCGCGGCGGTTGGGTCGGCGCGCGCCCGTGACCGCGGGCCGATCCTCCCGGAACTGGCGGATGTCCGGGACGAGGCACCTCCGTCGGCCACACCCCGCGGCCGGCGATGCGCACCGGACCGCGGCGGCATGGAGCCCCATTGACCCTCCGCGACGCAGTCGGGGAGCACGGGGTCCGGCCCACTTCTGGCACGCCGGTCGCATCCACACGCCGCCGCGAGCGTCGTGCGGCTCCGGCCCGGCGACACAGGTCGTGGCGAGCGCCGCCCGGCGCTGCGCCGCCTGACCGATCAAGGGTGGACACAGGGTGTCTCATACCAACTCGGTCAAAGGCTGACCCATGCGGCGCGCCAGATGGCGCGCCGAGGCCGCGGACGCGGCCCGCGCC
>JAIEOP010000321.1 GCA_019750465.1 Acetobacteraceae bacterium | reverse complement strand
GGGCGGCGCGCCGGGCAGCCGCACCGGCTCGGCCAGCAGGCAGCCGGCCAGGGCATCCAGCGCATCGTCGCGCAGGCTCGGCACGTCGGGGCGCCAGGCCGCCATCTCGGCCGCGAAGGGCGTGCGGAACACCGCCTCGTGCGCGTAGAGCCGGCGCGCCGCGAGCGCCGGGTCCAGCGCGCCCAGGATGCGGTCCGCCTTGGCGCGGCGGCTGGTGTGTTCCACCACGGCGCAGGCGGCGCCGGCGCGTGCCATCTCGCGCCGCAGCAGCGCCGGCAGGAAGCGGCCGATGCCGTTGGTCTCCACGCGCAGCACCGGCAGCAGCAGGTCGCGCGCGACGCTGGCCACGGCGCGGCACTGCTGCGTCGCGGGGTCCTCCGCCGCGTCCGGCTCATGCGTCAGCCAGATCATCCGGTGCAGGAAGTGGTTGGCCTCGGCGTCGGCATAGGTGCAGGCGAGGACGGAGCCGTCGCCGCCGCCGCCGGCGCGGCCGAAGGCCGGGTCCCAGAAGCCGCCGCCGGAGACCAGGCGCCGGCCGAGCAGCGACAGCACCGGCCGCCCGCCGGCCTCCCGGTAGTCGGGCTCCTCGGCGTAGCGGATCAGTGCCGCGGGATCGAGCCGGGCCGCCCGTTCCTCCACCGCCTCGAGCTGCATCTGCCGCGCGAAGTGCAGCGGCCCGACGCGCGCCCGGAGTTCGGCGATGCGCTCCGCCGGGAAGCGCTCGGGCCAGGCCGAGGCGCCGTCGGCGTCGAGCAGCGGCACGCTGAGCCGCCGGTAGCCGGCGAGGAAGCCGTCGCCGCCCTCGGCCGCGGGCCGGTAGAGGCTGTCGGCGCAGTGCGGCGTGCCGATGTAGAGGATGGTGCCGGCGGGGGTCAGTACGAACTCGGTCTCGCGCAGCCGCTCGCGCAGCTCGGCGCGGCGGCCGGGCGTGTCGCAGGTGCCGGGCACCTCCACGTCGTCGCAGATGATCAGCTCGGCGCGGCTGCCGGTGATGTTGCCCGACAGCCCCGCGGCCAGCATGGACGGATCGCGCAGCACGGCCTCGCGCGCCACGGTGAAGCGGTCCATCGCCCAGGCCTCCGGCGTGCCCGGCAGCAGCGCGGCGCAGAGCGGGTGGCGCTCCAGGATGCGCCGCACCGTTCCCACCATCTTCACCGCCAGCATCCCGTCGGCGGCGAGCACCAGGATGCGCGAGGCGGGATCGCGCAGCAGCCACCAGGCGCAGTAGAGCCCGACCAGCGTGGACTTGCCGCAGCCGCGGAAGGCGGTGAGCAGCAGCCGGCGGTCGCCGGCGGCACGGCGCGCGCCGAGCCAGCGCGCGATGCGCCGGTGCACCGCCGGCATCTCCTGGGCCTGGATGCGGTTCCAGACCCAGGCGAACTCGACGAACTCAGCCATCGCCGCGGCCGTCTTGCGGCGGATCCTCATCGTCCTGCGGCACGCCGAGCGCGGCCTGCGCCTCGTGCAGCAGGGCGAAGCCGTCGCGCACGTGCTCGGCACCGGCGTCCTCGCCGACCAGCTTCAGCAGCTCGGTGAGGTGGGCGAGGCAGGCCTTCGCGGCGGCGTGCCGGGTACCGAACAGCTTGGGGTCCTCGTCCTCCTGCAGCTCGCCCCAGCCGCGGACGAAGTTGGCGTAGTCCAGGACGACGAGGCGCAGCGCCTCGCCAAAGGCCTGGGTGAAGGCCTTGCTGCGCCGGCGGACTACCGGCATGGGACGCCCGGCGTCCCATCGGCCAGGCAAGGACGGCTGGTATGAGGCATGGCAAATCTCCTGCAGCCGGGGTTTGCGGGGCCGCGACGCGTCACAGCCGCGGTTTGGTGGCGCGGACGAACAGCGTGCCGTCCGCGCCGGCGATGGTGCCGCCGGTGATGTTCTGCACCGTGACGCGCACCTGGTCGGCACCGCCGAGGCCGCCGACCGACGCATGGAAGATCAGGCCGCCGTTCCAGAAGCCGCTGGAGCGCGCGAAGCCGGCGGCGACGAAATCCCCCTGGCGCACGCCGGGCAGCGTGACGTCGGCCGTCGCGGTGGCGCCCGGGCCGAGGCTCGGCACCGTCCAGGCGATGCTGGCGGTGTATTCGCGCTGGCCCCAGGCGCGCCCGCCGCCCGACAGCACCATCGGTGCGCAGAGCGCCGGCGCGAAGAGCCGCAGCGCCTTCAGCTCCGCGCCCGCCACGCCGCCGCGCACGCCGATCACGGCGAAGCGTGCGCTGGCGTGCAGCGTCACCCGCTGCAGCCGGTTCAGCGCCAGCCCGCCGGTGAGGCTGTCGAGGTCGGCGTTGCCCTCGTGGAAGAAGCTCGGGCTCCCGGCCCAGACGGTGTTCATGTTGGAGAACAGCACCGGGCTGGTGTCGCCCAGCACGTTCTCCGCCGCGTCGAACTGCAGCACGACGGGCCGCAGCTGCGCGCCTTCGGCGGCGATGAAGAACTCCTTGCACTCGCCGCACTCCACCACGAAGCCGAGGGCACGGCTGGTCGGCAGGGTGATGCTGTCGGCGTTGAGGCCGATGCTGGTCAGGCCCGGGAAGCAGAAGCCGTTCAGCGTCGATGGCGGACCGCTCGGGTTGCCGGACAGCACCGCCATGCCGTCGAAGCCGACGCCGCCCAAGGAGACCACGGTCTGGCGGAAGGCGCGGCTGCGGACATGCTCGGCCGCCGCCACCAGGCGCGGCGTGCCGTGCGCCGCGGCGGCCTGGTGCAGCGGCAGCACCGTGCCGCCGGCGCGCGTCGCGCCCGCCGGGTAGTCCACCGCGGCGCCGAGGAAGCCGTAGGTGCCGACGAAGGCGACCTCGTAGACCGCGTCGTTGAAGGCGCCGGTGTGCCGCGCGACGAAGGGTGAGCACGCCTCCATCCGCACGCTGCGCGCGACCAGCGCGCGACCGTCCACTTCCAGCAGGAAGGGGATCGCATCCACCGTGCCGGGCGTGCCCTGGCGCTGCAGCTCGAAGGCCGGGCCGAAATAGGCGTGCGCGTTGTGCAGCGTGTAGGCACCGGGGGCGGCGGAGAGCCGCACGCCGAAGCGCGCCTGCGCGGGGTTGGTGCCGGCGGAGCAGGCGAAGTGCCCGCCGATGAAGCGCAGCGAGTTCATCCAGGCGCTGGCCGTCAGCGTGCGGCAGTCGAGCCCGATCCGGTTGTCGATCAGCCGGTGCAGGTGGATGGTGCTGTCCTCGCAGCCGCGCCCGTCCCCGGCGAGCTGGAGGCCGATGGTGAAGCGCTCGGCGCGGCGCACCTCCACCGTGCAGGCGTCGATGTTGAACAGGCGGATGCCGACATCGCCCTCGCTCAGCCAGTCGCTCTGCGTCGCGCGGATGACCGAGAGGCCGAGATAGCTGCGCCCCTGCGTGTTCACCGTGCCGCCATCGCCGATCGTCAGCGCCGCCTGGCCGCCGGGCCCGGCATAGAGGATGCTGCCGCGCATCGTCAGGCCCGCGGCCGAGGAGGCCAGGCGCAGCGGCATCGTGGTGCGGAAGGTCCCCTCGTTGATCTCGAGGTGCCGGCCGGTCGCCGACGCCGCGTTCAGCGCTGCCTGCAGCGCCGGGCCGTCATCCGCCGCGCCGTCGCCCACCGCGCCGAAGTCGCGGGCGGAGAGCGATTCGGCGAACTTGTCCTCGACGCTGCGCGGCACGCCGCCGGGGAAGGGCAGCGTCACCGTGCCCTCGCGCCGGTCGAAGACGGTGACGTCGCCGACGCTGTCGAAGGCGAGCAGGCGGTTCGCCCGCGCCGCGCGCAGCGGCAGCGCCGTCAGCGTGCCGACCTCGGACGGGTCGAGGCGGATGGCGGTGCCGAGCTCCTCCTTCACCTCCTGCAGGGCGGCAACCTGGTAGTCCAGCTCGTCGTTCAGCGTGCGCGCGCGCAGGATCCCGTTTTCCTGGAAGTCGCTGGTGCGGGCGACGACGAGGTTGCGGCGCAGCGTGACCAGCATGCCCGGGGCAGGCGCCGACGCGAAGGTGACGATGCCGCCATCGGAATCCCCGGCGCCGGCGATCACGAAGCCGGCGCGCTGCACCAGGTTGCCGAAGCGGACCTCGAGGTCGTCCGGCTCGAAGATCGGGAACGGGTAGGGGAAGGCGGTCTGGACGCCGTCGGCCGCGTATTGCACGCGTGGCGCGACGTCGCCGATGCGGATGTGCTCGTCCATCGGTCGGGGCCTCTGATCGGGAAGGGGCGGGAAGCCGGGGTCAGCCGAGCAGGCTGCGCGCGGCCTGGCCGAGGGTGCGGCCGACGGAGAGTGCGGCGGTCACGCCGCCGCCATCCGGCGACAGCAGGCTGGAGCGGCCGCGCGCGAGGCGGATGCGGAAGGCTTCGTCGCTCGCGTCCTCCGCCTCCGCCGCGGTGCGGCGCAGGCCGGTGGTGATCGCCGCCGCGGATCCGTCATCCGGCGCGACGCCGGCGGCGCCGAGCCGGGCGCGCGTGGAGGCGATGGTGCGCGCGAGGGTCTGCTCGCGCTCCAGACGGTCCTTCTCGCGCTGCACCACCAGCTCCTGCTGGCGCGACTGCTCCTGCTGCTGCGCCAGGCCGGCCTGGGCGCGCTGGTTCTGCCGCTGCGCGTCGGCCTGGCGGAGGGAGCCGGCCGCCGAGGTGCCGGCGGCGACCAGGGTGGCGACGGATGCGAGCGCGGCCATCAGCGGGGTGTCCTCGTGACGGGGGATCGAAGGGTCATTCCGTGCTCCTCGTCTCCGTGGTGACGGCGAGCAGCGTCAGCGGCAGCGGCGTGCTGTCCTCGATGCGCCAGAGCGGGGCCAGCGCGTCGCGCCGCCAGCCCAGCGCCCGCAGCCGCAGGTCGCCGGTGAAGCGCACCGGCGCGCTGTCCAGCAGCGGCGTGTCCAGGCGGCGGAACGGCACCGGCCGCATGCCGGTGCCGATGTCGACGGCCAGCGCGGCGGTCTCCAGCAGCCGGAACGTCACCGACACCAGCCGCACGGGCGCGGCGCGCACGCCGGTCGCCGAGGTGAGGTCCGGCGGCAGCGGCTCGATCACATGGGTGAAGCGCAGCCCGATCTGCACCGCTCTCGCCGGCGGATCGAGCACGACCTTGCCGGCCAGCACCGCCGCGTCCGGGTGCGGCGCGCCATCCGCCAGCACGCCGACCGCCAGGCCGTTCAGGTGCTCGAGGCCGAGCCAGGTGTCCTGCGGGCCTGTCGCACTTTCGCCGGTCAGCGCGGCGTCCAGCGCCAGCTCGTCGTCGAAGCGCTCCAGCCGCCAGCTGGCGTTGCGCTCCACCGCGGCCCAGACCACGCCCTCGATCTCGGCGAGCGAGCGGAAGGCGCCGGCGGTCTCCTGCCGCGTCCAGGCGGTGACCTGCTCGGCGCGGTACAGCGTGAGCGTCGCCAGCGTGCCGTCGGCCATCGCCACGTGCAGCAGCCGCCGCACCTGGTCGTAGGCAAGGGCGACCGGGTCGCGCACCAGGTGCTTCGCCACCAGCGCCAGGTCGTTCGCCTGGTAGACCTGCTGGAGGTCGGTGTAGACGAACTCGTAGATGCCCCGCCCGCTGCGCGCGGCGAAGATGGTCGCGCCGTCCACGTCCACCGGCGGCACGGTGCGCACCACCGGCGAGCCGACGCGGGTCTGGCGGTTGATCTGGATGTTCGCCGGCGTCAGCGGCGAGCCGGTCACCATCCACTCGGCGCCGGAGGTGAAGATCTGCAGGTGCTGCCCGGAGAACAGGCCGCGGATCGCGTTCACCTGGTCCGACACCAGGCCGAAGCCGATCGCCTGGTCGTCGAGGCCGGTGCCGACGTCGAAGTTGAACAGGTCGCCGGTCTGCGACAGCCACAGCCGGTTCGGCAGGTCGCGCGAGCCGCCGATCGCCAGCCGGTCCTGGTGGAAGGCGAGCGTGGCGGGCCAGCCGCGCACGGGCGAGAAGGCGGGCTCCTCCCAGTCGGCCGTCGCGTTGGTGTTGGCGAAGGCGCCATCCACCGTCGCCAGCGCCTGCGTCGGCGAGACGACGCCGCGGATGTAGACCAGCCGGCTGCCGATGCGGAACATCCGGCCCGTATGGCCGGCCTGGAACACCGGCCCGCTGGCGACGAGGTCGATGTCGGCGGTGACGCCGCTCGGCGTCAGCGTGATCGACGGGTCGCCGAAGCGGTGGGTCGGAGGCCAGGTGTAGAGCCATTCCCGCACCGTCCAGCTGGTATGGCTGGTGCGCGTGATGCGCATCGGCGGCATCTCCGGATGCACCACCAGCAGCGTGTCCGCGCTCTGCGTCCAGGCGAGCTGCGGCAGCATGGCGGTGGTCCAGGGGCCGGCGACCACGGCGGTCTCGGCATCGCCGACGAAGACGCGCATGACGCCGTCCTGCAGCGCCAGCAGGTAGGTCTGCTCGGTGTTGAACTCGAAGGGGATCAGCCGCGCCGGGCCCGGCAGCGTGGCGACGTGGCGCAGCCCGGGGCGGCGCTGCACGCCGCCGGTGGGCTGGATGAACACGTTGCGCAGCCTGGCCGCGCCGTTGGCATAGGCGCGCAGGTCCGGCCGGCCGAGCAGCTCGGCCGAGACCTCGCCGGAGGTGAAGCTGGTCTTCAGCGTGCGGGCGGTGGCCATCAGGCGCCTCCGCCGCCGCGCCGCGCGGCGATCAGCGGGAAGTCCTCGATGGCCCGCACCGTCGCCTGCTGGCTGTCGGCCAGGCGCGCGCTGCGCAGCTCCGCCTCCGCCAGGCGGTGCAGCATCTCGGCACGGCCCGAATTCTCGGTCAGCGGCAGGCAGAACTCGGCCGCCAGCCGGGCAACCAGCGCCGCGTCGAAGAACGGCGGGAAGCCGCTCTCGTCGGGACGGAACACGTAGGTCAGCACCACCTGCTCGGCATTCGTGTGCAGCCGGCTCTCCAGGATGCGATAGGACAGGCCACGCCCCGCGCCGGGCGGGCCGGCGGAGAGTGCGCGCAGGAAGCCGGGCGGCAGCTGGAAGGCGTTCTGGAAGTCGCCGGTCGGCCGGGCCGACAGCCGGGCCAGGCTGGCCTGGCCGGTGGCGAAGCTCCAGGGGTGGATCGACAGCAGCGCGTCGCGCACGCCGGGATAGAGGTTGGCCGCGACCTCCGCCTCCGCCGTCCCCTCATCGAGCGAGGCGACGGGCTGCGCGCCGATCTTCAGCAACGCGCGGGAGCAGAGCGCGAGGGCGGAGAGAGCCATGGGGCCTCGGGGATGTCGGGGGTGACGAAACGCCCGGAGCCCTCCCCCGCGAGCGGGGGAGGGTCGGGTGGGGGTGGCGGCTGTGCGCAGCAGCTATTCCTTCGCGCGCATGCGCGTGCCTATTCCTTCGCGCGCATCCGCGCGCCTATTCCTTCGCGCGCATCCGCACGACGCCCTCGGGATCCACCAGCACCGCGCCCTGGCTCATCATGGTGTTGACGAAGTAGGCGGCGCGGTCGCCGTGCCAGGTGATGTCGGTGGCGATCTCGGCGGCGGCGGCATGCGCGACGGCGGTCTTGTGGAAGAAGTAGCAGTACCGCAGCGTGCCGTTCATGGTCAGCCCGGTGTGCGGGATCCACAGCGCGCCGAGCCAGCGCTTCGCCTGGGTGCCCTTCCACGGCAGCTGGTCGTCGCCGACGTACTGCGCGTTGGCGAATTCCTGCAGCGTCAGCAGCTCGCTCCACTGCCGCCAGCCGACCACGGCGTAGCGCTCGCCGTCGTCCGGCACGTCGGCGATGCCGAGCATCTCGAAGGCCAGCAGCACCTTGGCGCGGGTCAGCCCGTCATTGTCGGTGGTGCCGGAGGCCGCGCCCGTGGCCTCGGCCGTCGCCGCATCCAGCGCGGCGATGATCAGCTCGTCGGTCTTGCGGCCCAGCGCGTAGGCACCGGCATTGGCGACCACGGCGCGCTCGTCGTGCTCGATCTTCAGCTCGTCGAAGCGGTCGATCCAGTCGCCGGCATAGTTGTCCTGCAGGAAGCACTCGATGGGCGTGTGGTCCAGGTTCATCACCGGCACCACGCCGTTGCGCGGCTTCGCCGCCGCGGTGCCGCGGCCGATGCGCTGGAACACGGTGGAGGCGCCGCGCACGTCGGTCTTGCTGCGCACCATCGGGCGCAGCTTGCTGCCCTGGCGCTGATAGGCCTCCTTCACCTCGGCCTGGTACTGGGTGACGAAGGCCTGGTCGATCGAAGCGGACATGGGGTGGTCCCTTGGATGGCGTTGCGGGAGGTCGCGGCCGCGCCTGTTGGCCGCGTGCCGGGGCACGCGGGCAGGCCGTGCGGCCGCGGGATGCGCCGGGGGCCCCGAAGGGGTTGGCCGCGGCGCGCAGGGGGCAGGCAGAGGGGGCAGGCAGAGGGGGCAGGCGAAGGGGGCAGGCGAAGGGGGCACGCGAAGGGGCCGGGCGCCCCGCGCCGCGCGCGGTGACCGCGCAGGCAGCGGGGCGCCCGGGGAACGGGGCGAGCGCGTGGGAGGGGGGAACGCGCTCCAGCCCCGGTTCGATGGGTGGTGGGAAGGCCCCCACCCCGACCCCGCAGGCGGGGGAGGGGGGTGCCGGCTAGCCGTTCACCAGGCGGCGGAAGCCATCGGAGACGCGGCGGATGAACTCCGGCTCGCGGGTGCGCCAGTAGCGCGGATCGCGCATCATCTTGCGCAGCTCCGCCTCGCTGGTCGGCTCCGGCGCCGCCATGCCGTCGCGCGGCAGCGCCGGCTCGCCCTTCCGCATCATCTGCTCGAGCGCCAGCACTCCCTCGGCGGTGGTCGAGAGCGCGTCCAGCACGCCGGGCGGCAGGTTCGCACGGCCCCAGGCGGAGAGCTGGGCAGCCACCTTGCGGTAGCGCTCCTCGCCGCCGAAGCGCTCGGTCAGCTTCGCGCGCTGCCGGTCGGCCTCGAACTCGGCGGCCGCCTCGGCGATCAGCGGCACCAGCCGCTCTGCCGCGAGCTGATAGACCAGTTGCGCCTGGTCGTTGCTGAAATTCGCGGCGTGCAGGCGCTGGTTGATCTCCGCATCCGGGCAGCAGAGCTCGTGCGGCGCCTCGATGGCGTAGTGCTCGGGCGCCTCGGGGATGCCCATCGCGGCGCGGAAGCGGACGATGTCGTCCGGGTCCGCATCGGCGGCGGGCGGCGCGGCGCGCTGCGCCAGCCGCCGCTCGAGCGCGAGGTAGGATTTCAGCAGCGCCTCGGTGCGGATCTCGCCCGTCGCCGCGTCCCAGAACTTCTCGGGCACCTCGGGCGGGCGCTGGGCGGGTTTCGCCCCCGTGGCCGGCGCGGTGCCGGCCGGGGTGTCGGTGTCGGGCAGCAGCAGGTCCTCGTGCATCGGCGGGCTCACTCCGGCTGGGGGATGGGGGTGGACGGCACCAGCACCTCGGCCGGCGCGCCCAGCGTGCGCGCCAGCCAGCGCGTCGCCGCGGCGGCATCGACCTGCGCCGCGGCGACGCCGCCGAGGGCAGCGACCGATTGCAGGAACAGCAGCGTGTTCGCCGCATCGGCGCGGCCCTGCACGCGCGCGAGCGGCGATTCGTAGCGGATCGCCGCCTCGCGCCCGTCGGGCAGCGCCAGGCGGGGGATCTCGCCGCGCCGGCGCAGGATGCCGAGGCAGCGGGTGACCAGCGGCGTCAGCAGCTCGGCCTGCAACCGGCCATAGGTCGCGCCGAGCAGCCGCGCCGTTTCGGCGGAGCGTTCCAGGACCTCCGTCGCCGTGCGCTTCGCGTCCTGCTGCGGGCCGATGCGGTCGGCCAGCAGGGCGCTGCGGATCCTGCTGCGGAGATCGCCCAGCACGAGCTGCGAGACGTCGAAGTTGCCTGGCGCCGCCAGCGGCGTCAGCCCGGAACTGCCCGGCGCCTTCGGGATGATGGCACCCGGCGTCAGCTTCACCGTCGCCGGGTTCAGCACGCCGTCATCCTCGGCCTGCCAGATGCCGGTGGCGGCGATGGAGGCGTTCTTCAGCACCAGCTCCACCACCTTGTTGGCGGTGCGGATGTCCGGCAGCGCCTTCATCACCGGGCCGCGGCCATAG
>JAIEOP010000016.1 GCA_019750465.1 Acetobacteraceae bacterium | reverse complement strand
GCCCGATCCTGACCCGCCACGCGTTCACGCCCCGTCCCGCTTAGCGTGAATCCAGCTCCGTCCTATGGCGTGACCCCTGAGATGGTCTTCGGCCAAGCCCTCGCCGTGGTCGGCGGCTACCTGCTCACCCGCATCCCGCCGTGGCAGCTTCGCCTGACCGCTCTTGCCTGGGTCGCCGCGCGCGCAGCGGCCGCCTGGCCGGAAGCGCCCGCCGAAGCCCTCGCAGCCCTGTCCGTCGCCGCAACCTGTGCGATCGCGCTTGCGGCCATGTGGGCGTTCCTTCGGGGCGCGAAGCGCGGTGGCAACATGGTGTTCCCGGTCCTGCTCGGCAGCTTCATCGCGGCCGATGTCTGGTTCCACCTCGGCGTCGTAGGCCTGGTGCCAGGCGGCGCCTGGCCGGGCCTCGCGCTGGGCATCGGTATCGTCGTGCTCCTGGTCGCCGCGATGGGCGGGCGGCTGCTGTCCGCGGCAGCCTCGGGGGCAGCACAGAAGGCGGGCAAGGCCCGCATCCCCCCGCGGCACGGGCTGGAGCGAGCCCTCCTCGCCTCGCTGACCGCCGGCTTCGTCGGTCAGGCCGTTGCAGCACCCATCCTGGTCTGGGCGGCGCCGCTGGTCCTGGCTGGGATGTTCCTCTGCGGCCGGGTCGCGTTGTGGGCGCCGGGGCTGCGGCACGCCAGCGGCGATGTGGTCGCGCTCGCGGCCGGGCAGGTCTGGCTGGGGATCGGGTTGCTGGCCTGGATCGCAACTCTCGCGGGTCCGCCGGTCGCCGGCGTGTCCGCGCTGCACGTAGCCCTGATCGGCGGCGTCGGCGGAACGCTGCTGGTGATGATGATGCGCAGCGCCGCTCAGCGCGAGGCACGGGCCATGCCGCGGCGTGCGGCGCCGATCGTGGGAGCGTTGATGGGCGTTGCGGCGCTGGCGCGCGCCTTTGGCGCCCCTGACTGGAACGGGGTGACGGTTTGGCTGTGGCTCGCGGCGAGCGCCGTCACAGCCGCCAGCCTGTTCGGCCCGGGTTGGAGTCAGCCTCCCGTCAGAGGAACAGGATCCAGACCGCCAGGGCCGCGCCGACCAGGGTCACCAGCGCCCAGATGATCGGCCAGGCACGCCCCTCCTGGCGTTGAACCGACGCGGTGTCCGCCGGCGCGGCGCTGGAGACGGTGGTGTCGTACGTGTCGTCCGTGCGGTTCCGCAGCGCCGGATTGAGGCTGGGTTGCGGGTGCCGGGGGTCGGGGTTGCTCATCGTTTGCCTCTGCTGTTCTTCAGTCGGCCGGCGCCGGTCGAACGGCTTGAGCCAGCCGCCAATGGGTCATGCCCAGCAGGCAGGCCGTGCCAGGATCATCCGTGTTCTTCAGGTGCGACGTGAGGGTGGCCCAATCCTCCTCGGAGGCGAAGCGGCTGAAATCGGCCATCGCGGTTCGGACGAAGCTCGTCTCGCTCACGCCCCAGCGCGAGGCAGTCTCCGCCACCTGCGCCGCCATCTCCGGATCGGCGGCCTCCAGCCACCGGGTGAACTCCCCGGAGGAGCGGCGCGCGGCGGCGAGGAAATCCCCCAGCATCGGCATCAGCCGGCCGCCTCGATCGTGATGCCCTCGATCTCGGCCCGCGCCGCGAGGCTCGCGACATAGCGGGTGGAGGCGACGGTCCAGCTTCGCGCCGCGAGCATTTCGGCCACCTTGGGCTGCACCGCCTCGAATGGCAGCACCTGCCCCTCGATCCGGCGATGCAGGCGCAGCACGTGCCAGCCGAAGCGCGAGCGGACAGGCTCCCGCATCGTGCGCCCCGGGGTCAGCGCCTCGACCGCCGCCTGGATCGGCGGAACCAGTTCGCCCCGGCGCACCTGGCCGAGCGAGCCATCCTGGCGCGCCGACGGACAGGCGGAGAACTCGCGCGCCGCCTCCGCGAAGGCAGCCGGGTCATCGCCCAGCTCCGCTGCGATCAGCCGCGCCCTGCCCTCCGCCTCCGGCCAGGCCGCCTCGCCCTCCCCCTCGGGCTCGATGAGGATGTGCGACACCTCGAACAGGTCGGGCGTGCGGAAACGGTCCCGCCGGGCCTCGTAGTACCGGTGGCATTCCTCATCGTTCGGCAGCTCGGGCTCAATCGCCTGGTCGAGCAGCGCGGCGATGATCGCGTCCTCCTCGACTTCAGTGCGGCCGGCCTCGTCCACTTCGGCCTCGGCCACGACGTCCAGCCGCCGTGCCTCCTGGAGGAGCAATTCACGCACCGCCAGCGCGCGGGCCGCCTCGGTCCAGGCCGTCTGCGGGTCTGGCGCGGGGTGGTGCTGGATTTCCTCCGCGATCGCCTCCGGCCCGATCTCCACGCCATTGACGCGCACCTCGCCGAAGCCGACGGGGGGCGGCAGGGCGGGCGAGGGTCCGCCGCAACCGCCGCTCTGGCAGGCGCTGGGCATGGCCGGCGGCGCGGCGGAGCCTTGCCTGGCGTGGGAGATCTCGATCCTGGTCGCCACGGTCAGGTGCCTCCGCTCTCGGAATGCGCCCGCGTCACCGCGGACCCGCCGAAGCTCGGCGCCGGCGCGCCCGCCGGGCCCTTGGTCAGCGAGTAGTGCGGCCGCTTCACCGGCGAGAGCGAGCGCACGATCTGGTAGCCCGGCCGCAGCAGGAACCAGATCGGCGCGCTCCAGATGTGCACGAGCCGCGTGAAGGGCGTGATGACGAACAGCGTCAGCCCGAGCACGATGTGCAGCTTGTAGATGATCGCGACATCCGCGAGCAGCGCCGGCGCGCCCGGGTCGAAGCGGACGATGCCGCTGGCCCAGCCCATGAAGCGCACCATCTCGGTGCCGTCCAGGTGCTGCATGGTCCAGTAGGTGGTGCCCACGCCCATCACCAGTTGGACCCAGATCAGCACAAGCACCGCGATGTCGCCGAAGGAGGAGGACTGCCGGATCCGTGGATCCGTCAGTCGGCGATGCAGCAGCAGGGTCGCGCCCACCAGCGCCGCGATGCCGGCGATGCCGCCGACCACCAGTGCGGCAAGCTGCTTGAAGCCATGGCCGATGCCCAGGCCGTCCACCACGTTGATCGGCGTCAGCAACCCGACGAGGTGCCCGACGAACAGCACGATGACGCCCATGTGGAACAGGTTGGAGCCGAGCGAGAGCTGCTTGCGGCGCAGGAACTGGCTGGACTGCGACCGCCAGCTGTACTGGTCCTTGTCGAAGCGCAGGATGCTGCCGACCACCAGCACCGTGACGGCGAAGTATGGATACCAGCCGAAGGCGAGCTGGTTCAGGAACTCGTTCATGACCGTCCTCCGTCCCCATTGGCATCCTCGCGCGAAGCCGCCCTTGCCTTGACGGTAGCGCGCACCCGCGCCGCAACCCCGGTCGGTCCGCCCATCTCGTGCGCCGGGCGGGTGAAGGTGATGGGCTTCTCCTCCCACTCATCGTCGAGGCGCGACGCGTCCTCGGCCGGCGCCTTCTTCCGCAACTCGTCGAGCGTCGCGGCGTCCGGCCGGGCGCCGGCCAGCGCGACCACCGCGTGGAACACCCCCGCATAGGGCGAGCTCCGCTGGTCCAGTCGTTCGGCCAACGCCGCGAAGACGTGCAGCGGCTGGCGCAGCATCTCGCGCGCCTCCCGCGGTTCGAGGCAGGAGGCGAACTCCAGGAACACCGGGACGAAGTCCGGCAGCTCCTTGCTCTCCAGCAGGAAGCCCTGGTCCAGGTATCGCTGGCCCAGGTCGAGCATCGCCTGGCCGCGCTCCTTGCTGTCGCCATGGACGTGCTCGAAGAGGTGCAGCGACAGCGCACGCGAGCGGTCGAACAGGTCGCTGTACTCTGCCTGGAGATCGAGCAGATCGCCCGACGCCAGGCGTTCAAGCAGCGGTTCGAGGCACCGGCGCGCGGCGCGCGGCAAGGCGCGCTCGGCAGCCACCGCATCGCCGATCTCGCGGACATGCGCCAGCAGATCGGAGGAAGGATAGCCCAGCAGCGCGGCAAGGGCGCGAAGCGTCATCCTCATGTGGGTGCATCCATGAAGGGTTTGCGGGGCGTCTTCTTCGGGTTGCCGAAAAGGTTGGCGTTGGTCGCGCCGTTGGTGCCCTCGCGGAAGCCGAAGCCCGCCGATCCGCGGAGAACGTAAGCATCCTCCTCCAGCTCGCGATGCGCCGTCGGGATCACGTAACGATCCTCATAGGCAGCGAGCGCCATGACCCGGTACATCTCGTCCACCGTTTCCGCCGTGAGGCCGACGCGCTCGGGGATCGAGCGGTCGATGCGGCCATGGACGCTGCGCTGGCGCATATAGGCCCGCATCGCCAGCATCCGCTCCAGCGCGCGCACGATCGGCGCCTCGTCGCCGGCTGTCAGCATGTTGGCGAGGTAGCGCATCGGGATGCGCAGGCTGGCGACATCCGGCATACCGTTGTTGACGGACATCTTGCCGGCCTCGGCCGCCGACTGGATTGGAGAGAGCGGCGGCACGTACCAGACCATCGGCAGGGTGCGGTATTCCGGGTGCAGCGGGAACGCGACCCTCCATTCCATCGCCATCTTGTAGATCGGCGACCGCACCGCGGCTTCGAGCCACGGCTCGGGGATGCCGTCGATCCGGGCCTGCTCGATCACCTTCGGATCGTGCGGGTTCATGAAGACGCCGAGCTGCGCCTCGTACAGGTCCTTCGGATTCTCGACCGAGGCCGCCGCCTGGATCCTGTCCGCATCGTACAGCACAACGCCGAGGTAGCGGATGCGGCCGACGCAGGTCTCCGAGCACACCGTCGGCTGCCCGGTCTCGATGCGCGGGTAGCAG
Organism: Acetobacteraceae bacterium; assembly: GCA_019750465.1. Classification (GTDB taxonomy): domain Bacteria; phylum Pseudomonadota; class Alphaproteobacteria; order Acetobacterales; family Acetobacteraceae; genus JAIEOP01. The sequence continues at coordinate 5,114 of JAIEOP010000016.1, read as the reverse complement.
AAGATGCACTTCTCGGATTTCCCGGTGGACCAGTTGTAGTAGATTTTCTTGTAGGGGCAGCCTGAGACGCACATCCGCCAGCCGCGGCACTTCTCCTGGTCGATCAGCACGATGCCGTCCTCGGCACGCTTGTAGATGGCGCCCGAGGGACAGGAGGCGAGGCAAGAGGGGTTGAGGCAGTGCTCGCACAGCCTCGGCAGGTACATCATGAAGGTCTTCTCGAACTGGCCGTAGATTTCCTTCTCGATGCCCTCGAAGTTCCGATCCCGGCTGCGCTTCTCGAACTCGCCGCCGAGCATGTCCTCCCAGTTGCCGGACCACTCGATCTTGTTCATCACCTCGCCGGTCAGCAGCGAGCGCGGCTTGGCGGCCGGCTGCGCCTGTAGCTCCGGCGCGTTCTGCAGCCACTCGTATTCGAATGTGTAGGGCTCGTAGAAATCGTCGATTTCCGGCAGGTGCGGGTTCGCGAAGATCTTCGACAGCATGCGCCACTTCGAGCCCTGGCGCGGCACGATCTTGCCGTTGCGCTTCCGGACCCAGCCGCCCCGCCAGCGATCCTGGTTTTCCCAGTCCTTGGGGTACCCGATGCCGGGCTTGGTCTCGACGTTGTTGAACCAGGCGTATTCGACGCCCTCGCGGTTGGTCCAGACGTTCTTGCAGGTGATCGAGCAGGTATGGCACCCGATGCACTTGTCGAGGTTCAGCACCATCGCGATCTGCGCGCGGATCTTCATTCTGCGGCCTCCTGGCTCACGCGGGGCGTGGTCGGTATTCCTTCCACCGGCACGGCGTCATCCGCCGCTTTGTCGAACCAGTTCACCTCACTCATTTTCCGCAGGATGATGAATTCGTCGCGGTTGGCGCCCACGGTGCCGTAGTAGTTGAAGCCATAGGCCAGGTGCGCGTAGCCGCCGATCATGTGCGTCGGCTTCATGTTGATGCGCGTTACCGAGTTGTGGATCCCGCCGCGCTGCCCGGTGATCTCCGACCCCACCGTGTTCACGAGCTTTTCCTGCGCGTGGTACATGATCATCGAGCCGGGCATGATGCGCTGCGAGACGATCGCGCGGGCCGTCAGCGCGCCGTTGATGTTGAACACCTCGACCCAGTCATTGTCCACGATGCCGGCGGCGCGCGCGTCGTCCTCGCTGATCCACACCGCGGGCCCGCCGCGGTTCAGCGTCAGCATGATGAGGTTCTCGGTATAGGTGGAGTGAATGCCCCATTTCTGGTGGGGCGTGAGGAAGTTCAGCAGGATTTCCTTGTTCCCGTTCGGCAGCTTGCCGAGCGCCTGCGCCACGCTGCGCGTGTCGATCGGCGGGCGCCAGGTGGCGAAGCCCTCGCCGAAGGCGCGCATCCAGTGGTGGTCCTGGTAGAGCTGCTGGCGCCCGCTCAGCGTCCGCCACGGGATCAGCTCGTGCACATTCGTGTAGCCGGCGTTGTAGCACACCGTCTCGCTCTCGAGGCCCGACCAGATCGGCGAGGAGATGATCTTGCGCGGCTGCGCGACCACGTCGCGGAAGCGGATCTTCTCCTCCTCCTTGCCGTCGGCCAGGTGGTGGTGCGACCGGCCGGTGGTCTTGGACAGCGCGTTCCACGCCTTGACCGCGACCTCCCCGTTCGTCTCCGGCGCGAGCATCAGGATGGTCTCACAGGCATCGATGTCGGTGTTGATCTTCGGCCGACCGGCCGTGGGGCCGCCGAGCACGGCGCCGTTCAGCTTGCCCAGCAGGTCCACCTCATGCTCGGTGTTCCAGGTGATGCCCTTCGCTCCGTTGCCGAGCTTCTCCAGCGCCGGGCCGAGCGAGGTGAAGCGCGCGTAGACCTGCGGGTAGTCGCGCTCCACGATCGCGACCGACGGCATGGTGCGGCCGGGCACCGGGTCGCACTCGCCGCGCCCCCAGTCCTTCGGCTCGTAGGGCTGGGCGAGTTCGGCCGGCGTGTCGTGCAGGATGGGGCTCAGCACGATGTCCTTCTCCGTGCCCAGCACTTCCGGCGCGATGTCCGAGAAGGTCTTGGCGAGGCCGCGGAAGATGTCCCAGTCGCTCCGCGCCTCCCAGGCCGGGTCCACCGCTGCCGTCAGCGGATGAATGAAGGGGTGCATGTCGGAGGTGTTAAGGTCGTGCTTCTCGTACCAGGTGGCGGTGGGCAGCACGATGTCGCTGTAGACGCTGGTGGTGGACATGCGGAAGTCGATGTTCACCATCAGGTCGAGCTTCCCGACCGGCGCATCCTCGTGCCAGACGACCTCCTGCGGGCGGTCTATGTCGGCGCCCTCATCCGTGCCGACGACGCCGTGCAGCGAGCCCACGAAGTGCTTGAGGAAATATTCGTGCCCCTTGCCGCTGGCGCCCAGCACGTTGGAGCGCCAGAAGAACATGTTGCGCGGCCAGTTCTGCGCGTTGTCGGGATCGTGGCAGGCCATCTTGAGCGTGCCGTCCTTCAGCCTCTCGGCGACGACCTCGCCCGGGTTGCGGCCGCTGGCGGCGATCTCGCGCCCAACATCCAGCGGGTTCGCCTGGAGTTGCGGCGCGGAGGGCAGCCAGCCCATGCGTTCGGCGCGCACGTTGTAGTCGATCATGGCGCCGGACCAGTTGCCGGGCGGAGCCAGCGGGGAGAGCACCTCCTGCGGCTTCAGCGTCTCGTAGCGCCACTGGTCCGTGTGCGCGTAGAAGAAGCTGGTGCCGTTCATCTGGCGCGCCGGGCGCGACCAGTCCAGCGCGAAGGCCAGCGGCAGCCAGCCGGTCGCCGGCCGCAGTTTCTCCTGCCCCACGTAGTGCGACCAGCCGCCACCCGACTGGCCGATGCAGCCGCACATCACCAGCAGCGAGATGATGCCGCGGTAGCTCATGTCCATGTGGTACCAATGGTTCAACCCGGCGCCGAGGATGACCATCGAACGGCCGTTGGTCGCCTCGGCATTGGCGGCGAATTCGCGCGCCACCTGGATGATAGCCTGGCGCGGCACGCCCGTGACCTTCTCGGCCCAAGCCGGCGTGAAGGGCAGGTCCTGGTTGTAGTCGGTTGCGACATTCTCGCCGCCGAAGCCACGATCCAGCCCGTAATTGGCGCAGAACAGGTCGAAGACGGTGGCCACCATGACGCGCCGGCCATCGGCGAGCGGCACCTCCTTCACTGGCAGGTTCCGCATCAGCACCTGGTCATGCGCGGTGGCGACGAAATCATGCGGCGCGGCACCACCGAAATAGGGGAACGCGACGGGGAGGATGGCGTCATGCGCGTCCTTCAGCGTCAGGCGCAGACGCACCTCGCGGCCCTTGCCGTCCTTCTCCTCGAGGTTCCACTTGCCCTGCTCTCCCCAGCGGAAGCCGGAGGAGCCGAGCGGTGCCACCAGCTCCCCGCTGATCTCGTCGAGGCCGACCGCCTTCCAGTCCGGGTTGTTCGTTTCTCCGAGCGCGCCTTCCAGGTCGGCCGCGCGCAGCAGGCGGTCGGGCACAAGGCGGCCGTCCTGCTCGACCAGCGTAACCAGCAGCGGGAAGTCGGAATACTGGCGCGTGTAGTTCGCGAAGTACGGCACCTGGCGCTCGAGGTGGAACTCGCGCAGTACGACATGGCCGAGCGCCAGCGCCAGCGCGGCGTCGGTGCCCTGCTTGGGATGCAGCCACATGTCGGAAAACTTCGCCGCCTCGTTGTAGTCGGGCGCGATCACCACGCTCTTGGCGCCGCGGTAGCGCACCTCGGCGTAGAAATGCGCGTCGGGCGCGCGCGTCATCGGGACGTTAGAGCCCCAGACGAGCAGGAACCCGGCATTGTACCAATCCGCGCTCTCGGGCACGTCCGTCTGCTCGCCCCAGGTCTGCGGAGAGGAGGGGGGCAGGTCGCAGTACCAATCGTAGAAGCTGAGCAGCACGCCGCCTAGCAAGGAGAGATACCGGCTGCCCGCGGCGTAGGAGACCATGGACATGGCGGGAATAGGCGAAAACCCAACGACCCGGTCGGGCCCGTATTCCTTGATCGTGTAAGCGTTAGAGGCGGCGATGATCTCGTTCACCTCGTCCCAGCCCGCGCGCACGAAGCCGCCACGGCCGCGCCGCTTCACCCAGTCGGCCCGCTTGGCTTGGTCCTGCACGATGGACCGCCACGCGGCCACGGGGGACATGGTGGCGCGGGCCTCGCGCCAGTGACGGATGAGGCGGGCGCGGACCAGGGGATACTTGATGCGCGTCCCGGAGTAGAGGTACCAGGAGTAGCTTGCGCCGCGCGGGCAGCCCCGGGGTTCGTGATTGGGGAGGTCGGGCCGGGTCCGCGGGTAGTCGGTCTGCTGGGTCTCCCAGGTAACGATGCCGCCCTTGACGTAGATTTTCCAGGAGCAGGATCCGGTGCAGTTCACGCCGTGGGTCGAGCGCACGATCTTGTCCGCCGCCCAGCGCTTCCGATAGGCGTCTTCCCACTCGCGGCTCTCACCGGTGGTGATGCCGTGACCATCCGCGAATTTGCTCTGATCCCGCCGGAAGTAGGTCAAGCGGTCGAGGAAATGGCTCATTCCGGAGGACTCCTGGTTAGCCGCTCGCCGAGGTTCAGTACACGCTGCGGTGAAGGGCGGCTGACCTCTGTCAGGCAGGCCGCCTTGTGTTGTTTCTAGGGGCCATCCGTCCAGCGCAACTTGATCAAGGTCAAGTGGATAGACGGAAAAATAGGCGTCAAACGACCATGACGCGGGGCCTTCTACGAGATCTCCCGCGTCGATTGAGAAAGACTCCTTATTTTTTTCGCTTTATTGGTTGCTGAAGGCGCGGTGCTGGCCCGGTGCAAGAGTGGACTGTTCGATTCTTGATTCCGGCCTGCTCCTGGCGCGCCCGGCCCTCTCGGCACCAATGATCCGCGTCAATCAACACAATGCCAGACGCAGGATTACGGCCGACGAGCCCACGACAGCACACGCGTGGTCACAGTGTTCCTGTTCAGGCCACCCGGTGCCGCAGCCAGTGTCGGAGAGCGGGGTGCAGGCGACTTCACCCCAGCTTCATCACGGTTACGTGAATATATTGGTGCGGCGCTGCATCGCGGCGCGGAAGCAGGCCCGCTGGCAGTATCCGTGCGGAGATTTACGGTAAGGCCCTGAGCAGGGCCGTGCGCGCCGGTGACGGGCGTTG
>JAIEOP010000020.1 GCA_019750465.1 Acetobacteraceae bacterium | reverse complement strand
CGTCGCCGCGCCTGCGCGCCGGGTCAGGCCTCGGCGGGCGCGTCCGGCGCGGCCGCCGGGTTCAGCACGGTGATCGCGCCACCCGCCGCCTGCACCGCGGCGATCGCGCTGGCCGAGGCGCCGGAGACGGTGATGGTCACCGCGCGCCTGATCTCGCCATGGCCGAGCAGGCGCACGCCGGCGAGGCTGGCCTTGGTGCGCACCAGGCCGGCCGCAAGCAGCGCCGCCTCGTCGATCGGCTCGCCGGCGGGCAGCCGGCCGGCCTCGATCGCGGCATCCAGCGCGCCGATGTTCAGCGGCGCGTATTCGCGGCGGAAGGGGTTGTGGAAGCCCCGCTTCGGCAGACGGCGATAGAGCGGCAGCTGGCCGCCCTCGAAGCCGTTCAGCGCCACGCCCTCGCGCGCCTTCTGGCCCTTCACGCCCTTGCCGGAGGTCTTGCCCTTGCCCGAGCCGATGCCGCGGCCGAGGCGCTTCGACTTGGGGCGCGCGCCCGGATTGTCGCGCAGCTCGTTGAGCTTCATCTCAGTCAACCTTCCCCGGCGTCTCGTCCACCTTCACCAGGTGGGCGACCTTCCGGATCATGCCGCGGACGGAGGGCGTATCCTCCAGCTCCCGCGTGCGGTGCATCCTGTTCAGCCCGAGGCCGATCAGCGTCTCGCGCTGGCCCGGCTTGCGGCCGATGGGCGAGCCCACCTGGGTCACCCGGACGGTGGGCTTGTCAGACATTCGCCGCCTCCGCCGCGCCTTCGGCCGCCGCCGGCTGGTCGCGCCGCGGGCCGAGGATGTCGGCCACCTTCTTGCCGCGCCGTGTCGCCACGGCGCGCGGGCTGGTGCAGCGCTGCAGGGCCGCGAAGGTCGCCTTGACCATGTTGTGCGGGTTGGCCGAGCCGAGGCACTTGGCCACGACATCGCCGATGCCGAGCGTCTCGAATACCGCGCGCATCGGCCCGCCGGCGATGATGCCGGTGCCCTGGGGCGCCGCCCGCAGGATCACGCGGCCAGCGCCGAACTCGCCGATGACGTCGTGGTGCAGCGTCCGGCCCTCGCGCATCGGGACGCGGATCATGGTGCGCTTGGCCTGCTCGGTCGCCTTGCGGATGGCTTCCGGTACCTCGCGCGCCTTCCCCGCCCCCCAGCCGACGCGGCCCTTCTGGTCGCCGACGACGACGAGGGCGGCGAAGCTGAAACGCCGGCCGCCCTTCACCACCTTCGCGACGCGGTTGATGGTGACGAGCTTGTCCTTCAGCTCCTCGCCGTCGCTGGAGGTCGGGCGGTTGTCGCGATCGCGGTCGCGCCCGCGGCCGCGCCGGCGGTCACCGCCCTCGCCACCCCCCTCGCCGCCGCTCCTCGGTTCACGTGCCATGGGTTGCTTCCTAGAAATCCAGGCCGCCCTCTCGGGCGGCATCGGCGAGGGCCTGGACCCGGCCGTGGTACAGGTAGGGGCCGCGGTCGAACACGACCTTGGTGACGCCGGCGGCGACGGCACGCTCGGCCAGCCTGCGGCCGACCGCGGCGGCGGCATCCTTGTCGGCGCCGGTCTTGAGCTGCCCGCGCAGCTCCTTCTCCAGCGTCGAGGCCGCGGCGACGGTGCGGGCGGCGCCGTCGTCGATCACCTGGGCGTAGATGTGGCGGCCCGAGCGGAAGACGGACAGGCGCGGACGCCCGCCGCCCTTCACCCTGATCTGGTAGCGCAGCCGCGCCCGGCGGCGCGCCTGCAATGCGAGCTTGTCGGCCATTACTTCTTCTTACCCTCCTTCCGGAGGATCTGCTCGTTGGCGTATTTCACGCCCTTGCCCTTGTAGGGCTCCGGCGCGCGGTACGCACGGATCTCCGCGGCCACCTGGCCGACCTGGCGCTTGTCCGCGCCCTCCACCTTGATGGCGGTGGGGCGCTCGCAGGTGATCCTGATGCCGGCCGGGATCGGGTAGCGGATCTCGTGGCTGTAGCCGAGATTCAGCACCAGGTCCTTGCCCTGCACGGCGGCACGGTAGCCGGTGCCGGTGATCTCCATGTCCTTCACGAACCCCGTGGAGACGCCCTGCACCATGCTGCCGATCAGGCTGCGCGTGGTGCCCCACATGGTGCGCGCGCGGCGGTCGTCGCCGCGCGGCTTCACCGCGACCTGGTTCGCCGCGATCTCCACATCCACCTCGTCCGTGAGGTCGAGCTTCAGCTCGCCGTTCCTGCCCTTGGCCACCACGGTGCGGCCCATGAGCGCCACCTGGACGCCCGCCGGGACCGGCACGGGATACTTGCCGACGCGAGACATGCTTCCGGCCTCCGTCAGAATACGCGGCAGAGGACTTCGCCGCCGACATTGGCAGCGCGGGCCTCGTTCTCGCTCATCACGCCGCGGGGCGTGGACAGGATCTGGATGCCGAGCCCGTTGTAGAACTTCGGCAGCTCCTTGATCTTCGAATAGACGCGCCGGCCCGGCGTGGAGATGCGGGTGATCTCCTTGATCGCCGGCTCGCCCTCCGAGTACTTCAGCTCGATCTCGAGCCGGCGGATGCCGGGGCGCAGCTCCTCGGTGCGCCAGGCGCGGATGTAGCCCTCGCGCTTGAGCACCTCGCAGACATTCTCGCGCAGGCGCGACGCGGGCGCGACGCAGCGGCTGTGCCGCGCGCGCTGCGCATTGCGGATGCGGGTGAGCATATCGCCGAGTGGATCGGACAGCGACATCTTCGCGTGCCCTCCTTACCAGCTCGCCTTGGTCACGCCGGGAACCTGGCCGCTGTTGGCCAGCTCCCGCAGCATGTTCCGGCTGAGCTTGAACTTGCGGTAATTGCCGCGGGGACGCCCGGTCACCTCGCAGCGCAGCCGCACGCGGTTGGCGGCGCCGTTGCGCGGCAGCTGGGCGAGGCGGATCGAGGCCTCGAACCGGTCTTCGACCGGCAGGCTGCGGTCCATCACGATGCCCTTCAGCTGCGCACGCTTCGGCGCGTGCAGCTTCGCGAGGCGCTCGCGCCGCTTGTTCTTCTCGACGGACGAGGTCTTGGCCATACGGTCTCTGTCCTCCGGAACCTGCCGCGCCCCAGGGAAGAGTCCCGACGGCGCGGCGGTTTTCCAAATGCGTTCAGTTGGCGAAGGGAAGGTCGAAGGCCTTGAGCAGGGCTCGCGCCTCCTTGTCGGACTTCGCCGTGGTGACGAACACGATGTCCATGCCGCGGACGGTGTCCACCTTGTCGTAGTTGATCTCGGGGAACACGATCTGCTCCTTCAGGCCGAGCGCGAAATTGCCCCGCCCGTCGAAGCCCTTCGTCCCGGGGATGCCGCGGAAGTCGCGCACGCGCGGCAGCGCGATGGTGACCAGCCGGTCCAGGAACTCGTACATCCGGGCCTTGCGCAGCGTGACCTTGCAGCCGATCGCCTGGCCCTCGCGGATCTTGAAGCCCGCGATCGCCTTCTTCGCCTTGGTCTTCACCGGCTTCTGGCCGGAGATCGCCGCGAGGTCGGCCACCGCCGCATCCAGCTTCTTCCCGTCCGCCGCGGCTTCGCCGACACCCATGTTGATGACGATCTTCTGGAGTTTCGGCACCTCCATCGGGTTCCTGTAGCCGAACTCCTCCGCGAGCTGCTTGCGCACCACCTCATCGTAGCGCCGGCGCATGCGCGGCGCCTCCGCCGGCGCGGCCTGCGCCTCGCCCGCCGCGGCCGGGATCGACACGCCCCGCGATTCGGACCCGGCCGCCGGTGCGGCGCCGCCCTTCCTGTTCGGTGCGTTCTTGTTCGGCGCGGACTGGCCCTTGCCGCCGCCGCCCTTCTTCGTCCCGCTCATCGGTCGAGCACCTCACCCGACGGCCGCGCCACCCGAACCTTCTTGCCATCGGCCAGCGCCGTGAAGCCGACACGGGTCGGCTTGTCCGTCTTCGGGTCGATCAGCGCGATGTTCGAAAGGTGGATCGGCGCCTCCTTCTCCTGGATGCCGCCGGGCTGATTGAGGCCCTGCGGCTTCTGATGGCGCTTCACCACGTTCACGCCCTGGACCAGCGCGCGGTTCTCCTTGGGCAGCACGGCGATCACCTCGCCACGGCGGCCCTTGTCGCGCCCGGTCAGCACCTGGACCCGGTCGCCCTTCCTGATCTTGGCAGCCATGCGCTACAGGACCTCCGGCGCCAGGCTGATTATCTTCATGTACTTCCGCGCACGCAGCTCGCGCACCACGGGGCCGAAGATGCGGGTGCCGATCGGCTCGCCCTGCTTGTTGATCAGCACCGCGGCGTTGCCGTCGAAGCGGATCGCCGTGCCGTCCTGCCGCCGCACCGGGTAGGCGGTGCGGACGATGACGGCACGGTGCACCTCGCCCTTCTTCACCTTGGCGCGCGGGATCGCCTCCTTGATGGAGACGACGATCACGTCGCCCACCGAGGCGGTCTTGCGCTTCGAGCCGCCCAGCACCTTGATGCACTGGACACGACGCGCGCCGGAATTATCGGCGACGTCGAGGTTGCTCTCGGGATGGATCATCGGGTCGTTCCCCTCACGCCGCCGCCGCCGTGGTGCCGACCACGTCGGCGCCGTAGGCGGCTCCGTTGCGAGCGGTCACCACCCAGGCCTTGCGCTTGGAGATCGGGGGGCATTCCTCGATCTCCACGACGTCGCCTTCCTTGCAGAGGTTGGCCTCGTCGTGCGCGGCGTACTTCTTCGAACGCCGGATGAACTTCTTGTAGAGCGGGTGCATCACGCGACGCTCGACAAGGACGGTGACCGTCTTGTCCATCTTGTCGCTGACCACCCGGCCCGTGAGGACGCGCTTCGGCATTGCCGCCGGTCTCCCCTTACGCCTTCGCCTGTTGCGCCGCAGTGCTGGACCGCTGGCCCTGCACCGTCTTGATCCGCGCGATGTCGCGCCGGACCGCCTTGATCCGACCCGTCGCCTCGAGCTGGCCGGTGGCCCGCTGGAAACGCAGGTTGAACTGCTCCTTGCGCAGGTCGAGCAGCATCTGCGCCAGCTCGTCCGCGGTCTTCGCGCGGATGTCCGCGGCCTTCGTCATCTCACGCCTCCGCGCCGCCGAGGCGCGCCACGATCTTCGTCTTGATCGGCAGCTTGGCGGCTCCAAGCGTCAGCGCCTCGCGCGCCGTGTCATTGCTGACGCCGTCGATCTCGAACATGATGCGGCCGGGCTTCACCCGCGCAACCCAGTATTCCGGCGAGCCCTTGCCCGAGCCCATGCGCACCTCGGCCGGCTTGGTCGAGACCGGCACGTCCGGGAAGATCCGGATCCAGACGCGGCCCTGGCGCTTCATCGCGCGCGTGATGGCGCGCCGCGCCGCCTCGATCTGGCGGGCGGTGACGCGCTCGGGCTCCAGCGCCTTCAGGCCGAACCCGCCGAAGGTCAGCGAGAAGCCGCCCCTGGCGATGCCCTTGATGCGGCCCTTGTGGGCCTTGCGATACGTCGTGCGCTTCGGTTGCAGCATGGGTGTCGTCCGTTACCGCTGCGGCGCCTGTTCGGCGGCGCGCTTGTCCTGCGCCATCGGGTCGTGCGTCAGGATCTCGCCCTTGAAGATCCAGACCTTCACGCCGCAGGTGCCGTAGGTGGTCTTCGCCGTCGCCGTTCCATAATCGATGTCCGCGCGCAGCGTGTGCAGCGGCACGCGCCCCTCGCGGTACCACTCCATGCGCGCGATCTCGGCGCCGCCGAGCCGGCCGGAGCAGTTGATCCGGATACCGCCTGCGCCGAGACGCATGGCCGACTGCACGGCGCGCTTCATGGCGCGGCGGAAGGCGACGCGCCGCTCCAGCTGCTGCGCGATGCTCTCGGCGACCAGCGTCGAGTCGAGCTCCGGCTTGCGGATCTCGACGATGTTCAGCGAGACCTCGGCGCCGGCCAGCTTCGTCATGTCGGCGCGCAGCTTCTCAATGTCCGCGCCCTTCTTGCCGATGACGACGCCCGGGCGCGCCGCATGGATCGTCACCCGCGGCTTCTTCGCAGGGCGCTCGATGATCACGTGCGAGACGCCCGCGCCCTTCAGCCGCTCGCGCAGCTTCTCGCGCAGCTTCAGATCGGCATGCAGCAGCCGGGCATAGTCCGCGCCGGCGAACCAGCGGCTGTCCCAGGTGCGGTTGATGCCGAGGCGCAGCCCGATCGGGTTGACCTTCTGGCCCATGCTACGCGGCCCCTTCCTGCTGCGCCGGCGCGGATCGCACCGGCGCCTCCGCCACGGGCGCTTCTTCCCGCTCGGCGACGACGATCTTCAGGTGGCTGAACCACTTCTCCACCCGCGACGCACGGCCGCGGCCGCGCGCCTGGAACCGCTTCATCACGATCGAGCGGCCGACCTCGGCGCGCGACACGACGAGCTGGTCCACGTCCAGGCGGTGGTTGTTCTCGGCATTGGCGATGGCGCTCTCCAGCGTCTTCTTCACCGTGCCGGCGATGCGCTTCTTGCTGAAGGTCAGCTGCGCCACCGCGTCCTGCGCCGGGCGGCCGCGGATCATCGCGGCAACCAGGTTCAGCTTGCGCGGGCTGACGCGGATGTTCCGCGTGATCGCCTGCGCCTCCTGATCGTCGAGCGCGCGTTCCTGCTTCGGCTTGCTCATGGCTTAGTTCCGCTTCGCCTTCTTGTCGGCCGCGTGGCCGGTGAAGGTCCGCGTCGGCGAGAATTCGCCGAACTTGTGCCCGACCATGTTCTCGTTGACCTGCACCGGGATGAACTTCCTCCCGTTGTACACGCCGAAGGTCAGCCCGACGAACTGCGGCAGGATCGTGCTGCGCCGCGACCAGATCTTGATGATCTCGTTGCGGCCGGACTCCCGCGCCTTGTCGGCCTTGGCCAGCATGTACCCGTCCACGAACGGGCCCTTCCAGACACTCCTGGGCATTGTCGCCTAGCCCTTCGTCGCGTGGCGCCGCCGGACGATGAGCCGGTCCGTGCGCTTGTTGTTGCGGGTCTTCGCACCCTTGGTGGGCTTGCCCCAGGGCGTCACCGGATGCCGGCCGCCCGAGGTGCGGCCCTCGCCGCCGCCATGCGGGTGATCGACCGGGTTCATCACGACGCCGCGGTTGTGCGGGCGCCGGCCGAGCCAGCGGGAACGCCCCGCCTTGCCGATCTGCTGGTTCGAGTTGTCCGGGTTGGACACCGCGCCGATGGTCGCCATGCATTCGGCGCGCACCGTGCGCACCTCGCCCGACATGAGCTTGATCTGCGCGTAACCGGCATCCTTGCCGACGAGCTGCACGAAGGTGCCGGCCGAGCGCGCGATCTTGCCGCCCGCACCCGGCTTCATCTCCACGTTGTGGATGATGGTGCCGACCGGGATCGCCGACATCGGCATGGCATTGCCCGGCTTGATGTCCGCACGCTCGGCGGCGACCACCAGGTCGCCCGCCTTCAGGCGCTGCGGCGCGATGATATAGGCCAGCTCGCCATCCTGGTACTTCAGCAGCGCGATCCAGGCCGTGCGGTTGGGGTCATACTCCAGCCGCTCGACCGTGGCGGGCACGCCCATCTTCGCGCGGCGCTTGAAATCCACCAGGCGATAGGCGCGCTTGTGCCCGCCGCCACGGAACCGCACCGTGGTGCGGCCGTGGTTGTTGCGGCCGCCCGAGGAGTGCTTGCCCTCAGTCAGCCCCTTGACCGGATCGCCCTTCCACAACTCCGCGCGGCTGACGAGGATCGTCCCGCGCAGGCTCGGCGTGATCGGATTGAAGCTCTTCAGTGCCATGGCGTCACGCCAGTCCCGTCGTGAGATCGATGGTCTGGCCCTCGGCCAGGCGCACCATCGCCTTCTTCCAGTCGGAACGCTGGCCGGGCCGGCCACGGAACCGCTTGGCCTTGCCCTTCACCACCAGCGTGTTCACCGCGCGCACCTGCACGCCGAACAGGCCTTCCACCGCCGCCTTGATCTCCGGCTTGGTGGCGTCCTGCAGCACGCGGAACACGTACTGGCCCTGCTCGCCCATCATGGTCGCCTTCTCGGTGATCACGGGCGAGAGCAGGATCTGGTACATGCGCTCGCGCGACAGCACCGGGCGCCGGGCGCCGGCCTTCGCGGCTTCCGTCGTCTCGCTCATGCCGCCGCCCCTTCCCTCGGCGCCAGGCGCTGTGTCAGCGCCTCGACAGCGGCGCGCGTCACCGCCAGCACGTCGTGCTTCATGATGTCATAGACATTGGCGCCGATGGTCGGCAGCGCCTGCACCTTCGGAATGTTGCGCACGGCACGGCCGAACCCGTCCTCGACGGTCGCGTCCACCACCAGCGCGCTGTCCCAGCCCAGCGCCCTGAGCTGCCTCGCCAGGACCGCCGTCTTAGCCGCCTCGCCGGCCGACGCCGTCTCCAGCACCACGAGCTTGCCGTCGCGCGCCTTCTGGCTCAATGCGCTGATCAGGCCGAGGCGCCGGACCTTCTTGTTCAGGCTGTAGCCGTGGTCGCGCACGACCGGGCCGTGAACGACACCGCCAGTGCGGAACTGCGGCGCGCGCAGCGAACCCTGGCGCGCATTGCCCGTGCCCTTCTGGCGATAGGGCTTCTTCGTGGTGCCCGAGACCTCGCCCATGCCCTTCACCTTGTGGGTGCCGGCGCGGCGCTTGGCGAGCTGCCAGTGGACGACGCGTGCCATGATGTCGGCGCGCGGCTCGATGCCGAAGAGCGCGTCCGGCAGGTCGATCTCGCCCGCCGTCGCGTTGTCGAGGGTGATGACATTGGCCTTCATCGAATTGTCCCTCAGGCCGCCGCGTCGGCGATGCCGGCGGGGAAGGGCGCATCCGCATGGCGCGCACGCTTCACGGCATCGCGCACCATCACGTAGCTGCCCTTCGCGCCGGGAACGGCGCCCTTCACCAGCAGCAACCCCTTCTCGACATCGACGCCGGCGACGACAAGATTCTGCGTGGTCACCCGCTCGACGCCGAGATGGCCGGCCATCTTCTTGTTCTTGAAGGTCTTGCCCGGATCCTGGCGGTTGCCGGTGGAGCCGTGCGAGCGATGGCTGATGGACACGCCGTGCGAAGCCTCGAGACCGGCGAAATTCCAGCGCTTCATCGCGCCGGCGAAGCCGCGGCCGACCGTCGTGCCGGTGACATCGACCTTCTGCCCGGCGACGAAATGCGCGGGGCTCAGGCGCGTACCGGGATCGAGCGCCGCGTCGGCACCGACGCGGAACTCCACCAGATGCTTCGGTGCCGCGACGCCGGCCTTGGCGAAGTGTCCGCGCTGCGGCTTCGTCACGTTCTTCGGCTTCGCCGCACCGATGCCGACCTGCACGGCCACATAGCCGTCGGTCTCCTCGGTCCGGCGCCCGATCACGCGCACATCATCGACATGCAGCACGGTCACCGGAACGGTCGAGCCGTCCTCGTTGAACAGCCGGGACATGCCCAGCTTCCTGGCGATCAGGCCGGTGCGGCCACTTTTCGCGGCCATGGCTGAAAACTCCCCCGCGCCCTCAGATCTTGATCTCGACGTCCACGCCCGCGGCCAGGTCGAGCTTCATCAGCGCGTCCACGGTCTGCGGGGTGGGGTCCACGATGTCCAGCAGGCGCCGGTGCGTGCGGATCTCGAACTGCTCGCGGCTCTTCTTGTCCACGTGGGGCGAGCGGTTCACGGTGAACCGCTCGATCTCGGTCGGCAGAGGAATCGGCCCCCTGACGCGCGCGCCGGTCCGCTTCGCGGTGTTCACGATCTCCCGCGTGCTGCTGTCCAGCACGCGGTGATCGAACGCCTTGAGGCGGATGCGGATGTTCTGGCTGTCCATGAGCTTCGGGCCCGAATCCTGTCTTGCCGAACCCGGCCCCTACTTCACGATCTTCGCCACGACGCCGGCGCCGACGGTTCGGCCGCCTTCGCGGATGGCGAAGCGCAGCCCCTCGTCCATGGCGATCGGCGCGATCAGCTCGACATCCATCGAGACGTTGTCGCC
>JAIEOP010000268.1 GCA_019750465.1 Acetobacteraceae bacterium | reverse complement strand
AGCATGGGGGAAGGCCGGTGAGCGAGACTTACAAGGGGCGTTGATGTGTCAACATCAACGCGCGTTGGTATGAGGCGCCCGATTGGCACCGCGCCGACCCTGTGACGGCGTGGTGCCACGGGGTCCCCGCGACAACCCCGTGAGGCGGCAGCCGAAGGATCGCGTCCGAGGCCTCGAGCCGAGGAGGACGCCGCCATGCCGTCACCATTGGGCATTGCCACCCCGCAGCTTGCGCGCCTGATCGGACTGCCGGGCGCGCCCGCGCTGGTCGATCTCCGCGTCGACGATCCCACCCATCTCCTTCCCGCGGCGCGGCGCATGCCCGTGCTGTCGCAGGCGGGGGGGGCGGCGGCGGATGGCGGCATCGGCGTGCTCAACGGCGTGATCGCCGGGGCGACCGGGTTGGCGGGAATCCTGCCGAGGATCTGGTGCGGCCTGCGTGGCTGGCCGCGGGATGAGCAGCGCGCGGTGTTCCAGCCGACGGCGGCCGTGACCTTCCTCATGACCCTGGCCTCATGACCCTGGCCTCATGACCCTGGCCTCATGACCCTGGCCTCATGACCCTGGCCTCATGACCCTGGCCTCATGACCCTGGCGGTCCTCGGCGGCACGGGCCGGATCACCGGCGAGGTTGCCGGGTGGTTCCTGCTGGGCCTGCCGGCGATCGCGGCGGGCACGCTGCTCGGCTGGGCGCTCGACGGGAAGCTGGACGAGGCACGCTTCCGCACGGTCGTGCTGCTGCTTCTGCCGGCCTCCGGCCCGTCGCTGCTCCTTCCGGGCACGTGACCATTGGCGAGGCGGGCGGGCGGCAGTCCCGCCGTTGCCGCTCCCGGTTGCCTGGGCTAATGCCGGCCACCGTCCCGCCACGCGCCGCGCCCGTCGCCAAGGCCCACGCCACCGATGCCGATCATGCCCGACCACTGGATCCGCCGCATGGCGGCCGAGCGCGGCATGATCGAGCCCTTCGTGGAGAGCCAGCGCCGCGAGGGCACGATCAGCTTCGGCCTGTCCTCCTACGGCTACGACGCGCGCGTCGCCGACGAGTTCAAGGTCTTCACCAACGTGGACAACGCGCTGGTGGACCCAAAGAACTTCTCCGAGGCCGGCTTCGTCACCCGCCAGGGCGCAACCTGCATCATCCCGCCCAACTCCTTCGTGCTGGCGCACACCGTGGAATACTTCCGCATCCCCCGCGACGTGCTGGTGATCTGCCTCGGCAAGTCCACCTATGCGCGCTGCGGGCTGATCGTGAACGTCACGCCGCTCGAGCCCGAATGGGAAGGCCAGGTGACCATCGAGATCAGCAACACCACGCCGCTGCCGGCGAAGGTCTATGCCAACGAGGGCATCTGCCAGTTCCTGTTCCTCCAGGGTGCGGGCCCGCCCGAGGTGAGCTACGCCGACCGCGCGGGGAAATACATGCGCCAGCGCGGCGTCGCGCTGCCGAAGCTCTAGGGGAAGCATCGCCGATGGACCGCATCCGCATCCGCGGCGGCCGGGCGCTGTCCGGCACCATCCCGATCAGCGGCGCCAAGAACGCCGCATTGCCGCTGATGTGCGCCGCGCTGCTGGCCGACGGCCCGCTGGTGCTGGAGAACGCGCCCGACCTTGCCGACATCGCCACCATGCGCGCCCTGCTGGCGCAGCACGGGCTGGTCGCGGAGCACGACCGGGCCGGGCGCCGGCTGATCCTCTCCGGTTCGGCGACGAACCTGGAGGCGCCCTACGACATCGTCCGCAAGATGCGCGCCAGCGTGCTGGTGCTGGGGCCGCTGGTCGCGCGCTTCGGCAGCGCCAAGGTCTCGCTGCCCGGCGGCTGCGCCATCGGCACGCGGCCCGTGGACCTGCACCTGAAGGGCCTTGAGCAGATGGGCGCCACCATCGCGCTCGACAGCGGCTACATCGAGGCGACGGCGCCGCGGGGCGGCCTGCGCGGCGCCACCATCATCTTCCCCCAGGTCAGCGTCGGCGCCACCGAGAACCTGCTGATGGCCGCCTGCCTGGCCGAGGGCACCACCGAGCTGGTCAACGCCGCGCAGGAGCCGGAGATCGGCGACCTGGCCATGTGCCTCATGCGCATGGGCGCGCGCATCGAGGGCATCGGGACGGCGAAGCTCACCATCGAGGGGGTGCGCAGCCTCGGACCCGCCACCCACCCCGTCATCCCCGATCGCATCGAGGCCGGCACATTCGCCTGCGCCGCCGCCATCACCGGCGGCACCGTGCTGCTGGAGGGCGCGCGGCTGACCGATCTCGGCGCCGTCGCCCGCGTGCTGCGCGATGCCGGCGTCGACGTCGCCGAGCGCAACGACGGGCTCATGGTCTCGCGCCTGAATGGCCTGCACGGCACGGACGTGATGACCGAGCCCTTCCCGGGCTTCGCCACCGACATGCAGGCGCAGTTCATGGCGCTGATGTGCGTCGCCGACGGCGCCTCCATGATCACCGAGACGATCTTCGAGAACCGCTTCATGCACGTGCCCGAGCTGTCGCGCATGGGCGCGCGCATCAAGTACCACGGCCAGAGCGCCATCGTGCGCGGCGTGCCCCGCCTCTCCGGCGCACCGGTGATGGCGACGGACCTGCGCGCCTCGGTCAGCCTGGTGCTGGCCGGGCTGGCGGCGGGGGGCGAGACCATCGTCAACCGCGTCTATCACCTCGACCGCGGCTATGAGGCGGTGGAGCGCAAGCTCGCCGCGGTGGGCGCGGATATCGAGCGCGTCGCCGGCTAGAGCGGGATGCGTTGAGGCAGAATCGCCGCAAACGCTGAATCCCGCGACCCGCCAAAGGCTGGAGCGTGTTGCGTGAGCGCATGCGAACGCATCACGCTCTAGGGTAACCGCGGGCCGGGCACCAGCGAAGCGGCGCCATGCCCGCCTTCCGCCCCAGCCGCCGCGCCGTGCTCGCCCTGCTGCCCGCGAGTGCCGTCGCGCAACCCGCCCTGCCGGATCGCGGGGCCGACCCCGCGGTGGTGGCCGAGGCGCTCTTTGCCGTGCTGGAGGAGACGCGGATCGGCGCCGCAGGCTGGTTCGCCGCTCGCGGCAACCCCGATGGCGTGCCGGTGCTGATCCGCGCGCTGCGCCTGAACCGGCACGGCCCGGCGCGCGCGGCGGTGGAGGCGGCGCTGCTGCGCCTGACCGGCACCGCCCGACCGGATTGGTTCACCTGGATGCAGTGGCTGCAGACCAATCCGCAGCTCGGCACCTTTCCCGGGCATGACCGCTTCCTGCAGCGCTACTTTTCCTGGTTCGATCCTGGCTTTCCCGTCTTCATCCACGAAGCCGTGCCGCACCGCATCCGGCTGGAGGAGGTGGTCTGGGGCGGCGTCGGCGTGGACGGCATCCCGGCGCTCGACAACCCGGCCTTCATCCCCGCCGGCGCCCCGGCCTGGACGCAGCCGGAGGACCTGGTGTTCGGCGTCGAGATCAACGGCGATGCGCGGGCCTATCCGCTGCGCATCCTCGACTGGCACGAGATGTTCAACGACGTGATCGGCGGCGTGTCGGTCGCACTTGCGTACTGCACGCTCTGCGGCTCCGGCATCCTGTTCGAGACCCTGGTCCGTGGCCGCGAGCAGCCGCTGGTCTTCGGCTCCTCCGGCCTGCTCTGGCGATCGAACAAGCTGATGTTCGACCGCGCCACGAACTCGCTGTGGAACCAGTTCACCGGCGAACCGGTGGCCGGGCCGCTGGCCCATTCCGGCATCCGGCTGACGCCGCGGCCGGTGGTGATCACGAACTGGGCGGAGTGGCGCGCGGCGCATCCGGGGACGCGGTTGCTCTCGCAGGAGACCGGGCATGCGCGGGACTACCGGCCTGGGGCGGCGTACCGGGAGTATTTCGCCAGCCCCGACCTGATGTTCCCGGCGCTGATCGACGACCGGCGACTGGCGCCGAAGGACTACGTCTTCGCGCTGCGCGGCGCGGCGGTGGACAAGGCCTGGCCGCTCTCGCTCTTCGCCGGCGGACGCGTCATCAACGATGCGGCCGGGGTGCTCGACATCGTGCTGATCGGCGAAGCGGCGACGCGCAGCGTGCGCGCCTATCGCCGCGACGGGCTGGAATTCCGTGCCGGTTCCGCGCCGGACCGGTTGGTCGGCGGCGGCCAGGCCTGGCGGGTGACGGAGGCGGCGCTGGTCGCCGCGGATGGCCGCAGCCTCGATCGCCTGCCCGGGCATGTCGCCTACTGGTTTGCCTGGGCCGGGTATCTGGGCGGGCAGGGGGAGCTGGCCGAACGCCGCTGACCAGATCCGCCGGTGCGATGCGGTGAATGCATGGCCGGGCGGGAGGTCCGGCGTGGCCGGATGGGCGCCAGGGTGCTAGACCGCGCCCGCCCGCCGCCGCCGGGCACCCCATCACAGCAGACGGCTCCATGGACCTGCCGATCCCCGACCCGGGCGCCCTGGCGCCGGACGCTGCCGCACCCGTCATCCTCGCCGTGCCGAAGGGACGGATCCTCTCGGAGCTCGGCCCGGTGCTGGCGCGCGCCGGCATCCATCCCGCCGCCGACTACGCGGACGAGGACAGCCGCCGCCTGCGCTTCGAAACGGCGGACCCGACGCTCGACGTGGTGCGGGTGCGGCCCTTCGACGTCGCCACCTTCGTCGCGCACGGCGCGGCGCATATCGGCGTCTGCGGCGCCGACGTGCTGATGGAGTTCGACGACGACCAGATCTACGCGCCGCTCGATCTCGGCATCGGCCGCTGCCGCATCTCGGTCGCCGAGCCCGCGGACCGCGCGGGCCGGGAGGACCCCAGCCGCTGGTCGCGGGTCACGGTGGCCAGCAAGTATCCCCGCGTGGCGCAGCGCCACTTCGCCGCGCGCGGCATCCAGGCCGAGGTGGTGCACCTGAACGGCGCCATGGAACTCGCTCCCGCGCTCGGTTTGGCGACGCTGATCGTCGACCTGGTGCAGACCGGCTCGACGCTGAAGGCGAACGGCCTGGTGGAGACGGAGGTGATCGCCCATGTCACCTCCCGCCTCATCGTCAACCGCACCGCCCTGAAGACCCGGCCGGAGGCGATCGGCGGCTGGATCGCGCGGTTCCGCGCCGCGCTCTCCGGCCCGATCGCGGAGCGCCAGGGGCGCGAAGCGTGAATCGGACAGGCAGACACGCATGATCAGGCTGGACACGCGCGATGCCGGCTTCGCGGACGGCTTCGCGGCGCTGATCAGCACGGCGCGCGAGACCACGGCGCAGGCCGATGACGCCGTCGCCACGATCATCGCCGATGTGCGCGCGCGCGGCGACGCGGCGCTGCTGGACCTCACCGCCCGGTTCGATGGGCACGGCGCCACGGATGTCGCGTCGCTGCGCGTGACCGCGGCGGAGATCGACGCTGCCCTCGCCGGCATTCCCGCCGAGCTGCTGGCCGCGCTCGATCTGGCGGCCGCGCGCATCGAGCGCTTCCACGCGGCGCAGATGCCGCGCGACCTTGAGCTGCCGGACCCGGAGGGGCTGACGCTCGGGATGCGCTGGACGGCGCTGGACGCGGCCGGGCTCTACGTGCCGGGCGGCAAGGCGGCCTATCCCTCCTCCGTGCTGATGAACGCGATCCCGGCGCGCGTCGCCGGGGTCGCGCGCATTGCGATGGCGGTGCCGGCGCCGGGTGGCGTGCTGAACCCGCTGGTGCTGGCCGCGGCGCGGCGTGCGGGCGTCTCCGAGATCTGGCGCATCGGCGGTGCGCAGGCGGTGGCGGCGCTGGCCTGGGGTACGGCCACGATCGATCCGGTCGATCGCATCGTCGGCCCGGGCAATGCCTATGTCGCGGCGGCGAAGCGCCAGGTCTTCGGCCGCGTCGGCATCGACTCCATCGCCGGCCCCTCCGAGGTGGTGGTGCTGGCCGATGCGGCGAACGACCCCACCCACGTGGCCATGGACCTGATGGCGCAGGCCGAGCATGACGAGGCGGCGCAGTCCATCCTGATCACCGACGATGCGCGCTTCGCCGACGCCGCCATCGCCGCGGTCGAGGCCGCGCTGGCGGTGCTTCCCCGCGCCGCCATCGCCGGCGAAAGCTGGCGCCGTCACGGTGCCGTGATCCTGGTGCGCGACTGGGAGGAGGCGACGGCGCTGGTGAACGACCTGGCGCCCGAGCACCTGCAGATCATGCTGGCCGATCCGGCGGCGGTCTTCGCCAGGGTGCGCCATGCCGGCGCCGCCTTCCTCGGCCGCTGGTGCCCGGAGGCGCTGGGCGACTACGTGGCGGGGCCGAACCACGTGCTGCCCACCGGCCGCACCGCGCGCTTCGCCTCGGGGCTCTCCGTCTTCGACTTCCTCAAGCGCACCACCTGGGTGGCGGCGGCCGAGGCGGGGCTGCGCGCCGTCGGCCCGGCTGCCGTGGCGCTGGCCGGGGCGGAGGGGCTGGACGCGCATGCCCGCTCCGTCTCGCTGAGGCTGGCGCGCTGAGGCTGGGCAAGGGCTGATCCGGGCCGCTACCATCGGGCGATGAGCGCGAAGCACGAGATCCTCTTCAACGCCTTCGCCATGAACACGGTCGGGCACCTGTCGCCCGGCCAGTGGCGCAACCCGCGCGACCGCAGCGGCGCCTACAACAGGCTGCGCACCTGGACCGACCTGGCGCAGGTGCTGGAGCGCGGGCTGTTCGACGGCCTCTTCATCGCCGACGTGATCGGCCTCTACGACGTCTATGGCGGCGGCCCCGACGCCGCGCTGCGCCACGCCGCGCAGGTGCCGATCAACGACCCGATGCTGCTGGTCAGCGCGATGGCGCATGTGACCGAGCATCTCGGCTTCGGCGTCACCGCCAACCTCACCTGGACGTCGCCCTACCTGCTGGCGCGCGCGTTCAGCACGCTCGATCACCTGACCGGGGGGCGGGTCGGGTGGAACATCGTCACCGGCTACCTCGACAGCGGCGCGCGGGCGCATGGCCATGCCGGCCTGATCGCGCATGACGACCGCTACGCCATGGCCGAGGAGTACATGCAGGTCTGCTACAAGCTGTGGGAGGGCAGCTGGGCCGACGATGCGGCCGTGCGCGACGCGGCAGGCGGCACCTTCACGGATCCCGCCCGGGTGCGGCCGGTCCGGCACGAGGGGGCGCATTACCGGCTGGAGGGCATCCATCTCTGCGAGCCCTCGCCGCAGCGCACGCCGCTGCTCTACCAGGCCGGCACCTCGACGGCGGGGCGGGCCTTCGCGGGCGCGCATGCGGAGTGCGTCTTCGTCTCCGGCCCCTCGGCGGCGGTGATCCGGCGGCGCACGGCGGAGCTGCGCGCCGCGGTGGCGGAACAGGGACGCGATCCCGCGGACCTCAAGGTGTTCAGCCTGCTGACCGTGGTGGTCGCGGCGACGCAGGCAGAAGCGGAGGACCGCCACGCCGAGTACCTGCGCCATGCCAGCCCCGAGGGATCGCTGGCGCTGATGGCGGGCTGGACCGGCCTCGACCTCTCCGGCTACGCGCTGGACCAGGAGATCCGCTACATCGAGCGCGAGGGCTACCGCACGGCGCTCGAGAACATCACCCGCGCCGAGCCGGATCGGGTCTGGACGGTGCGCGACGTCGCCGAGCACTGCGCCATCGGCGCGATCGGGCCGGTGGTCGTCGGCGATGCCGCGGGTGCCGCGGATGCGGTCGAGGCCTGGGTCGAGGAGACCGGCGTGGACGGGCTCAACCTCGCCTACGCCGTGCTGCCCGAGACCTTCGAGGCGATCGCCGCCCATCTGGTGCCGGAGCTGCAGCGCCGCGGCCGCTACAAGCGCGCCTACCGGCCCGGCACGCTGCGGGCCAAGCTGTACGGCCGGGACCGGCTGGCGCCGCCGCACCCGGCGGCCGCGCATCGCTGGACCGATTGAGCTTGGCGCCCGGGACGGCGCTGCCTATCTCTGCGGCATGTCCGATGCGACGGAGCTCTACGAGCGCGACTTCTACGCCTGGACGCAGGACCAGGCGGCGCACCTGCGTGCCTGGCCGGAGGGGATGCGGCCGAATGCGCTCGATATCGACCATCTTGCCGAGGAGATCGAGGATTTGGGCACGGCCCAGCGCAGTGCGGCGAGGAGCCTGCTGCGGCAGATTGCCGTGCACCTGCTGAAGTTGCGGTTCCATCCGGACGCCTCGGCCATCAATCATTGGCGCGGCGAGGTCAGCGAGTTCCGCATCCAGGTCGAGGACATATTCCACGACAGCCCCTCGCTGCGTGCACGCCGCCACGAGTTGGCCGAGGCGGCCTGGGCGCAAGCCGCCCGCATCGTCGGCCGCCTGCTGGCCGATGAGGGACACCGCGACGCCTGCGACGCGATGCGGCAGGCGACGGCCGAGGCCCCGTGTTTCGACCTCGACCGCGAAGTCCTGAACGAGAACTGGTTCCCGGATCGCGAATCCGGCCGCGACTGACCCGCCGGCCCCGTGCTTGACCCGGCGGCCCCCCCCGCCCATGTTGCCGCCCGCCAGTCAACCCCCTGGCGCCAGCCGTCATCGCCAGCCCGCCGCCCCGTCGCGGCTCCGCGCGCATGGCGGAGGCTGCCTCGCCCGGAATCACGCCACCACGCCGCCCGCCCGCTCCCCTGGGGCCGCCGGCGCACACCCAAGAAAGGTCCTGGATGTCGAAAGAGGACATGATCGAGTTCAGCGGCACGGTCGTCGAACTGCTGCCCAACGCCATGTTCCGCGTGAAGCTGGACAACGAGCACCTGGTGCTCGCCCACACCAGCGGCAAGATGCGCAAGAACCGCATCCGCGTGCTCGCCGGCGACCGCGTGAATGTGGAGATGACGCCCTACGACCTGACCAAGGGCCGCATCACCTTCCGGTTCAAGTAGATCGCGCCCGAGCGCCGGACGCGCGCGCTTGCGCGCGTGGCTTGCGCGGCACGTGCCGCGGCGTGCAGAAGCGCGCTCATCCGCAGATGGCGGCTGCCTGAACTGCCGAGGCCATGACCGACACGCCCCGCCCGCCACTCGTGCTGGCCAGCGCCAGCCCGCGCCGGCTTGAATTGCTGGCCCGCATCGGCATCGTGCCGGACCGGGTGCTTCCCGCCGAGATCGATGAAACCCCGCGCAAGGCCGAGCTGCCGCGCCGCCTTGCCGCGCGCCTGGCGGCGGAGAAGGCAGCGGCGACCGCCGCGCTGGCGCCGGCCGAGGCGCTGGTGCTCGCCGCCGACACGGTGGTCGGCGTCGGCCGCCGCATCCTCGGCAAGCCGGCGGACCGGGCGGAGGCGCGGCGATTCCTGGCACTGCTGTCGGGACGGCGGCACAGGGTGATCACCGGCGTGGTGCTGCACCGGCCCGGGGGGAAGCCGCTGTCGCGCCTGGTGGAGACCGCGCTGGCCTTCCAGCGCCTGACCGAACAGCAGGTGGAAGCCTATCTCGACAGCGGCGAGTGGCGGGGCAAGGCGGGCGGCTACGCCATCCAGGGGCGGGCCGAGATGTTCGTGCGCTTCCTTTCCGGCTCCTGGTCCAACGTGGTCGGCCTGCCGCTGTTCGAGACGGCGCAGCTGCTGCGTGGCATCGGCTGGCTGCGGCCGTGACGCTCCGGCTGCTGGCGAGCGCCTCGCCCGGCGAGGTGCGGGTAGCGCTGCTGCAGGACGGGGCGCTGGTCGAATACTGGGTCGATCGGCCGGATCTGCCGGATGGCGTCGGCGACCTGCACCGCGCCCGCGTCGCCGCCCTGGCGCCCGCCATGGCCGGCGCCTTCCTGCTGCTCGGCGGCGGCGAGACCGGCTTCCTGCCGGATGACGAGGCCGGCGCCGTCCGCCACGGCGCAGCGCGCCTGCAGGAGGGCCTGGTGCTGCCGGTACGCGTCACCCGCGCCGCGCAGGGCGGCAAGGGGCCGCGCGTGACGGCGCGGCTCTCCGGGCGCGAGGCGGCAAT
>JAIEOP010000449.1 GCA_019750465.1 Acetobacteraceae bacterium | reverse complement strand
GCGGTGGCGGGCGGCGGCGCCTCCCCAGGCTTGGCCGCAGGCGCTGCGGTCCCCGTCGTGCCGACGATCGCAGCCGCATCGAGCGGCGGCAGCGCCGCTCCGACGGGGCCCAGCGGGCTAGCCTGGCCGGCCCCGCCCGACATCGCACCCGCAGGCGCGGCACCGGGGGCGGCTGTTGCGGGCGGCGGCGCTTCCCCGTCGGCGGCAGGCAACGGCGCCGTATCGGGCACCATGATCCGGGCCTCCAGAGGCGCGGCCGTGGGTGCCTCGGCCGGCTCCGATGCTGCGACGCGCGGCGCTGGCCGGACGGAAGGCGGGGACGTGGCCGCGGCCGTGGGCGACGGCGTGCCCACCGCCGCGCTCCCGGCACCCGGTGCGCCGGCGAGTGCGGTGGCGGATGGTATCGGCTCGCCCCATGGCGGCGGCGCGGCAGCGGGTGCCGGGGACGCTGCGGCGCGGGCAGCGGGTTCGACACCGGTTGCCAAAGGCACCGCACCGCCAGGCGCCAACACGCCTGGGACCGCAGCCGCTATCGCGGTCGGCGTTGGCGCCGCAACCTGCTCCATGCCGGCGGGCGGAGGCTTGCCCGTCGGCGATTCGCGACCGCTTTCGGCTGCGGCGGTTGCGGCATCCGCCGGCGTGGGGGCAGCCTCTCCCGGCGGCAGCGCGGCCGCCGATGCAGGTGCGATCACCGGCTCGGGCAACGCGGCCTCAGGAACGGGCAGGACCTCCGCCCTGGCGCCCTCCGCCGAGACAGGCCGCGAGGGCGGCGGGGCATCGAGGGCAAGCGGTCCGGCGCCCGGATCCAGGCTGGCGTCGGCAGTCGGAGCGGCCGTCGTGGCGGTCGCGGCCTTCGGCTGCGGCGGCCCCTGGTCCGGCGGCGCCGCGGGTGCCGTCCTGGACTGGCGGCCGGCAAGCCCCGGCAGCGCCGTCTCGGGGGGGCTGGCAGGGGGGCTGGCAGGGGGGCTGGCCTGGTCCGGCGCCGACCCGGCCTCGGATTGGGGCGTGCCGTGTCCGTCGGATGGCGCCGCCCGCTCCGCCGCGCCGCGCAGAAGCGCTGCGAAGCGGCTCTCTCCGGCCGGCTGGTCCGCCGTCTCGCCCGACGCCGGGCGGCCAGCAGCGGCAGCGGCGGCGCGCGCCGAGGGCAAGGGCATGCGCGGGACGGGACCGGTCGGGGCGGCTGCTTCCATGGTGCCCGCTCCCGCAAGCGGCGGGCCAGCCGCAGGCGGTCCCGGACCGGCAGGGCCGACCCACCCCCGCGGCAGCACCTGCCGCCCCCCTGGCAGAAGCCGGGCGCGCCGCCCGGGCTGGCCCTGGCACGGCGGATGCGTGGGGCACCCCACCCTTTCCGCGACCGCCCGGAGTCCCGCGATGTCCCTGTTCGGCGCCCTCACCACCGCGATCAGCGGCCTCAATGCGCAGAGTCGCGCACTGGGGAACGTCTCCGACAACGTCGCCAACAGCCAGACCGTCGGCTTCAAGCGGGTGGACACCCAGTTCGTGAATTACCTCACGCAGTCCACCAACGCATCGCATTCGCCCGGTTCGGTGATCGCACGCCCCGACTATACCAACGGCGTGCAGGGCACCATCGAGCAGTCCGGGGATCCGCTGTCGCTGGCCATCGGCGGCGGCGGCATGTTCAGCGTCGCCGCGGCGCTCGGCTCGGCGAATGGCCGTCCGGTCTTCGACGAGCGGCAGTTCTTCACCCGCGCCGGGGATTTCCGCCTCGACCGCGACGGCTTCATGGTGAACGGGTCCGGCTACTACCTGCAAGGCTGGCCGTCCGATACCGCCGGCAGCCCGGACCGCACGACGCTCTCGCCCATCCAGGTGAACCAGCAGGTGTTCAACCCGATCGCCACCACCGGGATGGAGCTTGCGGCCAACCTGCCGCCGCCGACGCCGACCACGCCGATCTCGGCGCAGATGCAGCTCTACGACTCGCTCGGCGTGCGCCACATCGTCAATCTCGGCTTCAGCCAGACCGCGCCGAACGTCTGGGACTTGGCCATCGACGTGCCGGACGACATCGGCGCCGCCGCCCGCGGCACCGCGGAGATCCGCTTCGGCGCCGGCGGCCCGCCGGCCGTGGCGGCATCGCCGGATGGCACCATTGCCGGCTTCGGCACGGTGACCGGCTCGGTCACCGCGGCCGCCGGCGTCACCGGCGACCCGGCCGAGATCACCTTCAACGCGGATTTCGGCCAGGGACCGCAGACCGTCACGCTGAATCTCGGCGCCATCGGCGAGGCGCGGGGGCTGACCCAGTTCGCCGCCACGGCGTTCAGCGTGCGCAACCAGACCCAGAACGGGGTGCCGCTCGGCTCCTATGCCGGGGTGGCGATGCGCGAGAACGGCGATGTCGCGGTGAATTACGACAATGGCCAGAGCCGCATCATCGCCCGCGTGCCCCTGGTCGCATTCTCGGACGCCGACAAGCTGCAGCGCCTGGACGGCCAGGCCTTCATGCGTACGGTGGAATCCGGCGAGGCGCGGGTGACCGACCCCGCGTCGAATGGCGTCGGCAAGCTGGTGACCGGGTCGGTGGAGCGCTCGAACGTCGACATCGCGACCGAATTCACCAAGCTGATCGTGGCGCAGCGTGCCTATACCGCGAACACCCGCATCGTCACCGCCAGCGACGAGCTGCTGCAGGAGACGATCAACATGCGGCGCTAGGGCGGTGCGGAAACCCCTCGTTAACCGGAGCCGCGGCAGGCTGCCCCGATGATGCATCAGGTGGGCCACCCTGCCGCCTTCCGCCCGGGCGCCCCGAGTGCCGTACCAGGAGCACGCGGACGCATCCCGCCCCTGGCCCGACGCCTCTGAGGGCAGCACGACATGTCCCTCGACCTCGCCCTCAATGCCGCCCGCACCGGGCTTGCCGCCACGCAGCGCAACCTGGCGCAGGCGTCGCAGAACCTCGCGAACGCGGCGACGCCGGGCTACACGCGCAAGACCCTCGTGCAGGAATCGGCTGGCTTCGGCGACATGCCGCTCGGCGTGCGCACCGGGGAAGCGCAGCGCAGCGTCGATGCCGCGCTGGTCGCGCGCCTCGATGCCAGCCGCTCGAGCGCCGCGGCGGCGGAGCTGCGCGAACGCCTGCTCGGCGGCATCGAGCAGACCCAGTCGGTCACCGGCGGCGCCGATGCGCTGCCCGACGCCATCGCCGCGCTGCGCGACGGCTTCATCGCGCTGCGCGCCAGCCCCGACGATGCCGGCCTGCAGCGCGGCGCCATCGATGCCGCGCAGGACGCGGCGCGCAACCTCAACCGCCTGGGCGGCGCCATCGGCGAGGCGCGGCAATCGGCCCAGGACGCCATCGAGCAGGAGGTCGCGCAGGTCAACGCCACACTGCGCGAGATCGCCGCGCTGACGGTGAAGCTGAAGACCGGCATGGAAGGCACCGGCGCCGCCGCGCTGGAGGACCAGCGCGACGCCGCGGTGGCGCGCCTCTCCGAGAGCATCGAGGTGCGCGCCGTGCGCCAGCCCGGCGGGGAGCTGCTGCTGCTCGCACGCGGCGCGGCGCTGCTGCCCCTGGATCCGGAGCGCGAACTGCTGACCATCGGCACCGCCAGCGTCGCGCCGGGCAGCTTCTACGGCCCCGGCGGCACGCTGCCCGGGGTGATGATGCAGGGTCTCGACATCACCGCGCGCCTCGGCGGCGGCCGGCTGGGCGAGGCCATCCAGATGCGCGACAGCCTGCTCCCGCGGCTGCAGGCGGAGGCCGACCTGGCGGCGACCCACCTGGCGGCGCGGCTGGAGGGGCAGGGGCTGCTGCTGTTCACCGATACCGGCGGCACCGCGCCGCCGGCAGCCACCGGCCCCTATGCCGGCAGCGCGCAGATCGGCTTCGCCGGGCGCATCACGGTGAACACCACGGTGGACGCCGACCCGCGCCTGCTGCGCGACGGCACGCATGCGGTGGCCGGCGGGCCGGGCGGTCCCACCGCCTTCACGCCGAACCCGCCCGGCGGCCCGGCCGGCTTCACCGCACTGCTGGACCGGGTGCTCGGCTTCTCCTTCGGCGCGGAGGCCGCCGCCGGCGTGCCCTGGCCGGGCATCCCGGTCAGCGGCCTCGGCCCCGATGGCACGCTTGCCTCGCCCTTCCTCGCGCCGCCGACCGTCGCATCCTACGCGGCGCGGGTGGTCAGCGGGCAGGCCGCCGACCGCGCCGCCGCAACCGCCGCGAAGACCGATGCGAGCGACCTGCGCACCGCGCTGGAGGGCCGCTTCGCCCAGCAATCCGGCGTCGATGTCGATGCCGAGCTGGCCGGCATGGTGGCGCTGCAGAACGCCTATGCGGCGAATGCGCGGGTGCTCGGCACGGTGCAGGCGATGTGGGACCAGCTGCTGGCCTCGGTCCGGTGACGGCCGGCCGATGAGGGGGGCCTGAAGCATGATCGTCGGTGACCTGGCGTCCCGGCTGGAGCGCGATGCGGCGCCGCTGCGCCAGGCCTTGCAGACCCTGACCCGGCAGCTCTCGACCGGCCAGCGGGCGGAAACGCCGGGCGACATGGCGCCCGAGCTGCCGCGCGCCATCACGCTGCGCACCGAGCTGGCGCGGCGCGAGGTCTATGGCACGGCAATCGGCCAGGCGCAGCAGCGCGTCGCGGCGGTGCAGACCGTGCTGACGCGCCTGACGGCGATCGGGCGCGAATTCGCCGAGGAGGTCGCGCTGAAGCTCGACCCGAACGCGCCGGGCGAGCTGTCCGTTGTCGCCGAGCGGGCGCGCCAGGCGTTGGTCGAGGTCGGGCAGCTGCTGAACACGCGCCATGCCGGCGAGTACCTGTTCGGCGGCTCTGACTTCCTGAACCCGCCGATCCCGGACCCGGATGGCTTGCCGGCCGGGGCCTGGGCGACGCAGATCGCCGCCGCGGTGGGCGGCCTCGGCGGCGGCACCGCCGCCACGGTCGCGGCCGCGACCCGGGCCGCCGTGCAGGATGACAGCACCGGCGTGACGCCGTTCTCGGGCTTCGTCTCCGATCCCGCATCGGGGCTGGCGGAGCCGCGGCGCAGCGTGCCCTCCGAGGACGGGGTGCTGCTGCCCTTCGGGCTGTTTGCCAACCGCAACGCCGCCGTGACCTCGGCCGGCGAGACCGCCGGCGGCTGGTCGCGCGACCTCATGCGCGGGCTGATGAGCCTGGCCGCGCTGACCCCGGCGCAGGTCGCCGACCGCGGCGATTTCCAGGATTTCGCCGTGACCATCCGCGAGGGGCTGCGCAGCGCGACGGCGGCGCTCGGCAACGAGGCCGGCGCGCTCGGCCAGACCCAGGCGCGGTTGGATGCGGCGGTGGCGCGGCACGAGGGCATCGGCCTCACGCTTACCCGTCAGATTTCCTCCATCCAGGAGGTCGACCTCGCCGCGACCCTGTCGCGGCTGCAGCAGACCCAGACCCAGCTCGAGGCGAGCTACGGTGCGATCGCGCGGCTCGGCACGCTGTCGCTGGCGCAGTTCCTCCGGTGACCGGCGCGCTGCGATGCGGACGCGTGATCGGCCGCCAGGACGCGCGGGAGGCGGGTGACGCCGCGCGGCGACCTGGCGCGCCACGCCGAGCGGCCCGCGCTGTGACCCGCCGCACAGACCGGTTGGGCCGCGCTGCGCATCGTATCGGTCGGCCACGGTTCAGCGGCCGTTAAGCGCGATGCGCGAGGATGCCGGGACGGCGCCAATCGGGCGCCTGGCCGGATGCCGGGACGGGAACGCCCGGCGTGCGCCGACCCGGTGCACCGGCCCCGCCGACGCGGCGGCAACAGAAGGAAGAACCATGTCCACGCTGGTGCTTGAGATGCGACCGGGCGACATGATGGTCGTGAATGGCGCCCCGATCCGGTTCCGCAACCGCGTCCGCATCGAGCTGGCGGCGAAGGCGCGGTTCCTGTTCGGCAAGCAGCTGATGGCGCCCGAGGCGGCGACGACGCCGGCGCGCCGGATCTACTTCGCCCTCCAGACCGCCTACATCGGCACGGAGGAGGAGCGCGCCTGCGGCCTCACCGCGGCACGCGGGCTGATCGACGAATTCCAGCAGGCGACGACCTCACCCCAGGCGCGGGCGCTGCTGGCGGAGGCGCTGGGGCTGGCGGAGGCCGATGATTGCTACCGGGCGTTGCGCCTGGCGCGCCGGGTGATGCAGCACGAGGCCGAAGTGCTCGGCCTGACGCCGGCCGAGGCGCCGCGCGCGGAGCCGCGCGGGCGCGAGGCGGCGCTGCCGGTGGCTGGCGACGGTTAAGGGGGGGCGCCGGGCGCGCCGGGTACCGGGCGCCGCAGTCCGGGATTCGAGATGCGCGGCCGCGGATCAGCCCTGGTCCACGGCGGGTGTCGGCCTGCCTTGCGGTTCGGCCGCTGCGGATGCCGGCGGCGATGACGACGCAGCAAGGGCCGGGGATGCGGCCGTGCCGGCAGCTGGAACCGGGGATTCGGGCGCCGAGAATGCCGGCATCGACGGTGCGGGAACCGGAGATGCGGGCGCGGCCGTGGTGCCGCGGGCGGCGCTGCGATAGGCCTCCAGCTCCCGCTCGCTCGGGATGGTGCGCGCCTCCCCATCGGAAGCGCGGAATTCCAGCACGACGAGGCCGAGCGATGCATCCAGCCGCAAGCTCGGGTTGGGCAGTGCCGCGGCCGGCACGGCCGGGACCACGCCGCGCCCAGGATCGTGTACCGCAACGGCAGCCCGCGCCGGGGCGGCAGCGGGGGCGGCAGCAGCCGTGGGGCGCGGGGCCTGCAACGGGGTTAGGTTCGACATGATGATCCAATCCCGCCTCAGGATGTCGCACCCGGATTAAGGAAGCCTTGCCGCGCCGCCCGCCGACAGGTTTGACGCCGCTGCACCGCAGGGCGATGGTCGGGTGTCTTGCCCCTCCTCTCCGCCAAGCCCGCCTGGCCGACCCGCGCGCAGTTGCTGACCGCGCTGGTGGCGACCGCCGGCGGGGCGGTGCTGTCGCTGCTGGGCGTGCCGCTGGCCTGGATGATCGGCGCGCTGCTGGCGACCGCCGCCTATGGCTGGAACCGGCCCGTCGATTTCCCCGGCTGGGCCCGCCCCGCCGGCCTGGTCTTCCTGGGGCTCGGGCTCGGCGCCACCTTCTCCGGCCCGGTACTGGCGGCGGTGACCGGGACGCTGCCGGCGCTGCTGGCCGGCGGCCTCGTCAGCATCGCCGCCGGCATCGCCATCGCGCCGCTCTACGGCCGGATGGCGGGGACGGATACGCGCACCAGCGTCTTCTCCACCGTGCCCGGCGGCATCGTGGTGATGGCCATGCTGGCGCAGGAGGCGCGGGTGCCGGTGGCACCGGTGACGCTGGCGCAATCCGTGCGGGTGCTGGTGGTGGTGCTCAGCTTCCCGCCGCTGCTGGGCTGGCTGGCGCCGCATGGCGACGTGTCCGAGTTCATGGCGCCGCGCCAGCCCTTCTCGGCGCCTGGCCTCGCGCTGATGGCGGCGGGCGGGCTGCTGACGGTCTGGCCCCTGGCGCGGCTGGGCATCGCCAACCCCTGGATGCTGGGGCCCTGCGCGCTGGCCATCGCGCTGGCGGGCACGGGGCACCTGCCCTCCGGCGTGCCGAAGCCGCTGGTGGATGCGGCGCAGGTGGCGATGGGGGCGACGCTCGGGCTGCGGCTGAACCGCGGCTTCATCCTGGGCGCGAAGCGGCTGTTCCGCGCCTCGGTCGCCAGCGCGGTGGCGCTGTCGCTGCTGCTGGCGGCGCTGGCGGTGCCGATCGCCTGGGCGGCGGGGCTGCCGGTGGCGGCGGCGATCCTCGGCCTCGCACCCGGCGGCATGCCGGAGATGGCGCTGACGGCGAAGGCGCTGGAGCTGGCGGTGCCGCTGGTGCTGGGCTTCCACCTGGTGCGGACGGTGCTGAGCAACCTGCTGGTCGGGCCGATGCACCGCGCGGCGGTGCGGCTCGGGCTGCTGTAGCACCGGCCCTGCCCCATGGGCTGGCGGCGGGCCGGCGCTGCCTCAGCTCCGCGTGCCGCTGCCCTCGATGACTTCGCCGAAGCGCTGCCACCGCCGGCCGTCCCAGCGCACGAGCTGGAGCTGCTCGAGCGGCCGGTAGTCGGTCGGCGAGGTGTTCACGCGGATGCCCGGCAGCAGCAGCGGGTGCTCCACGTCGCGCAGGTTCGCCGCTTCCTTCATGATGCGCGGCCGCGTCAGCTCGGCCCCGCACTGGCGCAGCACGGCCATCAGCACCTCCGTCACCATGGTGGCGTAGGTGTAGTAGATGTCCTTGGTGTCGGCGTCGGGCAGGTACTTCGCCATGAAGGCGCGCCAGGCGCGCATGCCCGCGTCCTCGGCCCAGGCCGGGTCGTTCGGGTCCTTCAGGTAGGCCGAGGAGATGGTGCCCACCGCGCGCTCGACGCCCGCCGGCACGATCACGCCGGAGACCGAGGAGGCGCCCGAGGCGATGTAGTGCGTCGCCCGCGATCCCATCTCGTGCTGCCGGCGGATCGCCATGGCGACGAACTTGGCGGTGGTGCCGCTGATCAGAACATCCGTGCCCTGCAGCGCGATGAGCTGGCTGTCCACGGTGGGGTCGGTGACCTCGTGGCTCGCCGACTTCACCCGCGCATCGTACCCCGCGCCCAGCACGTCGCGCAGCCCGGCGAGGTAGTCGCGGCCGAAATCGTCGTTCTGGTAGAGCAGCGCGAAGCGCGCATCGGCCTTCTGCGCCAGGGCGTGCCGGGCGAAGACCTGCGCCTCCGTGCGTGCGCTCGGCGCGAATCCCATGGTCCAGGGATGCGCCTGGTAGTCGCCCCACTTGTCGCCGTTCACGGACAGGAACAAATGCGGCACCTGGCGCTGGTTGACGTAGCGCACCACCGCGTTGTTCGGCGCCGTGCCGAGCATGTTGAACAGGAACGCCACGCGGTCCTGCTCGATGAGGCGGCGCGTCTGCTCCAGGGTCTTCGGCGGCGAGAAGCCGTCATCGTAGATGATGAAGGTGAGGCGCCGCCCGGCGATGCCGCCCGCCTCGTTCACCATGCGGCAGACCGCGTCCACCGCCTTGGCCTGTACGCCGAGGGCGGAGACCGGCCCCGACAGCGCGGTGGTGCCGCCGAAGCGGATCTCGGTGGCGGTGATGCCCGGCGTCTCCTGCGCCCGGGCGAGCCTGGGGGCGAGCGCGGGCAGCAGCATTCCGGGCAGGGCGAGGGCGGTGCGGCGCGACAGCATCGGGGACGTTCTCCTACAGGGTGGGATCGACCAGCACCTTCACCTGGTCCGACGGGCGGCGCAGCGCCTCGAAGATCTCGGGCAGCGCGTCCAGGCCGATGACGGCGGTGACGAAATCCGCGCCGCGCAGCCGCCCCGCCGCCAGGTGGTCCAGCACCGCCGCGAAATCGCCGCGGGTGTAGGCGAAGGCGAATTGCAGGGCGATCTCCTTGCGGATCGCCATGCGCGGACGGATGCGGTCCTCCTCCATGCAGACGCCGACGACCAGGATGCGGCCCCGCGGCCGCGCCAGCTCGATGCAGCGCCCGATCATGCCTGGGATGCCGACACATTCGATGATGACGTCCGCCGCGCGGAAGGCCGCCGCCGGATCCTCCGCGGCCGGGTCGAGCACGGCGTCGGCCCCGACCGAAAGCGCCCGGGCGCGCCGCCCCGCCGCGGGCTCGCTCACCGTCACGGCCGCGCCGGCCAGC
>JAIEOP010000271.1 GCA_019750465.1 Acetobacteraceae bacterium | reverse complement strand
TCCGGCCGTCGCCCAGCCGGAGCGCGAGTCCGCCCCGCGGGCGACGCCCCGTCCGCGCCGCGTCGTGCAGCGCCCGCCCGGGGAAACCGAAGCTGTCCCGTCGCGGCCGAGGCCCCGGCCACGCGCGGTGCCGGCGCCGCGGCCGGCGGTGCCGGCCACCGTGGCGGGTGGCGCGCTGCCAGGCTGCATTCCGCAATCGCCCGCGCAATCCCTTGCCCAGACCTTCCCGGAGCCGCCGGCGGAGCCGGCCGGACTGCCGGGTATGACCCGCTTCGGCGCGATCACGCTGCCGGGTTCGCAGGTGGTGGCGCTCGCCTCGCTGCCGCTGGGTGGGGCTGGGATCAGTGGTGGCGGCTATGGCGGCGGCGATGGTCCCGAAAGCCGCTCGCGAGGCTCAACGGTGCCGCCGGCCGCGGGCCAGGCTCCCGCTTCCGGCGCCCAGCCCGGCCCCGCGCCACGGCCCGATCCACGCCCGCGGACCGCCGGTCCGAGCCCGGACCCTGACCCGCACCCCGGTCCGGTGCCGAAGCCGGGTCCGCGCCCGCCGCTCCCCGAATTCGCGCCGCCCGCGCCCGCGCCCATCCCGGTGCCGGAACCCGGCTCGGCGGCGCTGTTCATGATCGGGCTGGCGGGCCTCGCCGCCCTGCGCCGGCGGCGCTGAGACCGGGCGTCAGCCAACCCAGCCCTCCAGCCGCCCACCCGGCATCGGCTGCGGAACGCCTGTCGTGCCCGGCAGGCTCAGCGGCAGGCCGCGCACCACCCGCGCCGCCAGCACGCCGAAGGCCTGCGCCTCCAGCGCGTCGCCGTCCCAGCCCACCACCTCCACCGGGCGCACGGGGGGCTCCAGCGCCGAGGCGAGCGCCCGCATCAGCGCCGGGTTGCGCCGCCCGCCGCCGGTGACCAGCCACTGCAGCGGCACGCCCGGCAGGTGGCGCGCCGCCGCGGCGACGCAGAGTGCGGCGAAGGCCACCAGGGTCGCCGCGCCGTCGCCGGGCGAGAGCGCATCCAGCCCCGCCGCCGCCAGGGCCAGATCGAAATCCAGCCGATCGAGCGATTTCGGCGGTGGCGCCGCCAGGTACGGATGCGCCAGCAATTGCCCCAGCACGCCGGCATCGGCACGGCCCGCAAGCGCGAGAGCCCCGTCACGGTCGAACGCCGCGCCCGTCGCCCGGCGCACCCAGTCATCCAGCGGACCATTCGCCGGGCCGGTGTCGAAGGCGATCAGCGCCCCGTCCGCGCCGATCCAGGTGACGTTGCCGACGCCGCCGAGGTTCAGCACCGCCAGCGGCTTCGGCAGCGCACGGGCGAGCGCGGCGTGCACCACCGGCGCCAGCGGCGCACCCTGGCCGCCGGCGGCGACATCGGCGCTGCGGAAATCATGGGCCACCGGCACCCTGGTCAGCCGCCGCAGCAGGGCCGCGTCGCCGATCTGCCAGGTGATCCGGCTGGCTGGCCGGTGCAGGATGGTCTGGCCGTGGAAGCCGAGCAGCGCCGGCGCGCCCAACCCGGCCGCCGCCGCCGCGGCGGCGAGTTGCCCCACCGCCTCGGCATGGCGCCTGGTCAGGTGGCTGGCGCAGTCGGCAAGGAAGGGATCGGCCGCGTCCAGGCCGTCGGCGATGTCCAGCAGCCGGCGCAGGTCGCGCCGCAGCGCGGGCTCGTAGGGAAGGGTCAGCGTCGGGCCGGTGCGCCCGATCGCCTCGCCATCGGTTTCCACCCAGGCGGCGTCCACCCCGTCCAGCGAGGTGCCGCTCATCAGCCCGATCGTTCTCAGCATCGCGCGTCCGTGCTAGGTCCGCCGCCCCCTCCCGGCAAGCCTTCCGGACGCCCCGCCATGAGCAGCAAGAGCGACTTCCTCCACGCGGCGGAGGAGCGCGGCTTCATCCACCAGGTCACCGACGCGGCGGCGCTGGATGCGAAGCTGCGCGCGGGCGTCGTGTCCGCCTATGTCGGCTTCGACGTCACGGCGGACAGCCTGCATGTCGGGCACCTGCTGTCCATCATGCTGATGCGGCTGCTGCAGCGCACGGGCCACCGGCCGGTGGCGCTGATCGGCGGCGGCACGACGAAGGTCGGCGACCCCTCCGGCAAGGACGAGGCGCGCCAGCTGCTCACCGAGGCGGTCATCGAGGCCAACAAGCAGGGGATCCGCCGCAGCTTCGACAGCTTCCTGGAATTCGGGCCAGGCAAGGCCGTCATGCTCGACAATGCCGAATGGCTGGATGAGCTGCGCTACATCCCCTTCCTGCGCGATGTCGGCCGGCACTTCTCGGTGAACCGCATGCTGACCATGGACAGCGTGCGGCTGCGGCTGGAGCGCGACCAGCCGCTGAGCTTCCTCGAGTTCAACTACATGCTGCTGCAGAGCTACGACTTCCTGGAGTTGCATCGCCGGGAAGGCGTGACGCTGCAGATGGGCGGCTCCGACCAGTGGGGCAACATCGTGCTCGGCGCGGATCTGGTGCGGCGGATGGCGGGAGGGGCCGAGGCTTTCGGCCTGACCACGCCGCTGCTGACCACGGCCTCGGGCGCGAAGATGGGCAAGACCGCGGCGGGCGCGGTGTGGCTGAACCCGGACCGGCTGAGCCCGTGGGACTACTGGCAGTTCTGGCGCAACGTGGAGGATGCGGATGTTGGCCGCTTCCTGGCGCTGTTCACCGACCTGCCGATGGAGGAGGTGCGGCGGCTGGCCGCGCTGCGCGGCGCGGAGGTGAACGAGGCGAAGAAGGTGCTCGCCAACGCGGCGACAGCGTTGCTGCACGGCAGGGATGCCGCCGAGGTCGCGGCCGAGACGGCGCGCCGCACCTTCGAGGAGGGCGCCGCCGCCGAGACCCTGCCGAGCGTCACGCACGCCCTGCCGGCAACGGTGGTGGACCTGCTGGCCGCCGCCAGTCTCGTCGCCAGCAAGGGCGAGGGGCGGCGGCTGGTCGCGCAGAACGGCGTGCGGCTGAACGACGCGCCGGTGACCGACCCCATGCAGGCGGTGACGCTGGCTGACCTGCGCGACGGCGCGGCCAAGCTTTCGCTGGGGCGGAAGCGGCACGTGCTGGTGCGGGCGGGGTAGGCGCCCGCGCCGGCGCGGCCATCAGGCCGCGCGAACGCGGCCGAGGAAGGTCTCGACCTCGCGTCGGAGCCCGTCCGATTCGGTGAGCAGCCGCCCGCTTGCCGCGCGCAGCCCGGCCGCGGCGACACCGGTCTGGGCCGCGCCGTCGCTCACCGTTGCGACATAGCGGGTCACCTCCTGCGTGCCTCCCGCGGCCTCGGCGACGGAGCGGGTGATTTCCTTCGTGGCGACCGCCTGCTGCTCGGCCGCGGCGGCGACCTGCATCGCCATCTCGTTCATCGCGCCGATGGTCCGCGCGATGCCGCCGATCGCCTCCACGGCGCGGCCGGTCTCCTCCTGCATGGCGCTGATCTGGCCGCCGATCTGCTCGGTGGCGCGCGCGGTCTGCGCAGCGAGCTGCTTCACCTCGGAGGCGACGACGGCAAAGCCCTTGCCCGCTTCCCCGGCGCGTGCCGCCTCGATGGTGGCGTTCAGCGCCAGCAGGTTGGTCTGCCCCGCGATGTCGGCGATCATGCGCACCACCTCGCCGATGCGCTGCGCCGCGTCGGACAGGTTGCGCACGATGGCGTCGGTGCCGCGCGCATCCTCCGTCGCGCGGCGCGCAACGGCGGCGCTCTCCTGCACCTGGCGCGCCACCTCGCCGATGCTGGCTGCCAGCTCCTCGGCCGAGGCGGCCACCGTGTTGACGTTCGCCGCGGCCTCCTCGGCAGCGGCGGCGACGGAAGTGGCCGTCGCGCTGCCGCTCTGCGCCGTCGCCTCGAGCGAGCCGGCCGTCCCTTCCAGCGTTGCGGCGGCCTCGGTCACACCCCGTAGCCCGGCGGTGGCCTGCACCTCGAAAGTCTTCACCGCCGCGGCGAGGGCGGCTGCGCGGTCCCGCTCCCGTGCGCTCGCCATCTCCTGCTCGCGCCGCACGGCCTCCGCCGTGCGCAGCGCCTCGCGCAGCGCCGCCACGGAGGCCGCCATGCGGCCGATCTCGGCACCGGCGTCCTGCCCGGGCACCTCGTGCTCGAGCGCGCCGTCGCGCAGCCGGCCCAACGCCGTTTCCAGCCTGCCGAGCGGCGCCACGATGGTGCGCTGCGTCGCGAACAGGACGGCGCCGCCGATCGCCGCGAGCAGCGCCAGGATACCGACCAGGGCCAGCATCATGCCCTGCCGCAGCGTCGCGGAGAGCGCCTCGCTGCGGCCGTTGACGTCGGCCGAGAGCTCGTCCGCGAAGGCCGCCATGCGCTCGTAGAGGGCAATGACCTGCGGGCGGCCATCCGGGCTCGCCCAGATGTCACGGGTCGCCTGGTCGTGGTCGGCCGCGCCGGCGCGCTTCGCCGCGATGGCCCGCTGCGCATTCGCGTCCAGCCGCGCCACCGCATCGCGCGCGAAGGCCAGCGTCTCGGCGCCGCCGGCGACATCGAGCGCCGCCATCGCCGCCAGGTTGCGCCGCAACGCCGCGACAAGCCCGAGCACGGAGCGCTCCAGCGGCTCGAGCCCCTCGGGCGTGCGCAGCAGCTGCACGTTGTTCATCTGCCGGCCCAGGTTCTGCACGTCGCCGCGGACCGTGAGGCCGAGGCTGGCCGCCTTGCCCTCGCGCGCGATCAGCTCGGAATAGGATCGGTCCGCCTCCTGCCATCGGTGCATCAGGTACGCGGCGATGCCGAGCGTGCCGAATGCCATCGCGCCCACCACGACCATGATCTTCGCCCGCAGTCCCAGCCTGGCGTACCAGCGCATTGCAGCCTGCTCCCGAAAGGTGCCGTCGATTCACGCCGATCCGCATCGCGAGCGTGCAGGGCTTAGGTCTGCCGTACTTGGGTTACCGAAGCGTTTGCATGGTGCGGGCGGAAACGTTCCGCCGGGCCGTCGCCTCCGCCAACCGGGTCGCGGTGCCGAAGGCACCTCCCTGGCCGCGCGGCGCCCGAAACACACAATGCCGCAGAGATGCAGGTCTCGACGGGCGATGGCAGCCGAGAATCGGAACGTCATGCCGACCGCGCGAGGACACATCGCCTCTTCGTGGACGTCCTGCCAACGTGCCGCGACTCACGGGCGTTGCGACCCTCCCCTGGCGGATGCCCCGGGGGCGTGCACGCCGGCCGCGTCTGTGCTGCTATGCGCGAGGCGTCCCGGCGCCCCGCCGCCCCTGCCCGGCGGACCCGGACCGTCCCACGCCAAGCTGGAGGACCCCATGACCGCCCTGATGAACCCCGAGGCCTTCCGTGCCGCGCTGGAGAACGCCATCAAGGGCCGCAGCGCCAACACCTCGCCGTTCAGCGTCGCCTGGGCGACGGGCAAGCTCTCGCGCGAGCATTTCTGCCGCTGGGCCGAGAACCATTATCATTACGTCGGTCCCTTCGCCGACTACCTGGGCTACGTCTATGCGCGGATGCCGACGGAGTACCAGGAGGCCAAGGACTTCCTGCTCGCCAACATGTACGAGGAGGAGATCGGCGGCGACCGCCACACCGACCTGCTGATCCGCTTCGCCGAAGCCTGCGGCACCACGCGCGAGCGCGTCACCGACCCGGACAACATGATCGCCTCCACGCGCGCGCTGCAAAGCTGGTGCTACTGCGTGGCGATGCGCGAGCACCCGATCGTCGCCGTGGCCGGGCTGGTGGTCGGGCTGGAATCGCAGGTGCCGTCCATCTACCGCCGCCAGGCGCCGGCGCTGCGCGAGACCTACGGCTTCTCCGACCAGGACGTCGAGTTCTTCGACCTGCACATCGTGTCCGACGAAATCCACGGCGAGCGCGGCTACCAGATCGTGCTGGAGCACGCGACGACACCGGAGCTGCAGCAGCAGTGCCTGCGCATCTGCGAGGTCGGCGCGGAGATGCGCCTGCTCTACACCAACGGCCTCTATCGCCACTATGTCGAGAAGGACCTCTCGCTGAAGTCCCTGGACATGGCGGCCTGAGGGGATCGGCGGCGCGGGCGCAGCCGGGCCCGTGCCGCGCACCGCGCATGCCACAGATCACCTTCCGCAAGGACGGCGCGGACACCAGCGAGGCCGTCGCCGACAACACCAACCTGGTCGTGCGCGCCGGGATCAGGAAGTTTCCCTGGCCGCACCTGCGCTACGGCTGCGGCATGGGCAAGTGCGGCAAGTGCGCCAGCCGCATCCTCGCAGGCGCCGAGCACCTGCCGGAGCCGAACTGGAAGGAGCGGCAGGTGCTCGGCGAGGAACGCCTGGCCGAGGGCTGCCGCCTGGTCTGCCAGCTCTGGCTGCACCACGACCTGGCGCTGACCCAGGACGGCGTCACCCCGCCGCCGCCGGTGCGCGCCACGCCCATCCTCCCACCCCGCGGCTGAGGACGCGCCGTGTACGTCATCCTCACCAGCAAGCCGGGCCAGTTCCGCACCGAGATCACCGACGGCATGACACCGGTCGAGGCCTGGGACTACCTGTTCTGCGGCACCCGCCGTGCCCGCTTCGTCATCGCCGACCTCGCCGCCGAGACCCGCGTGCGCGTCATCGACGAGGCGCCCCCACCGGTGGTGAACCTGGTCCCCACCAAGTTCCTGCAGAAGTTCGAGACCATCGAGGATGCGCGGCGCGCGCTTGCGCACCTCACCCGATTCGGCGGTGCCGACACGGCGCTGCAGCCCGCCCCGCTTGCCGAACCGGCATGATTTTCATCACCTTCCTGTCGAGCGGCGGCGCCACCGTCACGGCGCCGGAGGAGAGCAACCTGCTGCGCATCTCCATCCGCGAGAAGGGCGGAATTCCCTTCAAGTGCGGCGGCGGGCTCTGCGGCACATGCCGCTGCCGCATCGAATCCGGCATCGAGAACACCGATGCGATCAAGCCGAAGGAGCGCAAGCACCTGACGGAGGCGGAGTTCGCCGAAGGCTGGCGCATGGCCTGCCAGACCTTCATCCTGCGCGGTGCGGTCAGCGTCTCCTGGCCGCCACGCCAAGCCGCGCAGCCCGTGCGTGCCGCCGCACCGCCGAGGACCGATCCGTGAAGCCCGCCCTCAAGCTCGAACTGGCCGAGGCGCGCGCGATGGTCGCGGCCGCGCTCGCGCGCGCGGCGGCGCTGGCCGTGCCGCAGACCTGCTGCGTGACCGACGAGGGGGGCTTCCCCCTGGCGCTGGAGCGCATGGACGGCGCCCGCGTGACCGGGCCGCAGATCGCCTGGAACAAAGCCTTCACGGCCGCCGGCCACAGGCGTTCGACGCATCTGTTCAACGCCCCGCCGGGCGGCCCCGCCCTGCCGGGCAACGAGGCATTCGGCATCCAGTGGAGCTTCGGGGGTCGCTTCGCCGCCTTCGTCGGCGGCGTCCCGGTGGTGGTCGATGGCGCGGTCGTCGGCGGCATCGGCCTGTCGGGCGGCAATGGCGAGCAGGACACCGCCTGCGCGCTGGCCGGCCTCACGGCGCTCGCCGAACGCCTCGCGCCCACCGGCATGTCCGTGCTGGTGCGGGCCGACATCAAGCTGTGACGGGGATGCGTGACCGCGGACGCAGACGCCCGCAGCTGCGCCGGGAGCAGGGGTAGCACGATGGCCGGCCCTGCCGATCCAGGCGATTTCAAGGAGGTGCTCGTCGTCCTCGGCGCCGCCGCGGTGGTGGTGCCGCTGTTCCACCGGCTCAGGCTCAGCCCGGTGCTGGGCTTCATGCTCGTGGGCATGGGCTTCGGGCCGCACGGCCTCGGCGCGCTGGCGGACGACTGGCCGTTGCTGTCGCCCGTCGCCATCACCAGCACGGACCACATCGCGCCGATCGCCGAGCTGGGCGTGGTGATGCTGCTCTTCGTCATCGGCCTCGAGATGTCGTTCGAGCGGCTGAAGCTGATGCGGCGCCTGGTCTTCGGCCTCGGCACGCTGCAGGTGCTGATCTCCACGATGGTGATCGGCAGCGCCTGCGTGGCTCTCGGCCTGCCGCCGCTGGCCGCCGTGATCCTCGGGCTCGGCCTGGCGATGTCCTCCACGGCCGTCGTCGTGCAGGTGCTGGCCGAGGAGAAGCGGCTCAACTCGCTGGCGGGACGCGCCGCGATCGCCGTGCTGCTGCTGCAGGATGTCGCGGTGGTGCCCATCCTGTTCGCGGTCGACGTGCTGGAGGCAACCGGCAGCCAGGCGGAGAATGCCGGGCTGCTGCGCAAGCTGCTGTTCGACATCGGCAAGGCCGCCATCGCCGTGGTGCTCGTGCTGGTGGTCGGACGGATGGTGCTGCGCCCGCTGTTCCGCAGCGTGGCGCGCACCGGCAGCCCCGAGCTCTTCGTCGCCGCCTGCCTGCTGGTGGTGCTGGGCACCGGCCTTGTCATGGCGTCGGCCGGGCTTTCGATGACGCTCGGCGCGCTGCTGGCGGGGCTGCTTCTGGCGGAGACCGAGTACCGGCGCCAGGTCCAGGTAACCATCGAGCCGTTCAAGGGCCTGCTGCTCGGCGTTTTCCTGGTGTCCGTCGGCATGAGCCTCTCGCTCGAACGCGTCATCGCCGCGCCGCTCTTCGTGCTGGGAGCGGCGCTGACGCTGGTGGCGGTGAAGGGCACCATCGTCGTCCTGCTCAGCCGGCTGTTCGGGCTGCCCTGGAGGGCCGGGCTGCGCGCCGGGCTGCTGCTCGGCGCAGGCGGCGAGTTCAGCCTGGTGATCACCGCGCTCGCGGTCGGCGGCGGGCTGCTGGAGAACGAGGCGGCCGACTACGCCCTGGTGCTCGGCGCCCTCACCATGGCGGCGATCCCGCTGCTGTCGCGGCTCGGCGAGGTGCTGCTGAACCTCGGGGATGGCGGCGCCCGGACGTCCCGGGACGAAACGCCGCCGCCTGCGGCGGCGGGCGAAAAGCGCGTGATCATCGCGGGTTTCGGCCGTGTCGGGCGGACAGTGGCCGAGATGCTCGACGTGCACCGGGTGCCGTGGATCGCGCTGGATTCCGACGCGGACATGGTGGCACGCGAGCGCAATCGCGGGAGGCCGGTCTACTTCGGCGACATGACGCATGTCCACCTGCTGCACCACCTCGATCTCGATCAGGCGCGCGGGCTGGTGGTGACGGTCACCGACCGGGACGCGGCGGACGCCCTGGTGATGGCGGCGCGGAAGGAACGCGCCGATCTGCTGGTGGTGGCGCGCGCCCGCGACGCCGACCACGCCGCGCATCTCTACAGGGTCGGTGCCACCGATGCCGTGCCGGAGACCATCGAGGCCAGCCTGCAACTGGCCGAGGCGGTGCTGGTGGATGTCGGCATCCCGATGGGGCCGGTCATCGCCTCCATCCACGAGAAGCGCGCCGAATTCCAGCACGCCATCCGCGGTCGCGCGCCGGCGGCGGAGGTGCGCCCGCTCGGTCACCGGCGGCTGCGCGATGCCCTGGTGCCTGAGCCGCGCGCCGACGACTGATGGGGCGGCGGCCGCCTCATACCAACGCGCGTTGATGTTGACACATCAACGCCCCTTGTAAGTCTCGCTCACCGGCCTTCCCCCATG
>JAIEOP010000127.1 GCA_019750465.1 Acetobacteraceae bacterium | reverse complement strand
GGCGCGGGCCGCGTCCGCGGCCTCGGCGCGCCATCTGGCGCGCCGCATGGGTCAGCCTTTGACCGAGTTGGTATTACACCACGCCATGGGGCACGACCGCCCGGTGCTGCGGCGGGAGCTGCGCCGTGCCCCGTTCGAGGGCTTCCTCGCCAGGCTGGCGCCGACCGAGGCGATGCTCGAGGCCTGCGGCGGCGCGTACCATCGGGCGCGTCGGGCGCTGGCGCTCGGCCATCGGGTGCGGCTGATCCCGCCGCAATGTAGCCGGGGCAAACTCCTGGGCGCGGCGGTTGCGCAGGCGGGTGCGGCGTGATTCACGCTGCTCATGTCATCGCCCGCCAACGCATCGCCGGAGACCCTGTCGCTCGCTGAACTGCGCGAGCTTGTCGGCGCGCTGCTGGCGAAGGTTGCCGAACTCGGGTCGGCGAATACGGCACTGAAGGCGGAGAACCAGGCGCTGCGGGACGAGGTGGCGCGGCTGAAGGGCCTGTCGCCGCGGCCACCCTTGCGGCCATCCGGGATGGAGAAGGCCACCGGTGGCGCCGAGCCGACCAAGAGCGGCAAGCGGTCACGGCGCCGGCGGGGAGCCAAGCGGG
Source organism: Acetobacteraceae bacterium (assembly GCA_019750465.1). Classification (GTDB taxonomy): domain Bacteria; phylum Pseudomonadota; class Alphaproteobacteria; order Acetobacterales; family Acetobacteraceae; genus JAIEOP01. Next base: position 8,762 of record JAIEOP010000127.1, on the reverse strand, counting down.
ATCGTGACGCGATGACCGCCGAGAGGGTGGCGAAGGCCGCGCCGCCGCCAGGGTCGCGCTTCAAAGGCTACCAGGACATGCTGGTGCGCGAGTTGACGACCTCGGCCGAGGTGGTGCGCTGCCGCCGGGAGCGCTGGGCGGCGCCGTCCGGTGAGACGGTGCTGGCGCCCCTGCCTGCCGGCATCCTCGGCGGCTTCGGTCCGCGGCTGCGACGCTTTCCGCTGGTGGCCCATGCCCAGGGCCAGGTGACGACGGAGCGTCTCGTGGCCTTGCTGGGCGGGATCGGCATCGGGATCTCGAAACGGCAGGCCCAGTCCCGCCGCTGCCGGATCCCGTCCACCAGGCCGCCGCCACGGCCTGACCAGACACCCGTGCCCAGGCATTTGCCCCGGTTACGCCGCACTACGTCAAGCCCTTCGTCAAGCGCGGCAAGAACGACCGCATCGACGCCGCGGCGATCGCCGAAGCCGCGTCGCGGCCGGGCATGGCCAGCGTCCCGGTGAAGCTGGCCGAGGCGCCGGCGGCGGCGATGCTGCGCAGGACGCGCGAGCTCCTGGTGAAGCGGCGCACCCAGCTTGCCGACGCGCTGCGCGGCCATGCCGCCGAGTTCGGCCTGGTCGCGGCGCAGGGCAGGGCCAGGCTCGCGCCGTGATCGGTAGGACCGAACCTGCCCGTAGCCTCCGGCGAGGCCCTGCCCAGCCGCATCGGTCCGGTTTGCCGGCCCTTCGCAGCGCACCGCGGCACGCGGTATGAACCCGGACCCCGCCGGATGCTGCCGATGCGCCGATCCCTGCTGCTTCTCGCCGCCTGCCTCGCCCTGGCCGCCGAGCCACTGGCGCGGGCCCAGCCCGCCCCCGCCGGCGTGCTCTCCATCTACAACTGGACCGACTACATCGACCCCGCCATCGTCCAGCGCTTCCAGGCCGAAACCGGCATCCGCGTCCGCTACGACGTCTTCGACAGCCTGGAGACGCTGGAGGGCAAGCTCTCCGCCGGCCGCTCCGGCTACGACCTCGTCGTCCCCACCGCCGAGCCGACCTTCGCCCGCCTGGTCCGCGCCGGCGCGCTGCGGCCGCTCGACCACGCGCGCATCCCGAACTGGCGCAACCTGGACCCGGCGCTGATGGACCGCGTCGCCGTGGTGGACCCCGGCAACCGGCACGGCGCGATCTACCTCTGGGGCACGGTCGGTCTCGGCATCCTGCCGGAGCGGGTGCGCGCCGTCCTCGGCCCCGAGGCGCCGCTCGACGGGCTCGACCTGCTGCTGAACCCGGAGACGGCGCGGCGGCTGCGTGGCTGCGGCCTGGTGGTGATGGACAGCCCGACGGACGTGCTGCCCTCCATCCTCCGCTGGCTCGGCCGCGACCCGGACAGCACCGAGGCCGCCGACCTCGCCGCGGCGGGGCAGGCGCTGGCCGCCATCCGGCCCTTCCTGCGCGCCATCCCGGGCAGCGGCCAGATCGTGGACATGCTGGCGACGGGGGAGGCCTGCGTCGCGTTCACCTATTCCGGCGACGCCATCCAGGCTGCGGCCCGCGCGCGGGAGGCCGGGCGCGGCGTGCAGGTGGCCTATGTCGCGCCGCGGGACGGCGCGCATCTCTGGTTCGACATGCTGGCGATTCCGGCCGATGCGCCGAATCCAGAGGCGGCGCTCGCCTTCATCGATTTCGTGCTGCGCCCCGACGTCATGGCGGCGATCAGCAGCCATGTGCGCTACGCCAATGCCGTCCCGGCCTCCCGCCCGCTCATCGCGGCGGCAGTGCGCGACGACCCCAACGTCTTCCCCACGCCCGAGGCGCTGGCGCGGGCCTTCGTCCCCGGTACCCTGCCGCCCGCCGCGGAGCGTGCACGCACGCGGCTCTGGTCCCGCTTCAAGGCCGGGGGGCGCTGAGCCCTGCTCGCGCTGGAGGGCGTCTCCAGGCGCTTCGGCGCGACGGTTGCGCTGGACGGGCTGAGCCTCGCCGTGGCGCCGGGGGAGTTCCTGGCCCTGCTCGGCGGCTCGGGCTCCGGCAAGTCCACGCTGCTGCGGCTGGTCGCGGGGTTCGAGATGCCCGATGCCGGGCGCGTCCTGCTGGATGGCGCGGACCTGGCGCCGCTGCCGCCGCACCGGCGGCCGGTGGGGATGGTGTTCCAGGGCTACGCGCTGTTCCCGCACCTGACGGTGTTCGACAACGTCGCCTACGGCTTGCGCCGCGACGGCGCGGCGCGGGCGGAGATCGCACGCCGCGTCGCCGAGGCGCTGGCGCTGGTGGGGCTGGAGCGCCTGGACCGCCGCAGGCCGCACCAGCTTTCCGGCGGGCAGCGGCAGCGCGTGGCGCTGGTGCGCGCCCTGGTGCGACGGCCCCGCGTGATGCTGCTGGACGAGCCGCTGGCGGCGCTGGATGCCGGCCTGCGCGAGCGCACCGGCCTCGAGCTGCGCGCCATCCAGCGGGCCACCGGCGCCGCTTTCGTCATGGTCACCCATGATCAGGCGGAGGCGCTGGCGCTGGCGGACCGGGTGGCGGTGCTGGACCAGGGGCGGCTGGCGCAGCTCGGGACGCCGGTCGCGCTGTACGAGCGGCCGGCAACGCGTTTCGTCGCCGGCTTCCTCGGCGCCGCGAATGTGCTGGAGGGGCGCGCCGCGGGCGGCGTGATCGCCTGTGCCGCCGCCGGCTGCACGCTGCGGCCGGCCGAGACCCCGCCCGAGGGGCCGGTCGCCACGGCGCTGCGGCCGGAGCGCATCCGAGTCCTGCCGCCCGGCGCGGCCGCGCCTGCCGAGAACGGGCTTGCCGGCACGGTCACGGAGCGCGCCTTCCGCGGGGAGAGCTGGCTGCTGGTGGTGCGCGCCGGTGGCGGCCAGGCATTGCGCGTGGTGCTGCCGGCGGGTGCCGCGCCGCCCGCGGCGCAGACGCCGGTCGCGCTGGCCTGGGACGCGGCGAGCGTCGTCGTGCTGGCCGGCTGATGTGCCGCGCGCTGATCCTGGCGCCGCCCTTGCTCTGGCTGGCGCTGTTCGTCGCGGCGCCGCTGGCGATCCTCGGCGCCATCGCGCTGTCCGAGCCGGCGGCCGGCATTCCTCCTTTCGCCTCGCCGCTGGCCTGGGACGGCGGGTGGCCGCGCTGGCAGGGCACGCTGGCCAGCCTCGCCGCCCTGGTCGAGGATCCGCTCTATGCCGAGGCTGCGTTGCGCGCGCTGCGCGTCGCCGCCGTGACGGGCGCGCTCTGCCTGGCGATCGCCTATCCCATGGCGCTCTGCATCGCCCGCGCCCGGCCGGAGCGGCGGCCGCTGCTGCTGCTGCTGGTGCTGCTGCCCTTCTGGACCGGTTTCCTGCTGCGCATGAGCGCCTGGATCGGCCTGCTGCGCGACGAGGGCTGGATCAACGGCGTGCTGCAGGGCCTCGGGTTGACGCAGGCGCCGCTGCCGCTGCTGTATTCGGAGGCCGCACTGATGCTGGGGATGGTGCATTCCTATCTGCCCTTCGCCGTGCTGCCGCTGTTCGCCACGCTGAGCCGCCTCGATCCGGCGCTGGAGGAGGCGGCGGCGGCGCTGGGCGCGCGGCCCGCAATGGCGTTCTGGACGGTGACGCTGCCGCTCTCGCTGCCCGGCGCGGCGGCGGGGTTCCTGCTGGCCTTCATTCCGGCGGCCGGGGAGTTCGTGATCCCGGAGCTGCTGGGCCCGCCGGAGGCGCAGCTGATCGGCCGCGTGCTCTGGGCGGAGTTCTTCCAGAACCGCGACTGGCCGCTGGCGGCGGCGTTGGCGCTGGCGCTGCTGGCGGTGCTGGTCCTGCCGATCCTGTTGTTCCAGCGGCTGGAGGTGCGGCGATGAGGTGCATCACCCCACCCTCGCAGGGGTCCGGCCGGAGGCGTCCTTCGCCAGCACGGTGGCGAATGGCCGGCGCTGCGCCATGAGGCGTTGCGGCCTGATCGCCGGCCTCGGCTTCCTCTGGGCGCCGATCCTGCTGCTGGCCGGCTATGCCTTCTCGGCCGACCGCATCCCCTTCCAGTGGGGTGGCCTGTCGCTGCGCTGGTTTGGCGCGCTGGCCGCCAATGACCGCCTGATCGAGGCCGCATGGCTGTCGCTGCGCGTCGCGGCCGGCGCCGCAAGCCTGGCCACGCTGCTCGGCGGCCTGGCGGGCTGGGCCCTCGTGCGTGGCGGCGCCTTCCGCGGCCGGGCGGCGTTCGGCGCGCTGGCCGGCGCGCCGCTGGTGCTGCCGGAGGTGGTGACCGGCCTGTCGCTGCTGCTGCTGTTCGTCGCGCTGGCGGGCGCCACGGGCTGGCCGGCGGAGCGCGGCGCCACCACCGTGCTGCTCGCGCATGCGACGCTGGGCACGGCCTATGTGGCCGTGGTGGTGCAGGCGCGGCTGGCCGGGCAGGCGAGGGAGATGGAGGAGGCGGCGGCGGCGCTGGGCGCCGCGCCGCCGATCGCCTTTCTCACCGTGACCCTGCCGTTGATGGCGCCGGCGCTGGTGGCGGGCTGGCTGCTGGCCTTCACCCTCTCGCTGGACGACGTGGTCGTGGCGAGCTTTGTCTCGGGGCCGGCCGGCACGACGCTGCCGATCTACCTGTTCAGCCGCATCCGGGTGGGCCTGACGCCGGAGATCAACGCGCTGGGGGTCGTGATCCTGGGGGTGGCGGGACTGGCGCTGGGTGCGGCGGCCTGGGCATTGCGCCCACGCCGCGGCTGAAATCCGCCGCGCTTTCGCCGCGTCGGGGTGGCATGCTGACGGCATGCGGCGCTGTGCGCTTCTGCTGATCCTGGGCTTGGGCGCCTGCGCGGAGCGCTGGGAGCGGCCGGGCGCGACCGAGCAGGACTCCGAGGCCGCGCAGGCCCGCTGCACCGCGGAGGCCGGTGCGCGCGTGCCGCCCGCGCTGGTCTGGACGCAGACCTCCGCCGGGTACTGGGTGCCGCCGCAGCGCGCCTGCCGCCGGCGCGGCGACCGGACGGAGTGCGTCTACAACCCTGGCTACTACGTGCCGCCGCGCTTCGGCTGGGTGGACGTGAACACCGACCAGCGCCGCGCCGTGCGCAACGCCTGCCTCACGGCCGAGGGCTGGTCCTACCAGGGGCTCCGGCCGTTGCGCCTGTGGTAGGCGCGGGTTGAACCGCCGCCCCCCGGGGGCTAGGGTCCGGCGCGTTCACGCGTCCCCAGGCAGGCACCTCCGATGAAGCTCACCGCGGATCGGCTCGACCGGATTTCCCCTTCGCTGACCATCGCCATGACGACCAAGGCGCGGGCGCTGAAGGCGGCGGGCAAGGACGTGATCGGCCTGTCCTCCGGCGAGCCGGACTTCGACACGCCGCGCAACGTGAAGGACGCGGCGATTGCCGCCATCGAGCGCGGCGAGACGAAGTACACCGACGTCGCCGGCACGCCGGCACTGCGCCAGGCCGTGTGCCACCGCTTCAAGGCGGACCACGGCATCGATTACAAGCCGGAGGAGATCCTGGTCGCCACCGGCGGCAAGCAGGTGATCTTCGACGCGCTGCTCGCCACCATCAACCCGGGCGACGAGGCGATCATCCCCGGGCCGTGCTGGGTCAGCTACCCGGACATCGTGGAGCTGGCCGAGGGCAAGCCGGTGATCGTCGGCTGCGACGAGAACAACGGCTTCCGCATGCGCCCCGAGCAGTTGGAGGCGGCGATCACGCCGAAGACCAAGTGGCTGGTCCTGAACAACCCCTGCAACCCGACCGGCGCGGCCTATTCGGCCGAGGACCTCAAGAAGCTGACCGACGTGCTGATGCGGCACCCGGATGTGTGGGTGTTCACCGACGACATCTACGGCAAGCTGGTCTATGACGGCTTCCGCGCCGCCACGATCCTCGAGGTCGAGCCGCGGCTGAAGGACCGCACCGTCACCATGAACGGCGTCTCCAAGGCCTATGCGATGACGGGCTGGCGCATCGGCTATGCCGGCGCGCCGGTGCAGCTCATCAGGCAGATGGACAAGCTGCAGAGCCAGAGCACGTCGAACACCAGCAGCATCAGCCAGGCCGCGGCCGTCGAGGCGCTGACGGGGCCGCAGGAGTTCATCGGCACGATGGCGGCGGCGTACAAGCGCCGCCGGGACATGGTGGTGGAGATGCTGAACGCCGCGCCGGGCCTGCGCTGCCACAAGCCGGAGGGCGCGTTCTACGTGTTTCCCTCCATGCAGGGGTGCCTCGGCAAGACCACGGCGGGTGGCAGGACGATCGGCAACGACGAGGAATTCTGCATCGCGCTGCTGGAGGAGGAGGGGGTGGCCTGCGTGCACGGCGCGGCCTTCATGGCGCCGGGCTATTTCCGAATCAGCTACGCGACGAGCGACGAGGCGCTGCAGGAGGCGTGCGGGCGGATCCAGCGGTTCTGCAAGGGGTTGCGGTAGCGTCAAAAGATCGGAAGCAACGGACATGAAGGACGACCCGTTCGAGCGCTGGAGGAACGGAAGGCCTTTCGGCACCTTCCGTCAGACCGATCATCCGGAACAGGGGCTTGTTCCGGTTCCTGTTGTCCGCGATCCGGCGCACCGGACCTACTTCGCTTCGGGTTTCTTCGCTTGGAGCGGAGGCAGCGTGGACGGGCCACGCATACAGGTCAGCTTCGACAACCTGACGAAGCGGCGGGATGTCGTCTTCCTGCCGCAAGGTCCCGCAAGTGACAGCGCCGCTAGGTCCGACGCCAATGGTATCCCCCCTCCGAACAGCGGTACGGTGCAGGACGTCATAGTTGAACTCTGCATGGTCGAATTGGTGCCTTCCACTGCGGCGCAACTCGCTCGCGCTTTGATCGAGCGCCTCGTTAACGATGCGCCGGAGGCGCTTCGTTCGGTGGGCCTGGAGTTCCAGGCGAGGGAAGATGGCTGATATCGTCCGCTTCCGGCCAAGCTCAGGTTCCTTGCGGAACGTCGGCCTTGGCGGCGGCTCTGGTGGCGGTTCCATCGGATCGGGCGGCGGAGGCGCAGGGATGGACGATCTGGCGCGACGCGTTGGCCGCCTTGAGGAGGATATGAAGGAGGTCCGTTCCGACCTCAAGGCTCTGCGCACAGATCTCGCGGACGTAAAGGGGCTCCTCCGCGGTGTGGAGGGGAGGTTGATCGGCATCGACGGGCAATTGCGAACAATCGAGCAGCGCTTCACTCAGGTTCCCACCGCGATGCATCTGCTCATGACAGGGATCGCTGTTTTCGCGGCAGGGGCCAGCTTCGCCGCAGCCGTCAGATGGTTCAACTAGGCCGCTTCCGACCGATCTGGTTTGCGGCCAACAACCCAAGAAGCAACCACCATGCCCTCCCTCGCCCACCGCCTTGCCACCGTGAAGGTCTCCGCCTCCGCCGCCATGACAGCGCGGGCGCGCGACCTGCGCGCCCAGGGCATCCAGGTGATCAGCCTCTCCAACGGCGAACCCGACAGCCCCACCCCACGCCATGCCATCGAGGCCGCCTACAAGGCAGCCCTGATGGGCGACACCAAGTACCCGCCGCAGGGCGGCACCGTGGCGCTGAAGCAGGCCATCCAGCGCAAGTTCCGCCGCGACAACGCGCTGGACTACGCGCTCGATGAGATCATCGTCGGCAATGGCGGCAAGCAGGTGATCTTCAACGCCTTCATGGCAACGGTCGATCCCGGCGACGAGGTGGTGATCCCGACGCCGCACTGGATCTCCTACGCCGACATGGCGAAGGTCGGGGGCGGCGTTCCGGTCGCCGTGCCGTGCCCGCAGAACAACGGCTTCAAGCCGCGGCCGGAGGACCTGGACGCCGCCATCACGCCGCGCACCAAGTGGGTGCTGCTGAACTTTCCCTCCAATCCCACCGGCGCCGTGCCCTCCCGCGCCGAGATCGCCGCGATCGGCGAGGTGCTGCTGCGCCACCCGCATGTGTGGGTGATGACCGACGACATGTATGAGCACCTGCTCTACGATGGCTTCGAGTTCAGCACGATCGCCGCGGTTCAACCGGCGCTGAAGGACCGTACCCTCACGGTCAACGGCGTCTCCAAAACCTACTCCATGACAGGCTGGCGCATCGGCTTCGGCGGCGGCCCCGCGAACCTGATCCGCGGCCTGTTCAACATGCAGGGTCAGGCGACGGCGGGTGTCTCCACCGTCGGCCAGGCCGCCGCCGCCGCCGCGCTGGACGGGCCGCAGGACCTCGTGCGCGAGCGGCAGGAGATCTACCGCGGACGCCGCGACATGGTCGTCGAGATGCTGAACGCCGCCCCCGGCATCACCTGCCACAAGCCGGAGGGTGCCTTCTACGTCTTCCCGAACCTTGCCGGCTGCCTTGGCCGCACCACGAAGGGCGGGCGCCGCATCGAGACCGATACCGACTTCGTCATGGCACTGCTCGAAGAGAAGCGCGTCGCCGCGGTGCAGGGCGCGGCCTATGGGATGTCGCCCTACATGCGCATCTCCTACGCCACCGACACCGCCAGCCTGACGGAGGCCTGCGGCCGCATCCAGGAATTCTGCCGCGAGCTGACATGATCCGCCCCGCCCGCGACTCCGACGCCGCGGGCTTCATCGCGCTGATCGGCGCCTGCTGGACGGAATTTCCCGGCTGCATCCTCGACGTCGATGGCGAGGTGCCGGAGCTGCGCGCGCTGGCGACCCACTTCGCCGAGGCGGGCGGCGCGCTCTGGACGGCGGAGCGCGACGGGCGCGTCATCGGCATGATCGGCGTGCGTCCGTTGCGCGAGGATGCGGCATGGGAGATCTGCCGCATGTACCTTGTGTACCGCACCCGGCTCTCTGGACACGGGACTGCACTATGCGGCGCGCCTGAAGTTCGTGTCGAGCCATGCGGCGC
>JAIEOP010000465.1 GCA_019750465.1 Acetobacteraceae bacterium | reverse complement strand
ACCGTGCACTTCATCTTCCAGCCCGCCGAGGAGGGCCAGGGCGGCGCCCAGGCGATGATCGCCGACGGGCTGTTCGAACGCTTCCCCTGCGACGCGGTCTACGGGCTGCACAACCGCCCCGGCCTGGCCGTGGGGCGCTACGGGCTGCGCGCCGGCGCGATGATGGCGGGCGCCGCCTTCTTCGACATCCACATCCATGGCAAGGGCGGCCACGGCGCGCGGCCGGAGAGCACGGTCGATCCCGTGGTCTGCGGCGCGCAGATCGTCGGCGCGCTGCAGAGCGTGGTGGCGCGCAACCTCCGGCCGCAGGACACCGCCGTTCTGAGCGTGACCGGCTTCACCGCCGGCACCGCCTACAACGTCATCCCCGAGCGCGTCTCGCTGCGCGGCACGGTGCGCGCCTTCGCCGTGGAGACCATGCGCCTGGTCGAGGAGCGCATGCGCCCGCTGTCCGGCAGCATCGCCGCCGGCTTCGGCGCGACGGCGGAGCTCGAGTTCCGCGAGATCACCATCCCGCTGGTGAACACCGAGGCCGAGGCGCGCCTGATGGGCGACGCCGCCGCGGCGCTGGTGGGCGAGGCGCATGTGGAGCGCGGCTGGCCCGCGGTGATGGGCAGCGAGGATTTCTCCTACATGCTGGCCGAGCGCCCCGGCGCCTACGTGCTCGTCGGCAACGGCACGGGCGAGGCCGGCGGCTGCGAGGTGCACAACCCGCGCTACGACTTCAACGACGCGGCGATCCCCTATGGCGGCGGCGTGCTGGCGGCGGTGGTGGAGCGGGAGCTGCCGCGGGTTGGCTAAGCAGGCTTTCATGGCTTGGCCCACACATCGTGTGGTCCAATCCATTGTAGCGAAAGCCTGCTTAGGTTTTTTGTCGTGCGCAAACCTCCAGAGGTTTGCTTAGAGCGGGATGCGTCGAGGCAGAATCGCCGCAAACGCTGGATCCCGCGACCCGGCAAAGGCTGGAGCGTGTTGCGTGAGCGCATGCGAACGCAATACGCTCCGGCGCGCGGTGCAGGAGGGTCCGGCATCGGCCACGGACCGCGTGGGGGACACGACGCCCGTGACATCCAGGTGCTTCGACGTCGCCGTCATCGGCCTCGGTCCCGTCGGCATGGTGGCGGCGATGCTGCTGGCGCAGCGCGGCGTCGCGGTCGTCGCGATCGACCGCTCGGCCGCGGTGTTCGACAAGCCGCGCGCCATCGGCCTCGATCACGAGAGCCTGCGGCTGCTCCAGGGGCTCGGCCTGGCGGAGGCGATCGCGCCGATGACCGGCCCGTACCGCCCCTCCGAGTACCGTGCCCCGGATGGCGCGCTGCTGCGCCGCCTGCTGCCGCAGCCAGCGCCGAACCTCCTCGCCTGGCCGGCCAACCTGATGTTCATCCAGCCCGAGTTGGATGCCATGCTGCGCGCCCGGCTCGGCGCCTCGCCCGGCGTGGCGCTGCGCACCGGCGCGGCGGTGGAGGGGTTGGAGCAGGATGCCGGCGGCGTGCGGCTCTCGCTCGCCGACGGCACGGGCATCGCCGCGCGCTACGCGCTGTGCTGCGACGGCGCGGGGTCGCCGCTGCGCCGCCAGCTCGGCGCGGATCACGAGGATCTCGACTTCGACGAGCCCTGGGTGGTGGTGGACACGCTGCTGGAGGACGAGAACGTCCGCCTGCCCGAGACCAACGTGCAGTACTGCCACCCCGATCGGCCCACCACCTTCATCCACGGCCCGCGCAACCTGCGCCGCTGGGAGTTCATGATCCTGCCCGGCGAGGATCCGGCGGCGATGGCCACCGGGGAGTCCGTGTGGCGCCTGCTCGCGCCCTGGATGCGGCCGGGCCAGGCGCGGCTCTGGCGCATCGCCGCCTACCGCTTCCACGCGCTGGTGGCGCATCCCTGGCGCTTCGGCCGCGCCTTCCTCGCCGGCGACGCGGCGCACCAGACGCCGCCCTTCATGGGCCAGGGGCTGAACCAGGGGCTGCGCGACGCCGGCAACCTCGCCTGGAAGCTCGCCATGGCGGTGCGCGGCGAAGCCGGGGAGGCGCTGCTCGACAGCTACGAGGCGGAGCGGCGGCCCAATGTGCGCGACGTCATCGCCATCACGCGCGACCTCGGCCGCATCGTCTGCGAGCGCGATCCCGGACGTGCCGCCGCCCGCGACGCGGCGCTGAAGGCGGAGGCGGCGGCAGGCCGTGCCGACGTCATCCGCCAGGACCTGCTGCCGCCGCTGCGCGACGGCTATCTGCTGGCGGGGTCCCCCGGCGCCGGCGAGCCCTGCCCGCAACCCTGGGTGCGAACGCCGGCGGGATGCGCACGGCTGGACGACGTGCTGGGCGATGCCGGGTTCCGGCTGATCCTCGGCGATGCGGCGTTCCCCGGCGCGGTTGGAGATCAGGCGTCGCGGCTCGGTGCCCGCGTGCTCCGTCTCGGCACGCCGCCGCTGATGGAGGCGGACGGGCTGCTGGCCGGCTGGATGCGCCGGCACGCGGCGGTTGCCGTGCTGGAACGGCCGGATCATGTCGTCTACGGCACGGCGCGCGAGGCGGGTGGCGTCGCACGCCTGCTCGACAAGGCCCTCGCCGGCCTCGGCTGAAGGAAACGCCGCATGCGCCGACGCGCGACCCTGTTGCTTGCAGCCGCCGCCACTGCGCCGAGCCGCCGCGCCATGGCGGAGGCCGGAACGCTGCGCGGCACCGCCACCTATCGGGAACGCATCGCCCTGCCGCCGGGCGCGGTGCTGGAGGTGATGCTGGAGGAGACCTCGCGCGCCGACGCGCCGGCGGCGCGGATCGCCGAGGCGCGCGTCGTCGCGCAGCACCAGGTGCCGATCCCGTTTGCGCTGACCTGCGACATGGCACGGATCGATCCACGCGGGCGATACGCGGTGCGCGCCACGCTCGGCATCGATGGAAGGGCGATGTTCCGCACCGACGGCGCGCATCCGGTGGCATTGGCGGGCGACGGCGCGGCGATGGAGCTGCGGCTGGTGCGCGCGGCCGGCGCCGATGCTTCGGCGCCGGCCGCGCTGGTCGGCCCGCGCTGGATCGCAACCGAGATCGCCGGCGATCCCAGCGCGCCCGGCATCGAGTCCGACATCGCCTTCGCCGCCGACGGGGCTGCCCATGGAGCCGGCGGCTGCAACCGCATCCGCGGCGGCTATCGCCTGTCCGGCGCCGACGGCATCGCTTTCGGCGCCATGGCCGCCACCATGATGGCCTGCGACCCGCCACGGGACGGGCAGGAACGCGGCTTCCTCGATGCGCTCGGGAAGGCGCGTCGCTGGAGCATCGAAGACGGATCGCTGCTGCTGCGCGACGGTGCCGGAACCATCCTGCTGCGGCTGCGGCGTGGCTGAGCCGCCGCGGGCAACCACGACCGCACCGCCCGCGTTCCGATCAGGCGCCGCCGATTTCCGGCGGGCAGGAGCACCGACGCCCGGCATGCCGATCCCCCCCGAAGCCCCGCGCCGCGGCGTCGCCGCCGCCGCCACCCCGGGCAATGGCCTGCACCTGCTGCAGGGCGCGCTGCTGGTCATCGCGGTGCTCTACTTCGCGTCCGACCTGTTGATCCCGCTGGTGCTCTCGGTGCTGCTGGCCTTCGTGCTGGCGCCGGTGAGCCGGGGCATGCGCCGGCTTGGCGTGCCGCGAGCCGGCGCGGTGCTGTGCACGGTGCTGCTTGCGCTGGTCGTGCTGACCGGCGCCGGCGTGGCGGTGGCGCGGCAGGCCAGCTCGCTGGCCGACAACCTGCCGGGCTACCAGGCCGCGATCACCGCGAAGCTGTCGGGGCTGCAGGCCTCCGGGGGGCTGATCGACCGGGTGAGTGCGACGCTGAACGGCGTCGGCCAATCCCTGCGGCGCGAACTGCGGCCCCGAGCCGATGGTCCGCCCGGAGACCTTCCCGTTGCACGCCGCGGCGCCGCGGTGGAGCAGACGCCGGCCGCGGCCGAGCCGGGCGCGGCCACCGAACGGGCGCCGCTGCCAGTCGTGGTCCACGAGCCCGAGCCCACCACGCTGCAGACGCTGCAACGCGTGGCGGAGCCGCTGCTGCATCCGCTCGCGACCGGCGGCATCGTGGTGATCCTGGTGATCTTCATCCTGCTCTACCGCGAGGATCTGCGGGACCGGATGATCCGCCTGGTCGGGGCGAACGACCTGCACCGGACGATGGCGGCGATGGACGACGCGGCCTATCGCCTCTCGCGCTTCTTCCTGGCGCAGGTCGGCATGAACACCGCGTTCGGCGTGTTCATCGCGGCGATGCTCTGGCTGATCGGCATCCCCAATCCGCTGCTCTGGGGCTTCGTGGCCGGGCTGATGCGCTTCGTGCCCTTCATCGGCAGCTACATCGCCGCCGCCTTTCCGGTGCTGCTGTCGATCGCGGTGGATCCGGGCTGGACCAGCTTCGTGCTGGTGGTCGCGCTGTTCGCGGTGAGCGAGATCAGCATGGGCCAGGTGTTCGAGCCTTGGATCTTCGGCCACTCGACCGGCCTCTCGCCGATCGCGGTGATTGCCGCGGCCACCTTCTGGACCTGGCTGTGGGGTCCGGTCGGGCTGCTGCTGGCGGTGCCGCTGACGGTCTGCCTCGTGGTGCTCGGCCGGCACGTGGACCGGCTGGAATTCCTGGAAGTGATGCTCGGCGACCAGCCGGCGCTCGCGCCGGAGGAGACCTTCTACCAGCGCGCGCTGGCCGGCGACCTGGACGCGTTGGCCGAGCAGTCCGAACGCTTCCTGAAGGAGGGCACGGCGGAGGCCTATCTCGACACCGTCGCGCTGCCGGCGCTGCGCCTCGCCCAGGCCGACGCGATCCGGCAGACGTTGGCGCCGGATCGCATCGAGCGGCTGCGCGAGAGCGTGCTGACCCTGCTGGAAGACCTCGCCGACGACGTGGCCGAGGCGGAGGGCAAGGGCGACGGCGATGCCGCGGGCGAGGCTGCCACGGTGCCGGCGGGGTGGCGGGTGCCGGGATCGGTGCTGTGCCTCGGCGGGCGCGGACCCTTCGATGGGCTGCTGGCCACCATGCTGGCGCAGGCACTGACCTGGCGCGGCATCGGCGCGCAGCAGGCCCTGGCGAGCGGAGGGGCACTGCCCGCGGAGGCGCCGAGGATGGCCTGCCTCTGCCTGCTCGAGGGTGGATCGAGCGGCGCAGCCGCCCGCTACCTGCTGCGCCGGACAAGGCGCCGCCTGCCCGGTGCCGCGCCCTTCTGCCTGGTCTGGCAGGGTGAGAACATGGGCGAGAACAGGGTCGCCGCCGCGCTGCGGACGGAAGGCGGCACGGCGCCGCTGCCGCTGGCGACCGGGCTCGTTGAAGCGGTTGAGATGGTCCTTGAGGCTGCGACGGCAGAGGCCGGCCGGCAGCAGCCGGCGGAGGTGCCCAGCACCGGACCGGCGTTGGAACCGCACCTGCCGCTGCAGGACGGGGCGGCGGCGACGGCATAGACCGGGAACGGCATAGACCGGGAACGGCATAGACCGGGAACGGCATAGACCGGGACTGGAATGGCGGCAGCAAGCGGGGCGCGGGAGCGGAACCTCCCTGGGCGCCGCGCTCGGCGGATCAGCCCTCGCGCAGGTCCGCGCCGTCGAAGCCGACGAAGGCGTAGCCGCGGCCGTGCAGCGTGCGCACGGTGGCATGGGCCTCGTCGTCCAGCTTGCGGCGCAGGCGGACCACCAGGTTGTCCACGGTGCGGTCCTCGCCGTGCCAGCGGCGGCGGAACACGTCGCAGCAGATCGCCTCGCGTGTCACCGGCCCCGGACCGGCATCCACCAGCAGGCAGAACAGGTCGAACTCCGCCGTGGTCAGGCGGCATTCGGTGCCGTCGGGGCGGTACAGCTCGCGCCGGTGGCGAACCAGCCGCCAGTGGCCGCCGGCCTGCGCATCGGGCCGCTCCCCGCCACTGCCCGCCAAGCCCCAGGCGCCGCGGCGCAGCACGGCGCGCATGCGCGCCAGCATGATCGGCATGGGCGTCTCGCGCGGCATCATGTCGTCGGCGCCGGCATCGAGCAGCCCGATGCTGCGGTCGGGGTCATCCTCGTCACCGACCACGACGCAAGGCACGCGCGAGAAGGTGCGGATGGCATGCAGCATCGGCAGTGCCATGCCCGGTCCATGTTCATGGACCACCACCATGCTGGGCGGACGCTCGCCAAGGCAGGCAAGCAGCGGGCCGGCATCGGCATGGAGGTCCGCGCTGATGCCCTGTCGCCCCAGGAAGCCGACCAGGGCTGCCCCGAACCGGCTCTCGCCGTCCAGCACTCCGAGCCGCATGCGATCCAACAGGGGGCTCCCGTTTGCTGCGCCGCAACAAGCCTGGGCAGGTATTCACGCCGCGTCAATCGCCAAGTTGCGCGCAACCGCCGATATCCTGGGCATGCCGCTGACTTTGCCGAAGAATAACGCAGTCTACCGTGAAATCCGGCAAGAATTCGGCAATCGCGCTGCCCCGAGCCGAAACGCGGGGGTCTGGGCCAGAGCCGCCCCGGCAATGCGCGCCTCGGAAGACGTCATAGGTGTCGGTCCCGCCGCCATCCCGGCGGGCGCGCAAGACGATGGTCTTCGCCGGCATGCCCGTTCCGGTGCCGGTGACCGCCACTTCGCCAATGGCCGCGGAGAAGCCGCAGGCGCGGGTGTCGCCATCGGCGCCGCACAGGAACCGCAGCCGCGCGCGTTGCGGCGCGTGGGCCGGCGTGCCGGCGGCGTGGTCGGGTCCGCCGGCGAGGGCCACGCGTCGATGCTCCCGGCGGCACACCCTTCACGGACCCTCCCATGCCGCGCCAGAGGCAACGCGATGCATCCCGGTGCACGCCGCGTCGCACGCGCCGGGATGCGCGCAGGCTCAGGCGCTTTCGTAGAGGCGGGTGAGGCTGAACTCGCGGTGGCCGAGCAGCTCGGCCGCCGTCAGCTCCCCGTCGGCGGTGCGCAGCATGCAATCCAGCAGCGCCTCGCCGGCGTCGTCCATGTTCATCCGCTTCTGCAGCAGGCCGGTGACGTCGACGTCGATGTGCTCGGACATCGTGCGCTGGGTGCGCGGGTTCGCGGTGAGCTTGATCACCGGCAGGATCGGGTTGCCGATGACGTTGCCCTGGCCGGTCGGGAAGAAGTGCACGGCGTAGCCCGAGGCGGCGCAGAGCGTGACCATCTCGGCCGCGGCCGAGGAGCTGTCCATGAACCACAGGCCGGGGCCGGTCGGTGCCTCGGCCTTGTCCAGCACGCCGTCGACCAGGCATTTGCGGCCGATCTTCTGGATGTTGCCGAGGGCCTTCTCCTCGATGGTCGTCAGGCCGCCCTCGATGTTGCCCTTGGTCGGCTGGGATTCGCTCAGGTCGCTGGTCTTGTTCGCCTCGATGACGCGCTGGTAGCGGTCGAACATGGCCATGAACTGCGCGCGGATCTCGGGCGTGCGGCAGCGCTCGGCCACCAGGTGCTCGCCGCCGGTCAGCTCCGTGGTCTCGCCGAAGACGAGGGTGTTGCCGTTCTCCCAGAGCCTGTCGAAGGCGTTGCCGACGGTGGGGCAGCTTGCCAGCCCCGACGTGGTGTCGCTCTCGCCGCACTTGGTGGAGACCCAGAGCTCGACCAGCTCGGCCCTGGTGCGCTTCAGGCGGGAGGCGTGCTTGACCAGCCGGTAGGCGGCGCGGCTGGCGTTGGCGATGGTGTTGATGTCGCCGTTCTGCTCGATGGCGAAGCCCTCGACGGGCTTGCCGGAGGCGGCGATGCCCTCGACGATGCGCCCCGTCCAGCCCGGCTCGATGCCGATGACGACGACGCCGGCGACGTTCGGGTTGGTGCCGGTGCCGATCAGCGTGCGGAAGTGCAGGTCGAGGTCTGCGCCGAATTGCAGCCGGCCATAGGCGTGCGGAATGGCCAGCGCGCCCTTGATGTTGTTCGCCACCGCCTCGGCCGCGGCGTTGGAGAGGTCGTCCACCGGCAGGATGATGACGTGGTTGCGCACGCCCATCCGCCCGTTCTCGCGCCGCCAGCCCTCGAAGCCCGCGCCCTTCAGGTTCATGCCCATGGTGGTGCCGCTCCCCTTACCAGCGCTTCGTCTTGACGTTGTGCACGTGCAGGTGCTCGCCAGGCGCGATGTCGGCGATCGCGCGGCCGATGTCGACGCCGTACTTGATGATGGTGTCGCCGGCCTTGATCTGCTTCACCGCGAGCTTGTGGCCGATCGGGATGTCCGACTTCGCGTCGAACTCGATCATGCGGTCCTGGTCCATGACCCAGCCGTTGATGCGGTTGGAGGCCTTCAGCCCCTCCACCACCACCACGCCGACGCTGTCGCCCTCGTCGTGGACGACGAAGTGGATCGTCATCGCGTGCCTCCCCTCTCCGTGATCAGCAGGAGGAACGGACCCTAGAGCCGTGCGGGCGGGGCGGCAACGGGCTGGTGACGGCTTGCGAAACGGTGGATGGCCGGCCTGACGGGCACGAAAACGTCATCGCCGCGGGCCGCCTGGCGGCGCAGGATCGCGCCCTGGAGAGGAGACCTCGATGCGCCTGGAAACCAACAGCGACACCACCGCCCTGCTGCTCGCCGCCGCCCTGGCCGGCGACCTCGACACGTTGCGCCGCCTGCTGTCGCCCAGCGGCGGATCGGGCCGGGCCGAGCGCCTGCCCGGCGACTACCCGGTCTCGCCGCTGATGGCCGCCGCCGCCGCGGGGCACGAACGCGTGGTGGAGCTGCTGCTGGAATGCGGCTGCGACGCCGCGCTGCGCGACCCCGGGGGCCGTACCGCCGCCTGGTATGCGCGGCGCTCCGGCCACCACCATCTGGCGGAGCGGCTGGACACGGTCGTGGACAAGGACAAGACGATCTGGTGAGGCGGGCGGTGCGCCATCAGATCCGCCGCACCGGCACCCGCCAGGCGATCAGCGCGCCGCACGCGGCCATTGCCGCCGCCGTCAGGAAGCCGAGCCGGAACGCCTCCCCCAGCGCCGTGCGCAGCCCGGTGCGCGCGGCGTCGTCGAGCGTTCCCAGCAGCGCCGGCGCGCCCTCCCGCACCAGCCGCGCGAACAGCTCCGCCACCGCCGCATCGCCTGCCGCCAGCGCGCCGAACACCACGGCGCCGATCAGCGTCGTGCCCACCGCGGCGCCGAGCGTGCGCGCATACTGCACCGAGGCCGCCGCCGCCCCCAGCCGCGCCGGCCCGCCCGCCACCTGCACGGTGATCTGCGACACCGGGTAGGAGGCGCCCATGCCGAAGCCCACGAGGCTCAGCAGCAGCCCCAGCCCGGCGACCGGCAGCGCCCCGCCGACCAGCGCCACGCCCGCCAGCCCCGCCGCGCCGAGCGCCAGCCCGGCC
>JAIEOP010000520.1 GCA_019750465.1 Acetobacteraceae bacterium | reverse complement strand
CGACTTGCCGAGCAAACGCCGATCCCACAGCCATTCCGGCCGTCACGCTGGCAGCGTGTGAGAAATGCGGGCTAGGCCAAAAAGTGACGCATCCCCCTCCTCCGCTGGATTTTTCCCATAGCAGCGGCCCTCGCGCACGGCTGCTGTCAGGACGGGCGCGGCGGGCGAAGCGTCAAGGCCCACTACGAGGGCATCAAGGCGTGCTCCGAGACCGATCAGACGGATGGCCATCACCCTGCCGACGCTTTAGATGCACCGCGAGGACGAGTAGGTCGCGCCGATCGACAGCTCGGCCAGGATCGCGGTCCGGCTGCTGAAGAACGGCACGCTGAAGACCTATCCGCATTCGGCGAGTGGCTTATCGATGCCGCCAGACACGCCGGTGACGATGGCCCTTCCGTTCCCGGCCGCCTTGCCTGGCAAAATACCTGTCTCGAATCATGCCTGCCTGCGCCCGGCTCGGAACGCTGCCACGATCCTGAGCCGAACAGCGTTAAGGTCTGGCACCGCGCCATGCCGCCGCAACCGCGGCACCGACATCCGCCAGTGCGGCGTCACGCGTCGCCAAGTCGGCCGCCCCTTCGGTCAGGTAGGCGGCAACCAGCAGTGGCGCGCCGCCGGGCGGCCACACCAAGCCGACATCATTGCTCGTGCCGTTCGGCCCCGTCCCGGTGCGTTCCCCCGCTTGCCAGCCGAGCGGCAGGCCTGCGCGCAGCCTAGTGTCCCCAGTGCGGTTGCCGCGAAGCCAGGCCAAGAGCTGCGCGCGGCCGTCGGGCGAAAGCACCTCGCCGAGCGTCAACCGCTGCATCGTCGCCAGCATCGCGGCCGGCGTTGTGGTGTCGCGGGGGTCGCCCGCCCGTGCCTCGTTCAGCGCCGTCTCCCATCGGTCGAGGCGCGTGACACCATCACCGATAGAGCGCAGCCAAGCGGTCAGCACCTCGGGGCCGCCGAGGCTGCGTAGCAGCAGGTTGGCGGCGGTGTTGTCACTGAGCGTCATCGTTGCCTCGCAAAGCGCGCCGACCGTCATGCCGTCCGTGCCCGCATGCCGCTCCGTGACGGGAGAGTAGATTACCAGCGCATCGCGCCCGTAGCGGATGCGGTCCTCCAACCGGATGCGGCCGGCATCGACCTGCGCGAGCACAGCGCCGGCAGCGAGGAGCTTGAACGTGCTGGTCAACGGGAAGCGCTCGGCCGTGCGATGGCCTGCCGCCGCACCGCTGCCGCTGTCGAGCACGGCGACGCCAAGCCGCCCACCGCGCGCCGCCTCGATGCCGCGCAGGACGGCCTCGAGTTGCCCGAAGCTGCCTCGTGACCACGCACGCGGCGCTACGGGCGCGGCGGCAAACGCCGCCGCGGCGACCGCCATCAGTGTCCTGCGCCCGTTCATCGTGCGCTCGCCGCCTGGTCGATCACGTCGGCCACCGCGCGCGGCTGGGTGAGGAAAACGACGTGGCTGCCTGGGACCTCGGTGGTCGTCGCCCCGATGCGGCGCGCGGTGCGGCGTAGCAGCTCGGGCGCGATCGCGCCGTCCTCGGTCGCCACGACGTACCAGTTCGGCCGGCTCTGCCACGCGGCCACCGTGACGCGCGCCTCGAGTGCGCGCATCGCGATCGGAACCTGAGCCGCGCGCAGGAAGGCCGCATCTCCATCGCTCGCATCGCCCGCGAAGCCGGCGCGAAAGGTGTCCAGCCGGAGGAAGGCGAAGCCGTCGGGCTGCACGTCGGGCTGGAAGTTTGGCGGCGGCGGCACCTCGGCGTACTGGTCGAGTGTGGACTGCCCGACCTCAGGCGCGAAGGCCGCTACATAGACGAGGCCCGCGACCTTCGGATCGGTGCCTGCCTCGGTAATCACGCTGCCGCCGTAGGAATGGCCGACCAGGATCGCCGGCCCATCCTGGCGGGCGAGCACGCGGCGCGTGGCCGCCACGTCGTCCTCGAACGAGGTCAGCGGGTTTTGCACGATGCTGACCCGGTAGCCGCGGGTGGTCAGCTCGTCGTGCACGCCGCGCCAGCCTGAGCCGTCGGCGAACGCGCCGTGCACGAGGACGATGTTCTTGACCGGACCTGTCACCGTGCGCGGCGTGGTGTCGGCGGAAGTGGAAATCATGTTCGTGTCTCCTGATGCGGTTAGGATAGGTTTGGCGGGCTGATCACG
Source organism: Acetobacteraceae bacterium (assembly GCA_019750465.1). Lineage (GTDB taxonomy): Bacteria > Pseudomonadota > Alphaproteobacteria > Acetobacterales > Acetobacteraceae > JAIEOP01. The sequence goes on along the minus strand of JAIEOP010000520.1, from coordinate 7,090 downwards.
GTCGAGGTGGCCGAACGAATTCGCCAAGTCGGCCCGAATCGCACAGCGTCTGCTCGGCGCCGATCAGGGCTGCCACCAGTCGCTTGTCGAGCTCCTCCAGCGTGCCGCCAGCGGTCATCGCCCGCGGATGCATCCCGAAGGCGATGGCGCAAATGACGCGGACCAGCAGCCCCTTGCCGGTGCCGGCACCCGAGAAGGCCGGCGCGTGGATCAGCACGCCAGGGGCGAGGCGCAGCGAGGGGCGGCAGACAGCGGTGAGCAGCGCGACCAGCGCGGCGCTCTCATCCATGCCGGGCGGCTGGTCGATGTCCACCACCGGCACGCTCTGCCCTTGCAGCGTGACGCGCTTTGCGTCGGCAAAGGCGAAGGTGCGGATGACGCGGCGCAGGCGACGGAGAGAGATCTCGGCATCCTGGCGGGTCGGGGCGGAAGGGACCTCGACCGCCGGCATGTGCTCGCACCACATGCGGGTGAGCGGGTCGTAGCCATCGGCGACGCGCAGGCTGCCATCCTCGGCGAGCAGCGGCGCGGAGGCGATGCCGTCCAGCGGCTTGAAGCCGGCGTCGCTGGCCATGGCGAGCATCAGATGCGCCACGCGCTCGGGCAGCGTGATCGGCTCGGGCGTGAGCGTGCCGTCGCTCTGGGCCCGCTGGATATAGGGACGCGCGATGGCGTGGAGCTCGCTGACCACGGCGTGCACGCTGAGGGTTTCGACGACGAGGCCGTTGCGCTGCGCGTCGTAGACGAGGCGCACGAGGCCACCGCGGTACATGATGCGCTCGCGAGTGGTGAGGCGCCGCAGACCTTCCTGTGCTACGAGTGCCAGGTCGGAACGCTGCACGAAGAGGTCCTCGCGACCATAGGGGTCGGGCGGCAGGCCGGATTCCGTCCAGGCGGGCTGACCTTCGGTGACCCGCTCGCGCGCTGCCTCCCGTTCGGCGCGGCGGATATCGCGGCGCGTGGCCTTCACCGCGGCCATGAGGTCGGAGAGCGAGATGCCGAGGCCTTTGGCGGCGTCGCGGCGTGCCAGCGCGAAGCACACATCGTCCAGCAGCGCGAGGCGCTGAAGCTCGAAGTCGCGGTCGGAGATCGTGGGCACATCCGCGGGCGGTGCGACGGCTTCGGCGGCGGCGACCATCGCCAGCAGCGTGTCGGTGGTCACGCCTTCGGGCAGCGGGTCGGCGACATCCCAGCCGGCAGGCCACTCGGTGGGCACCTCGACGATGCCGACGCTGGCAGCCCCGGCCTGCTTCGCGGCACGGGCCATGGCGGCGGCGGCCTTTCGGCCGGGCACATCATTGTCGGGGATGATGACCACGCGCCGGCCGCGCAGCGGGCTGCAATCTGCCTTGTTGACGGCGCTGCTGCCGCCCTGCCAGGTCATCGCGACCCGATCCGGAAATAGTGCTGCTGCGGCGTCGGCGGCCTTCTCGCCCTCCACGATGATGATTGTCGCCTCGGGCCGTGCGGCATGGGCGTCGAGGCCATAGAGGGGGCGCGGCGGTTCTGGTGCCTTGAACACCCAGCCGGCCGGCCCGCAGGTATAGGGCAGCACCTGCTTGTCGCCATTCGGCATGTCGAACCGCGCCACCGCGAAGAGCGGTTCGCCGGAGGCGTTGAGATAGCGCCACACCTTCGACGGCACGCCGAGACGCCGATGCTGGATGAGCTCAGGCAGCGGGTCCCGCGCCGACTGCATCGGCGGCACGACGTCCGCCTCATGCTCCTGGATCGCCTCAGCGGGCGCAGAGGCAGCGGGCGGCAGCGGCGCGAAGGTGTCGGTTGTCATCAGCGACCACCTCGCGTCGCATCGATGCCGAGCATCCGGGCCAGTTGCTTTGCGCCCTCGATCTGGCGCGTGCGGGCGACCGCCGCAGCCAGGCTGACCGGATCGCCGCCCTTCTCGCCGGTGGCGAAGTCGGCCCAGCGGCCGGCGCGCTCTCCGCGCATCCGCACCCGCAGGCTGTCGCCGGGATCTCCGCGCAGGCTGCCGGCATGCCATTCGGGGCCGACCGCACGACCGCCGGGGAGCAGACGGGCGAGCACCTCAGGCAGGCGGGCCAGGGCGGCGCTGTTGACCGTGGCGAAGTCCAGCGGCGCGCGGCGCATGATCGGCTGGCGCTCAGCGGCCCGCATGCGCATCGGCTTCCGAGGTGCTGCGGCGGGGCGGGGTGGTCAGGCTGCGCGCCCAATCCAGCGCATCGCCCCAGCGGTAGAGCGCGCGGCCGGAGAACAGCGAGTAGGGCGGGCCACCGCCGCGCGTCGCCTTGGTCGCCAGCGTGCGGGGCGAGACGGGATAGCCGGCCGCGGTGAGCGCGGCAGCCGCGGCCTCGCGCTTCAGCAGCGCATCGGCATTGTCGGGGATATGGGACATCGGACCATCCATCGTTTGCGCGCAGCGGCGCGCGGTTGATGGAGGGTTGATGGCTGGCTCAGAATCACGCGGCCAGAAACGCGGAATTCCCGCGGGCGATTATTTGGGCGGCTTGCGCGGCCCTGACTTCTTCCACGCCGCGGGCGCCATTTCCCGCCGAATCGCGCGGAACGGATCGCGCGAAACCTTCACCCCGAAGTGCTGTGAGGCTGCGGCGAGATCGTCGGCTTCGCTCGGCGGCTGCTCGGTGGTCGGCCAGGAACTGCGGCGGAGCATGTACCAAGCCCGAAGCGTGGATACGGAATAGACCGGCTTCGGATCGGCATGCACCGTGACGGTGGGCGGCATCGCATCCTGCGCCAGGCTGGCCTGTGCCGGCGCGGCCCCCGCGATGCGGACCTGGAAGAGCACGGCAGCGCCCAAGCCGTCGCGAGCCGTGTCATCGGCGAAGTGCGGATAAAGGTACTGCCAGGCTTCGGCGGCGACAGCGATACGCGGGCCGGTCCGGCGCTCACGCGCCGTCGCGACCAACTCGCCCCGCAGCAGTCGGCGGCGTAGATCATCTAGCAGCTGGCAGCGCTGATGCTCGGCCTCGAAATAGGCAGCGGATTTGAGCATGCCGCGATGCGTGTCGTGCCGGCCGGGAAGCAGGTCCATGGCCTCGAACCGAGCCGCCTCGGCCTCGGCCGCGGCGAGCGCCTCGATGATGCCGGTGTTGCAGGAGCGGCGGGCCCCTTCGGTAAGGGTCAGGCCCTTTGGATGGTCGTGCTTCATGCGATCCCCTGGCTTGTGCGGCGTGGACGGCTCGGTCGCCGGCACCGGGCCAGCGCGAGTCGCCGCAGGGATCGGATGTAGGATAGCGTTCCTGTTTTGTGCTATGCCCTTCATTGTAACAGCGTGATCCTGGCCGCTCCGGTTTGCGGATCAGGCCAGCTTGTCGTCGGTATCCTCGGCCACGACAGGGCGCTTAGGCACCGCGGCTCGGCGGCTGCGAGCCGCGTCCTCTGGTGCCTTCGTGGGCGCGGCGTGAGTGACGGCGCCGGGAACGGCGTCACCGCGCGCCATGGCGGCGGCTTCCTCTGCGGCATGGATCAGGCGGCTTCCCACTCGACTGGCCACGTCACGCCCTCCTCGGAGGCATCAGCACCTCAATCTATATTGGCTTCCTGCAGGCAAGGGCAGCGATCTGACTGCCAGCCCTGGATTCCGGTCGACAGAGACCCAAATCACCGATAGACGTAAGCACATTCGTGCTCACAGTTGGTTTTAGGAGGTCGCAATGGCCGCTATTGCTGGCAGGAAGGCCCCGGCGCGCAAGGCTCCGACCGCCGACCGTACCGGCGGTCTCAGCTTCACCGGATCCATGGGGCAGGCCGGCAACAGCCGTGCCTTCCGAATCGAGGCGGCCTTCTTCAAGGCAGCGCCAGAATTCGCCGCCGCCGAGCGGAAGGTCCGCGTCGACCTGATCGGTCCCGGCAAGGCGCTGGTGAGCATCGATGTCGAGCCCCCGACCGGCGAGGATCCGGTGATCGGCGCCTGGCTCAGCTTCCTGGCGCGCGACATGCAGGACAACCCGCAGCGCATGGCCTCCCTGACCGAAGCTGAGGCAACGGCACTGGAGGATCTGGTGAAGGGCGTGACGGTCCGCGACGACGAGATCATTCCGGATGACGTGACCTTCTGACGTGTCGAAGGCGCCGAGGGAGCCGAAGCGAGCAACGCCGTCACTCGCTCTGTTGCGAAACGGATGGCGGATCATCCTGCATCCGCTGTTCCGCGATCGGTTGCTCGACCTCCAGCGTGAGGTCCAGGCATTGCGCCAAGCCGATCCAGACGGCTGGGAGAGCAAGCCGCAGGCGAAACTGCTGAAGCGCATCACGGACCTCGTGCTCACCGAAATCCCGCGCGACCCGGCTGCGGCAGAGTTCGAACAGGGGGCGACGCTCGGACGCGACGCGCAGGGATGGCGGCGGGCCAAATTCCTCGCCCGCTTCCGGATGTTCTTCCGGTTCCACTCCGCCTCGAAGGTGATCGCCATCGCCTGGGTGAATGACAAGAACACGCTCCGAAAGGCCGGCGCATCAAGCGACCCCTACAAGGTATTCCGCGGGATGCTGGTCAGTGGCAATCCGCCATCCGCCTGGGATGCGCTGGTCGAGGCTTGTCGCATGCCTCCGAACGATCCGGCGCGAGGACTGGCTGAAGCGGCATTGGGCCCGATGGGGGCGGTCGATGACTTGGGCGTTGCGGAACCTGCCGCAGCGCAGGGGGTATCGAAACGGAAGAAGCGACGCTGAGCTGAACGGTCGCGAACGCCACAATCAACGGCTGGGATCGCCGGGCGGGCTGCGATCACTGTGCACTTCACCATCCTCGGGGAAGGCAAGCAGCAGTTCGGCGAAGCCTGGCCGCGCGCCGGTGAGGCGCTGCCATTCGTCGTAGCCGACAATCACCGCCACAGGTTTGCTGCGCCGTGTGACGATGGTGGGCTTGCCCCTGGCGGCCTGATCGACAACGGCGGCAAGGCCGTCCCTGGCATCACGCAGAGGCATCATTCGCATCTAGCACCCCGCTCGCGTCGCCCGCCCAACACCCCTGTGACCCCCATGCTACCCGGCGCCCTGGTCCATCGCGATGCGAAAAATTCTGCATCGGTGCACGCATCATTTCGAGACGACGGCTTCGCGGTGTCGCTGAAACGCGAGCCGCAGCGCCTCGGTCGGCGCCGGCGGCGCGTTGAGCGCGGCGAAGAACACCGCATGGTCGATCGGCTGCAACGGCGTGCGCGCATCGGTCGGCTTGGCCTCGTCGTGCTCGTCGCGCATGGTCGCCTCCTGTTGGCTGCGGCGTCGCCGCGGATTGGGTGTCGGGGCCATGTAGTCGAAGCGGGGAGGCCTACGCCACCTCTTGCTGCACCCCCGGCCCCGCCACCACCTCCGCGCTGCCCTCGCCCGCCATCTTCCGCAGCGTCGCCGCGCCCACCCGATCCGCGACCGCCAACAACACATCATCCGCCGCATGCGTGTAGCGCGCCGTCACGCTGCCGCTGCGGTGGCCGAGCAGCGCCGCGATCGCCAGTTCCGAGCAGCCCAGATCCGCCGCCAGGCTGGCGAAGGAATGCCGCAGGATGTGCGGTGTCACGTCCTTCGGCAGCCCGCCCGCCTTGGTGATGCGCTCGAACAGCGTCGGGAAGCCGCTCATGATCCCATCGCCGCGCGAGGGCGGGAAGACCAGCGCATCGGCCTGGCCAGGCCCGAGCTTGCGCAGCAGGTCGCATGCGGCCGATGCCAGCGGCCGGACGCTCTCGCCGGTCTTCGTGTCCGGCAGCCGTGCCGTGCGCCGCGGCAGATCCAGCATGCCCCAGCGCAGCGTCAGCGCCTCGCCGCTGCGCCAGCCGGTCAGCGCCAGGAAGCGGGCGGCGTGGATGGCGGCGGGCCACATCATGTGGCCCTGCTTGCCATCCTTGCGCGGCTTCGGCGCGTTGGTCAGCGCAGCTAGGCCGACGCCGAGCGCGGCATACTCATCATCTGACAGCCGCCGCTGCCGGCGCCGATCGGCATAGCGGATCACGCCCCGTACCGGATGGTCGGAGATCATCCGCTTGCGCTGCGCATAATACCAACTCGGTCAAAGGCTGACCCATGCGGCGCGCCAGATGGCGCGCCGAGGCCGCGGACGCGGCCCGCGCCCAATGGCGCGAAGCCAAGCCGCGCGGATGCGCGGCGCCCGGCGTCTGAGGGGCGTTGATGTGTCAACATCAACGCGCGTTGGTATAAGTGAAGATGGCGCTGAGCAGCCCCACCGTCCGCTACGCCGTGCCCTTGCCGCCGCGCACATTGGACACGCCACGCTTCTTGCCGGACTTCTCCCGCTTCTTCGTCGCGCCCTCGGCGATCTTGTGCATGAAGGTCTCGACATCCTCCCGCGTCACGGAGGGCACCTTCATCGTCCCCATCAGCGGCCGGATGTGCGTCTCGACCCGGCCGCGATCGGTCGCCAGCGTGGACGCCTTCTTGGCAATGCCGCGCCGGGTCAGCAGCCGGCCTGCTTCCGCATCCTCCAGGTACATGTCGCAGAGTTCGCCCACCGTAGCGGCGGCTCGCTTGGCCTTCTTTTCTGCCTGGGGGTCCTCGCCCTCGATCTTGGCGGCCATCAATACTTGCTGCGCCTTGGTCCGCGTCGTTTCCGGTGTCCAGGGCGCGCCATGCGTGCCGATGGTGAACCGGCGCTGCCGATCGTCCTGGGTGCGGTACATGATGAAGTAGCTCACAATCGGCCGGGCCCGCCGTCGCGCGCCAAAGCCAGGGACGGAGCCGGTTCCGCCGTCGAAGATGGTGGATTGCGGGGGCATGGCGCGAATCTCGCGCAGGCCAATCCGGGTGCTTGCTTTCGCCATTTTTGACCTCTGCTCTCACTTCAATTGTCGGCCCCAAAATCCGGGGTCACGACGGGGTAACCGGTGAGCGCAGATGGTCGCAATTAGTATATTAGTAACGCATCACCGCGCGCAACTGAAAGCGCGGAGACTTCAAACATCTGCAAATCATCAAGATCGAGAACTACAGTAAAAGACCCCACTCCGAAGGCAAAGGTCGTAGGTTCGAATCCTATCGGGTCCGCCATTCTTTCAACTAGTTAGCCCGAAAAATTCACCGGGCCTAATTCCGCGCTGATTTGCGATTGGCTCGGCTCGGCTGACGGTTATGCGCGCGCGGC
>JAIEOP010000064.1 GCA_019750465.1 Acetobacteraceae bacterium | reverse complement strand
CGCCCTCGCGCCGCCGCAGCAGCGCCACCCAGGCCGGCAGCTGCGCGGCGGGCGGCGCGGTGCGGCGCGCGACGACCACCGGCGCCTCATGGATGCGGGCGCCGGTCTCCCGCAGGGTGAGCAGCAGGTCGCAGAGCGCGGCGTCGCCGTCGGGCAGCACGTCCGCGCGGCGCAGCAGCGCGCGGCGGAACGCGGTGGCCGCCGGGATGGGCATGCCGAGCGGGCCATCCGGCCCGACCTCGCCCGCCAGCAGCCGCGCCCAGGCGGCGCCGATCTCGGCAGGGCGGCACAGCGTCTCGGATCCGTCGGCGTCGCTGCGCAGGTAATGGCCGCACACCACATCGACGCCGTCCGGCACGCCGTCCAGCAGCCGCTGCGCGGCGCCGGCGTCCAGCAATGCGTCGCCCTGCGGCAGCAGGATCACCCATTCGGCGCGCGCCGCCGCCAATGCCTCTGCGTGTGGCGGCGAGAGGGCGGCGATGCCCGGCTCGGACGGTGCCAGCACCGGCCGCGTCGTGGCGCCGGCGCGGGGGCTGGGGGTCAGCACGAAGTCGAGCATCGCCGGCAGCCCCGCCTCCCATCGCGCGCGGCCCTCGATGGCGCTCTCGCGCCCGCGTGCGCCGATCGCCCGCGCCCGCGAGAGATCGAGCGGCGCCTCGCGGCCGGGCGCGTAGAGCAGTCCGTTGCTGCCGTGCGAGATGTACTCGTTCATCGTCGGCGCATCCGGCGCGACGACGCAGAGCCCCGCCGCCATCGCCTCCAGGAAGGCCATGCCGATCCCCTCCAGCGGGCGCGAGGCGAAGAACAGGTTCGCTTCCGCCAGCGCCGCCGCGAAGGCCTCGCGCCCCTCCGACCAGGTGGTCCGCACCAGCGTGCCGACATGCTCCGGCTTCGACAGGTCGAGCGCTGCCTCGTGGCCGGGATCGGGCGCGTCGTGGATGGTCAGGCGTTCCAGCCGCGTGCCCGCCGTCAGCGAAAGGATGCGGGCGGGCGGGATGTCGCGGCGGCGGTACCAGAAGAAGCCGCGCAGCGCATCGCGGTCCGTGCCATGGGCCGCGGCGCGCGGCTCAGGGAAGTACTGCACGCGGTGGTGCAGCGGCGCGCGGCGCATCACCTCCTGCCGCAGCGCCCAGGAGAAGCAGAGGATCTTCGCCCGGCTGAAACGCCGCTTCCAGGCGAAGGCGCCGCCGCGGAACATCGCGTCGTACATGGGCGCGAAGGTGACGTTCGGGTGCCGGCCCGACAGCAGCGCGAAGGCTTCCTGGAGCTGCCAGACGAAGATCGCGTCGTAGTCGCGCTCGTCGAAGCCGGCGCAGCGGCGCCGCACATCCGCGACGTCGGGTTCCGCGAAGAAGCTGTCGACCGCGCCATGCCCGGCCAGCAGGTCCTGCATGAAGCGGCTGGAGCCGGTGCGCGCGTGGTAGGCCAGGCCGAAGAAGGCGATGCGCATCCCGGCCGGGTCGGCTCAGCCCGGTACCGCCTCCGCTTGCCGCAGCAGCGCGGCCAGCGGCGTCGGCGCCGGCGGCTCGCCGCGCTCGGTCGCAAGGTCGTGCGCCACCATCTCCGCGACCAGGTCGCGCAGCCCGATGCTGCATTTCCAGCCGAGCTGGCGCAGCGCCTTGGCCGGGTTGCCGACCAGCAGGTCCACCTCGGTCGGGCGGAAATAGGCGGGGTCGATCCGCACCAGCACGCGGCCGCTGCGGCGGCAGACGCCCTCCTCCCCCTCGCCCTCGCCGCGCCAGTCGATATCGATGCCGACCTCCGCGAAGGCGAGCTCGGCGAAGCTGCGCACCGTGTGGGTCTCGCCGGTCGCCAGCACGTAGTCGTCGGGCTTGTCCTGCTGGAGGATACGCCACATGCCTTCCACGTAGTCGCGGGCATGGCCCCAGTCGCGCCGGGCGTTCAGGTTGCCGAGCCAGAGGCAGTCCTGCCTGCCGAGCGCGATGGCGGCGACGGCGCGGGTGATCTTGCGCGTCACGAAGGTCTCGCCGCGCCGCGGGCTCTCGTGGTTGAACAGGATGCCGTTCGAGGCGTGCAGCCCGTAGGCCTCGCGGTAGTTCACCGTGATCCAGTAGGCGTAGATCTTGGCGGCGGCGTAGGGGCTGCGCGGGTAGAAGGGCGTGGTCTCGTCCTGCGGCACGGCCTGCACCTTGCCGTAGAGCTCGCTGGTGGACGCCTGGTAGATCCGTGTCTTCGCGCCGAGGCCGAGGATGCGGATCGCCTCCAGCAGGCGAAGCTGGCCGAGCGCGTCGGAATTCGCGGTGTATTCCGGCGTCTCGAAGCTTACCTGCACATGGCTCTGGGCGCCGAGGTTGTACAGCTCGTCGGGCCGGGTCTCCTGCAGGATGCGGATCAGGTTGGTCGCATCCGTCAGGTCGCCGTAGTGCAGCTGGAAGCGCAGATCCCGCTCGTGCCGGTCCTGGTAGAGGTGATCGACGCGCCCGGTATTGAAGGAGGAGGAGCGGCGCTTGATGCCGTGGACAGCATAGCCCTTCTCCAGCAGCAGCTCCGCAAGGTAGGAGCCGTCCTGGCCGGTGATCCCGGTGATGAGCGCGACCTTGCGTTGCTTCGACATGCGAGTCCCCGATGAAGCCTCGGCCCTGATCGGGACGCCACTCCCCAGCCTGCGTGCGGCTTGAATTCGGCTGGGGATAGCAGGTCCCGTCCGCCGCCGGAAGGTGCAGGCGGCTCTCCGGCGCGCCGCGTCCGGACCGCGTCCTGCTTGATCATCACGGCAAAACCCCGCATGCGGGCGCCGGCCTCGCTGCCCTGGCCCCGCTGTCCTGGCAGCCTGCCCCACCCGACCGCGGAGCCGCGTGCCATGCCCCTCACCGTCAACCGCATCCTCGTCACCGGGGGCGCCGGCTTCCTCGGCTCACATCTGTGTGACCGGCTGATCGCGGACGGGCATGACGTGCTCTGCGTGGACAACTACTTCACCGGGCGCCGCGACAACATCGCCCATCTCATGGAGTCGCGCCGCTTCGAATCGGTGCGCCACGACATCACCTTCCCGCTCTACGTCGAGGTGGACGAGATCTTCAACCTGGCCTGCCCCGCCTCGCCGGTGCATTACCAGTTCGACCCGGTGCAGACCACGAAGACCAGCGTCATGGGCGCCATCAACATGCTCGGCCTGGCCAAGCGGGTGAAGGCCAAGGTGTTCCAGGCCAGCACCAGCGAGGTCTATGGCGACCCCACCGTGCACCCGCAGTCCGAGGAGTACCGCGGCAACGTCAACCCGCTCGGTCCGCGCGCCTGCTACGACGAGGGCAAGCGCGCGGCCGAGACGCTGTTCTTCGACTACCAGCGCCAGCACAGGGTGCGCATCAAGGTCGCGCGGATCTTCAACACCTATGGCCCGCGCATGCACCCGAACGACGGCCGCGTGGTCTCCAACTTCATCGTGCAGGCGCTGCGCGGCGAGGACATCACGCTGTACGGCGACGGCTCGCAGACCCGGGCCTTCTGCTACGTGGACGACCTGATCGAAGGCTTCGTGCGGCTGATGGCGTCGGATGATTCCGTGACCGGGCCGGTGAACCTCGGCAACCCGCACGAGATCTCGGTGCGCGAGCTGGCCGAGCACGTGCTGCGGCTCACCGCCTCGAAGTCGCGCCTCGTGTTCCAGCCGCTGCCGCAGGACGACCCGCTGCAGCGCTGCCCGGATATCGGGCTGGCGCGGCGCACCCTGGGCTGGGAGCCGAAGGTGCCGCTGGATGAGGGGCTGCGGCGCACCATCGCCTATTTCAGCCGGCTGCTGGGCGGCACGGCCTGATCGCGCGGTTCAGCCGCGCAGCTCGATCAGCGCTGCGCAGATGTCGTCATCCGCCGGCACGCGCGGATTGGCCGGGTGCGCGCGGCGCGGCCCGGCGGGGCGTGCCGGCCAGCGCAGCACCTCGCGCACCGTCACGCCGAAGCCCGCGGCGCGGAACGCCGCGACATGGGCCGAGAGGCCGAGGCGGTTGACATAGATGCCGGCGCGCGCCGCCAGCTTCCCTTCCCAGAAGCCGGGGCCGAAGCGCAGGTGCTGCAGCGCGCCGCCGAGATGGTCGTGCAGGTCGATGAAGTGCAGGCCGCAGCCGCCCGGCGCCGTCACCCGCCGCAGCTCGGCCAGCAGCGGCGCCAGGTCGGCGCGGCGGACATGCTCGAGCACCGCCTCCGACACGACGATGTCGACGCTGCCCGAGGGCACGGCGCGCAACGCGGCCGGCCCGCCGGTGAGCAGCGTGGCGCGGCAGGCGGCGAGGACCGCCGCCCGGTCGGGCAGGCCTTCGAGATCCGGCGGCGCCAGCCCCGCCGCGCGCGCCAGCGCCGCCGCGGCGCGGTAGGACGCCGGCGAGGCGGGCGCCGTATCCGCCGGATCGACGAACCAGCTCCGCGTGAATCCGAGCGCGGCCAGCACCGGCGCGCGCACGACCATCCGTCCCGGCCCGACCTCCAGCAGCGTCCGCGCGGGGCGGCCGAGCTGCGCCGCCGCCCAGTCCCGCCAGTGTCGCGGCGGGTCGAGCAGCCGGCCGGGATCGTCATGGCCGAAGGACGGTTCCGCCAGGCCGAGCCGCCGCGCCCGCGCGCCATGCACGCCGAGTGCCGCAAGACCGAGCTTGACGCCGAGCTTGCCCCACCACGGCAGCGGCGCGCCGCGCGCATAGCCTGGCGGCACCGCGATCTCGCGTGGCGGCGCGGCCGCCTCGACCTCGGCCTCCGTCATGTGGCTGCCGGAAGCGCGGGGCGTGACGGCCGTGTTCCAGGACGGGGTGGCCGCATGAACGGGCGCCCCGTCAGCCGCGCTGCCGCAGCCCGGCCGCGCGCAGCACGCCGATGACGACGCCGCGCAGCCGCCAGAACGGGCTGGTCTTCATCGCTTCGATCTCCGCCAACACCCGCATCAGCTCGCCCGAGGGGCGCGGCGGCGCCGGATGGTCCCCGGCCCGCGCCCCGATCGCGCGGGCAGCGGCCGCCAGTTCCGGCGATTCCTGCAGCAGCGACTGCATGCCGGCCTGGTAGGTGCGGAACTCGCGCCAGCCCGCGCCGGGGCGGGCGCGCCGTCCCGCCGCCAGGGCTTCGAGCGTGGCGGTGAAGGCGTCCATGGCCAGGGCTGCCTGGTCCGCGGTGGTGAAGCGCGCCGCCTGGGCGAGGCCGGCGACGACCCGTGCGGCACGCGTGGCGGGATCGGCCAGCGCCAGCAGCGCCGCTGCCGCGGCCTCGGGATCGTCGGGATCGACGTAGATCGCCGCCTCGCCGCCGACTTCCGGGATCGAGGAATTGGCGCAGGTGACGACGGGGCAGCCGCAGGCCATCGCCTCCATCACCGGCATCCCGAACCCCTCGTAGCGCGAGGGGTAGAGCAGCGCATGCGCGCCGGCATAGAGCGCGCGCAGCGTCTCGTCATCGGCCTCGACGCGGCGCAGCGTGGCGCCGGGGGCGGCGGCGCGGTACGCGGGCTCGATCTCCTCCGCCCCGCCCACGCAGACCAGCGCGACATCGAGCCCGCGCGTCGCCGCCGCAGCGACGGCGCGGAAGGCGAGGATGCCGTTCTTGTAGCCACCCGCCCCGGCGCGGTCGCCGACCATCAGGACGTAGCGCTCGGGCAGCCGCAGCGCACGGCGTGCCCCTGCCGCCGCCTCGGGCCCCGCCGGGTGGAAGCGCGGATCCAGCCCGTTCATCGCCACCGCAACCGCATCCTCCGCCACCATGGGAAACAGGCGCGCGAGGTCCCGCGCCGAATTGCGCGACACCATCAGATGCCCCGCCGCGTGGCGGATCGCACGCGCCTTCTCCTGCCAGCACTCCTCCGACAGATCGAGGCCGGTGAGTTCCGGGATCATGTCATGGCCGAAGAATACCGAGGGTGTCTCCACCGGCGTCGAGTAGTAGGTCGAGACGAAGAGATCGGCACCCAGCTCGCCGCAGAGGCGTTGCAGGTAGAGGCTGTCCGCCCCGGTGCGCCCGTAGTCGTGCCGTGCGATCGTGCGGTAGTGCACGCCCGGGATGCGCGGCGCGGTGCCGGCGCGATCCAGCAGGACGACCCGGTCCGCGACGCCCTGCCGCACCCAGGCCTCCAGCAGGCCCTGCCAGACCCGGCCGATGCCGGAGCCGAGGTACTGCCAGTAGATGCCGTCCACCACGATGCGCGGCCGCACCGGCACCGGCGCCGCATCCCTGCGGCCCTCCGGCGCGTCGAAGCGCCACGCGCCGCCCGCCCCATCCAGCCGCGCCAGCGGCGCCACGCGAAGCATCGCCGCGTCGTCGAACATGGTGCGGTCCTCGACCCAGCCGAAATGCTCGGCGAGGAAGCCGGAGCCGTGCCGTTCCAGAAGGGTGCGCCATTGCGCCCGCGCGCCGGCGTAGCCGTAGTAGTCCTCCTTGAAGGCGAGCTGCGCCTCGGTGACATAGGCGAAGTGCTGGAAGACGGCGCCGAAGGCCTCGGTCTCGTCCTGGGTGAAGGGATGGATGGCAGCGACGTCCATCGCCGCCGCACCCGCGGGCTGCGGCCGCACCAGGGTCGGCGGCTCATGCGCCGCCCAGCGGTCGCCGGGCTGGTAGCGCCAGGTGCGCAGCCATTCGAAGGCGGGGTTCTGCGCGTAGTTGTGGCGCGTGCTGACGATCTTCTCCGGGCCGACGAAATACCAGCACCAGTAGTAGGCGGCGCTGCGCCCCGGCTCGGCGAGGAAGCGGCGCCGCACCTCAACCACCTGGTCGGCCGTCCACAGCTCGTCCGCATCGATCTGCCAGAGCAGCGCGTTCTCCCGGATGTTCGGCAGCGGCGCGTTCACCATCTCCCGCTTGCCGTCCCAGAATTCGCCGGGCGGCTTGCGGTAGAGCGTCACCCGGCCGGGGAAGCGCTCGGCGAGGCCGTCGAGGTATTCCGCCGTGCCGTCGTTGCTGCGGCCGTCGCGGTGCATGCTGTCCATGATCCGCCCGCCGGAGGCGGTGCTCCAGGCGGTGTCGTGGCGCAGCGCGGCGACGCCCTCGATGACATGCCAGTGCCAGCGGAAGGGCAGCCGCGCCAGCATCGCCTCGTGGTAGCGGATGAAGGGCTCGCCGTTCAGCACGATGGTGAAGAAGTGGACGGGCAGGTCGGCATCCAACGCCGGATCGGGGGTGGCGAGGGCGGACGCCGGGGCCTCTGGCATGGGCTTACCTCATGGTCGGACCGCGGCAACCGGCACCGGTCGGCGGCCCGGGCCGGGCGACTCCCCGGGCCAGACCCTGCCGGGCCGGAAGGGCGGCTCGCCGTGACGGGCAAGGCGCCGCGGTCACGCGCGCACTACGGCAGGGCAGGCGAGAGCGTCAACCAAGCCCCGAGGCGGTGCATCGGCGCGCTTTGCGTCGCGCTCCGGCCGGCATTATTGGCGAGCGCCGCCGCGGGGCGACGCCACCGCCGCACGCGGCCACGCCTCCGGGAGCCCCGCCTCGTGAACGACCCCGCCGCCCCGCTGCTCCCGCTCTCGCAGGCCGAGCTGGATGCCTACCGGCAGGCGCGCACCGGCGGCGACCGCCGGCGGCTGGAATGGAGCGGGTTCAAGCGGTTCAGCCAGTCGGACGAGGACGGCATCATCGCCGAGATCTTCCGGCGCATCGGCGTCCGGCGCCGCCGCTTCATCGAATTCGGCTGCGAGACCGGGCAGGAGAACAATACCCGCCTGCTGCTGGAACAGGGCCGGCGCGGCCTCTGGATCGAGGGCGTGCCGGACTATGCCGGCGCCATCCGCTGGGAGTTCCGCGAGGCCATCGCCGCCGGCAGGCTCCGCTTCGTCGAGGCCTTCGTGAACCGCCGCACCGTCAACGGCATCTTCCGCGATGCGGGCTTCACAGGCGAGATCGACCTGCTCTCGATCGACATCGACAGCAACGACCATCACGTCTTCGAGGCGATCACCGTGGTGAACCCGCGCGTCGTCTGCCTGGAACACAACCACACCTTCGATCCCGGCATCGACTACGCCATGCCCCATGACGAGGCCTATCGCTGGGACCCTCACGGCGGCGTCGCGCCCTACGGCGCCTCGATCAGCAGCATGGCCGCGCTGGCGGCGCGCAAGGGGTATGTACTCGTCGGCTGCGGCCTCTACTCGGCGAACGGCTTCTACGTCCGCGCCGACCTGGTGCGCAACCGCTTCAGCGGGCCCTTCACGCCGGAGCGACTGTTCAACCCGCTCGACTACGGCGCGATCCTGCGCTTTCCGGTGCATGACGGCCCGCTGGACCCGCCGCCCGCGGGACTGCTCGGCCGGCTGCGGCGGCTATGGTCGTAGCGGCCGGCACCCGATGACCACCGCATCCGCCCCCGTCGTTTCCGTCGTCACGGTCTGCCGCAACGCCGCGGCGACCCTCGGGACCTGCATCGCCAGCGTCCTTGCGCAGACCTGGCCGCACATCGAGTACATCGTCATCGACGGTGCCTCGACGGACGCCACCCCGGCCATCCTGGCGCGCCACCGCGACGGCATCGCCACCCTGGTCTCCGAGCCCGACCAGGGCATCTACGACGCCATGAACAAGGGCATCGCCCGCGCCACCGGCGAGTTCATCATCTTCCTCAACGCCGATGACCACTTCGTCGGGCCGGAGGCGGTGGCGCGCGCGATGGCCGAGATCGCCCGCGCCCCCCGCGCCGACGTGTACTACGGCTCCATCGAGGTGCGCGACGGCGCCGTGCGCATCCGCCACGACCCGCCGCCGGCCGACGCGGCGGCAGAGGAGATGGTGCTCGGCTGCCTGCCGCACCAGGCGACCTTCGCCCGCCGCGCGGTGTTCGACCGCACCGGCCCCTTCGACCTGCGCTGGCGCCGCCATGCCGACTACGACTGGTGGCTGAAGGTGCTGGCCGATCCGGAGCTGCGGCTGCAGCGGATCGACGCCCTCGTCGCCTCCTTCGCCCTGGGCGGCGCCTCCTCGGAGCTGGCGAAGGGCCAGCCGGAGGTCTTCGCCATCCAGAACGCGGCGGTGCTGTACCGCACGCCGGACTGGGACCGGCGCCGGCTGGAGATGTTCCAGCGCGCCTGGCTCGAGGCCCGCATCGCGCTGGCGCGGATGCATGAGGGTGCCGCGGCGCAGGGCGCGCCGGCACCGCGCGGCATGCCCGATCTCGTCGCCGCGGCGCGGCGCTGGGCGGTGCGCGCACTGCCGGGCC
>JAIEOP010000187.1 GCA_019750465.1 Acetobacteraceae bacterium | reverse complement strand
GGCCACCCTTGGACTCCAATCACACCCCGCGCCGCAACCAGCTTCTCATCAACAGAAATCCATATGCGATTCCCCTGTGGGGGTGCGTCGCGTGGTTGGAGCGCAGTGCACCTGGCCCGCCGCATTCTTCTTTCGGTCCTCGCGTGTGCGTGCTGCCGGACGGGCAGCAGGGACTCCTCTGGCGTGGTCGATGCCATCCCACCGGAAGGCGGTGTGAGTTTGTAGATCGCGGGGCGTCAAATGGGCCGCAACTCTCGTCCATTGCTGCGCGTTCGCGTCCATCCTTGCCGCAAGCACCCGCATGCGTTTCGTGTAGCGAATTTCCGCTTTTTCACGCATCTCCTCCTTGCGCGCACGGCGCAGTACGGCGATTGCGGCTTTGCCAATGGGCGCGCTCCCTTCCGCGGCACCGGAGACGACTCCAGCCTGCGCGAGCGTCTTGACGAGTGGCTCCAGCGGAGGACAGGGCTTGGTTGCGCGCTCCGGGTGCAGGATAGACTTCGCCATGGTTGCGAAGTCTCGGAGAGCCAGCGAATGCAGAGCGGCAAGCATGCCGACAGCACCCAGCTCCGGACCAAGTCCAAAGGTCCGGGCGATGCGTGCTGAGAGGGTCAGCAGGCGGATGTTCTGTTCCAGCAGCTTGAGCTGCTGGTCGAGTTGGACAGCTTCGAGGAACGGCGCCACCATCGCTCCGTCTGGTCCAGCGGAAAGCGCATCGCGCCAGTTTTGCTGCCCCACTGCGATGGACATCAGAAGGGTCACGCCCTCGGCTGGTCTGTGGTGCTGCAATGCCAGTGCGATCGCTTCGTGCTCGACGGCCTGCGACGCCCGAGGGCCTAGCAGGACCGGACGTGCCGAGCCGGACGACATTTCGGGACATGGGACCAACTGGACCAGGCGGCGGCCGTCCCGAACCTTGGATCCGTGCGCATTTCGCTTCTCGTCCACGAAGCGTGCGAGCTTTAGGCGGGCTGGCCCGGCTACGTTGTGGTCTGGCGTCTGATCAAGGGCGTGGCGGGCGCATGCCTCGGTGAGTAGTCGTGCATCAGTGAGATAGACGCCTTGGCGTGGCGGATTCCGCTCAATCCTAAAGATCGACGCCACCCGACGCCGGTAGCGGCAGGCCCGTGCTTTTGCGCGCTGCATACGGGTGGCTGCCAACTCTGCGGCCTGGGCGTTGCCCGGCCGTGCAGGGAGGATCAGAGCCGCAAGGCCGACGGTGCCGAAGCCAAGTCCGACGAGGACAAGTCTGCGTGGCAGGCCCTGGCGTGGTGCGGCAGCGCGCAAGGCCTGCACGCAAAGCGGCGCGAGGAGATAGGCGAGGATCGCGAGAACCGCGGCTGAGCAGGCAATCACAATCAGGAAGGACACCCCGGTCGTGCTCAGGCTGCCGATCTTCAGACCGAAGAGGCCGAGTTCGACCGGCTTGTCCGGCGTGGCCCAGACGAGGATGAGCCCCTGTCGGGCCAAATCCATCGAGGCGAGGGCGACGAGCGCCGCCACCAACACAAAGCGCCATCGCAGCAGGAAGACGGAGGGTGAGATGTTCAGGAAAGCTCGGAGCCGGTCCAGACGCTCCTGCCGCGGGCGTGGGACGGCAGGTGCCGCGATCCAGTCAGGCGCCCCCTCGGGCGGCTGGCCGCCGCTAGGCTTCACCTGGACGCCAAGGATCCGCAGCCGCAGCAAGGCCGCGCGGGCCGCAACCCACGCAATGAAGAGGTTGCACGCGATGGCTAACGAGAGCTTCGGCACCGGGATTTCGATACCGCCGATTTTGAAGGGCTGGGTTTTGCGGAGTTCGGCCTCGATCTCGGCCTTCCTGAGGTTCAAATCGGCATAGAGCCTGTAGATCGTCTGGCGCCTGTCCTCACGCGAGGCATCCTGATCCGACAGGTCACGCCGGCTGCTGAACGGGCCGACGCGTGCCTCGCGCTGCAACGTACCGATTAAGGCCTTGACACTGTCGTCTCGCCGCTTCGACCTGTCCTGTTCCGACAGATTGGCGTCAGCCATATCAAGCGATCGGAGAGTCGCCGCCAGTCGCTGCAGATGCCGGATTTGTACATCGAGCACCTCCTCGCCAAAGCCCGAGGCTCTCAGGCCCCGTCGCTCGCGGTCTTCACGTTCTCTCCGCAATCGATCCTTTTGGTCTTCAAGGCGTCGGATCTGCGGCTCGATGCGGGCGGGGCTGAGTGGGCTGCTCGCCGCGCCATGCGAGTCGGGCGGCCGAAGGGACCAGAGCAGCGCTGTAGCAGCACTCCGCCGGACGCGGCGAATTTCTGCGTCCTGATCGCGCGCCGTGCGGGCTCGCTTAACCACCTCGATACGGTGCTCCAGCGCCGCGAGACGCTCCAGTCGCTCACTGGCATCCGAGAAAGCAGACTGAAAGGCGGCGTACGCGAGCAACAGCCCCGCCATGGATCCTAGCAGCCACTTGGAGAAGGCCTGTGCTTGCGACAGCGCCGAGGATTGGCCGGGTACCGCGCTGGTGGCAGCTGCCTCGTTCATGGCGTCAACGGTTTCTCCAATTCGGCCAGCAGTCAAGCGAGGCTTGCACCGCCTTGCCGCTCCCCCCACCCCCCGGTAAGCCTGCCGCACCCGCCGAGGAGGCCGCCATGTCCCACCCCGCCGGCCCGCTCACGGGCCTCCGCGTCCTCGATCTCACCCGCGTGCTCGCCGGCCCCACGGCCACGCAGATGCTGGGCGACCTCGGCGCCGAGGTGATCAAGATCGAGCGCAACGGATCGGGCGACGACACCCGCGGCTTCGCGCCCCCATTCTGGCCGGAGACGCGGGAGAGCGCCTATTTCCTCGGCGTGAACCGCAACAAGAAGTCGGTCACGCTGGATATCGCGACGAAGGAAGGGCAGGCGGTGGTGCTCCGCCTGCTGGAGCATTGCGACATCCTGGTGGAGAACTTCAAGGTCGGCGCGCTGGCGAAGTACGGCCTCGGCTGGGAGCAGCTCAAGGCGCGGTTCCCGCGGCTGATCTACTGCTCCATCACCGGCTTCGGCCAGACCGGCCCCTATGCCCCGCGCCCCGGCTACGACGCGCTGATCCAGGCCATGGGCGGCGTGATGTCGCTCACCGGGGAGCCGGAGGGCAGCCCGCAGAAGGTGGGCGTTCCCGTGGCCGACCTGTTCGCGGGCCTCTATGGCTGCATCGGCATCCTCGCCGCGGTGAACCACCGCCACGCGACCGGCGAGGGGCAGCAGGTGGATATCGGCATGCTGGACACGCATGTGGCCTGGCTGGCGAACCAGGGCATGAACTACCTCGCCACCGGGGAGAATCCGGCGCGCCTCGGCAACCAGCACCCGAACATCGCGCCCTACCAGGAATTCCCGACGAAGGACGGCTACATCATCCTGGCCGTCGGCAACGACCCGACCTTCGAGCGCTTCTGCCGCGCCTTCGGCCAGGAGCAGCTGCTGGCCGACCCGCGCTTCGCCACCAATCCGAAGCGCGTCGAGAACCGGGCCCTGGTGACCGCGACGCTGACGCCGGTGATGCAGTCCCGCACCACGGCCGAGTGGATCACCCTGCTGGAGGAGCAGAAGATCGGCTGCGGCCCGATCAACACGCTGCGCGAGGTCTTCGCCGACGCGCATGTGGTGGCGCGCGACATGGTGGTGGAGATGGACCACGCCTCCGGCCAGCGGGTGAAGGTCATCGCCAACCCGGTGAAGCTCTCCGCCACGCCGCCCACCTACCGCTCCGCCCCGCCCGCGCTGGGCGAGCATTCGGACGAGGTGCTGGGCGGGCTGCTGGGCATGGACGCGGCGGAGATCGCCGCGCTGCGCGAAAAGGGCGTGGTCTGAGCCGCCGGCGCCGCGGGTCAGAAGCCCGGCCGCGGCACCCCCTCCATCATGATCTGGTCGAGCCCGCCATCGACCAGGATCTCGGCGCCGGTGACGTAGGCGGCGCGGGCGCTGGCGAGGAACAGTACCGCATCGGCGATGTCCCCTGGCCCGGCGACGCGGCGCAGCGGCACCAGCGCGGCGCGCGCCTCGGCCACGCCCGGGGCCTGGTAGAAGGCCTCCGACATGGGCGTGCGCACCAGGCCGGGCGAGACGATGTTGCTGCGGATGCCGTCCGGCCCCCATTCGAGCGCGATCTGGCGCGACAGCATGGCGACGCCGGCCTTGGACGCGCTGTAGGCGCCGCTGCGCGGCTGCGGGTTGGACGCGGCGATGGAGGCGATGTGCACGATCGCCCCCGTCTTGCGGGCGCGCATCATGGCGCCGAAGGCCTGGGCGCAGAGCAGGGTGCCGGTGAGGTTCACCGCCAGCAGCGCGTTCCACTCGGCGAGCGTGATGCTCTCCAGCGGGCCGGGGCGGAGGATGCCGGCGTTGTTCACCAGAACGTCGGGCGTGCCGATGCGCTCCTGCACGGCCCGGGCGGCGGCGCGGACGCTGGCCTCGTCGGCGATGTCGCAGCCGATGCCGAAGGCGCGCGCCCCCTTCCCCGAAAGCTCCGCGGCCAGGGCGGTGACGGCGGCCTCGTCGCGGTCCAGCAGGGCGACGCCGCAGCCGGCCTCGATGAAGGCGGTGGCGCAGGCGCGGCCGATGCCGCCCGCGCCGCCGGTGATGATGGCGAGCTTGTCGGCGAGGCCGAGCCAGTCGGGCGTGGTGGCCATGCGCGTCTCCCTCCCGTGGAAGCGGGAGGCATCGGACGTCGCCGGGCGCCGCGGGTCAAGGGCCCGCTGCGGCCCTCAGTAGGTCAGCACCACGTCTGCCGCGGCGGCCAGGCGGACCAGCACCTCCGGCATGGCGAACTCGGCCGGGCGGCCGGCGAGCAGCTCCTCGCCGAGGCCGCGCGCCCTCGCCGACATGCCCGAGAGGTAGAACCGTCCACCGCCCGCCACGATCGCCTCGGCATGGGCGCCAAGGCGGCCGGTGCCGCGCCCCTCCACCCCCGCCAGCGCCTCCTGCGTCAGCAGCGAGACGCCGTCGCCGGCGAGGAACAGGTCCACCGCATGCCCCTGCCGCAGGGCCGTGGCGGCGACGAGGAAGGCCAGCGCCGCCCGCGTCGGGTCCTGCGGGCCGATGTGAACATGCACGAGGAAGCGCTTCATGGTCTGTCCCTGGCGTCTGGACTGCGGGGGTGGCGCCGGTGCGCCGGGCTGCGCCGAGACCGGTCGCGTGCTGGCCGCGCTGGCAAGGCCCATGCCGCCCAGCGCGGCGAGGGCCGCCCGGATCAGAACCGATCGATCCATCATCGTCGTCCGTCTCCGGTCAGGGCCGCGGCAGGTCCATCGCTTCCGTCACGGCGAGATAGGGCAGGCCCGCCGCATCGTTCACCCGGCGCACCGCCTCGGCGTCCGACGCCTCGAAGAGGCAAAGGCAGCGCCCATCGCCGGGCAGGAAGACCGAGCGCAGGTAGCGCACCGACCGCCCCTCGGCGCTCGACCGCTCGGCCGCGCCGATCGCCGCCGCCTGGGCGCCGGCCAGGCCCTCCATCGTGACGCCGGGCAGCGTCCGTTCCACCGCGAAGACCGTCATCGGGTTCCTCCTCCACTTGCCTGCGTGGTGACCGCAGCCTGGCTCGACAGGCACCCGTGAGGGAAACAGCTTCCGCCTATGGGCCCATAGGCGGCGCCTGGGGACCGCAGGCTGCGGGGCCGTTGACGGCGGCCGCAGCGCCTGCCCAGACTTACGCATCATGGAGATGCACCAGCTCCGCTACGCCATCGCGGCGGCCCGCACGCTGAGCTTCACCCGCGCGGCGGAGCAGTGCCACGTGACCCAGCCGGCGCTGACGGCGGCGGTGAAGAAGCTGGAGGCGCAGCTCGGCGGGCCGCTCTTCCACCGCGAGCGCAACCGCCTGCGCCTGACCGAATTCGGCCGGCAGATGGAGCCGCTGCTGGCCGGCGTGCTGGAACGGGCCGAGGCGGCGCGCAGCGCGGCGGAGAGCCTCAGGCTGCTCAACCAGCCGCCCGTCCGGGTCGGCGTCATGCCGACGCTCGGCCCGGTCCGCCTCGCCGCCTTCCTCGCCAGCTTCGAGCGCAGCCATCCCGGAGTGGAGGTGGCGATCCGCGAGGGGCGGCCCGCCGAGCTTGCCGCATGGCTCGAAGCCGACGCGCTGGACGCCGCCATCCTCAACCCGCTCGACGCGCCCGGCGAGGTCTGGCGCGTCGAGCCGCTCTACACCGAGCGTTACGTGGTGCCGCTGCCGGCCGACCACCCGCTCCGGGCGAGGGACGCGCTGGCGCTCGGCGACCTCGCCGGCCAGCCCTACGTGGACCGGCTCGCCTGCGAGATGCGCGAGCGCGTCATGGCTGTGTGCGGCCAGCGGGGCGTCGAGCTCTACGCACGCTTCCGCTCGGAGCGCGAGGATTGGGTGCAGGCGATGGTGGCGGCGAATCTCGGCTTCGCCTTCATGCCGGAGCACTCCATCACCCATCCGGGCGCGATCCAGCGGCCGCTGGCAGACCCCGTGGTGGAGCGCACGGTCGCGCTGGCCACCATGCCGGGCCGGCCACATGCGCCGGCCGTCGCCGCCTTCATGCGCGCCGCCCGCTCCTTCCGCTGGTTGGGGTGACGTGGCTTCCCGTGCCGCCGTGGGCGGGAGAGGGCACTATCGCCGCAACACCCTTGCCGCCTCCACCGCGAAGTAGCTCAGCACCCCGTTCGCGCCGGCGCGCTTGAAGCCCATCAGGCTCTCCAGCATCGCCCGCTCCTGCTCGATCCAGCCGCGCTCCACCGCCGCCATGATCATCGCGTACTCGCCGCTGACCTGGTAGGCGAAGGTCGGCACGCCGAAGCGGTCCTTCACGCGGCGCACGATATCGAGGTAGGGCATGCCCGGCTTCACCATCACCATGTCGGCGCCCTCCGCCAGGTCGAGCGCCACCTCGCGCAGCGCCTCGTCCGAGTTCGCAGGGTCCATCTGGTAGGTCTTCTTGTCACCGCGCAGCGCCTTCGCGCTGCCCAGCGCGTCGCGGAACGGGCCGTAGAAGGCGCTCGCGTACTTCGCCGCATAGGACATGATGCGCGTGTCGACGAAGCCGGCATCGTCGAGCGCGGCGCGGATCGCCGCCACGCGGCCATCCATCATGTCGGACGGCGCGATCACGTCGATCCCCGCCTCCGCCTGGTTCACCGCCTGCCGCACCAGCACCGCGACGCTGTCGTCGTTGTGGACATAGGCGCCGCTGCGGGTCTCGCGGATCACCCCGTCATGGCCATGGTCGGTGTAGGGGTCGAGCGCCACGTCGCCGACCAGGCCCAGCTCCGGGAAGTGCCGCTTCAGCTCGCGCGCGGCGCGGCAAATCAGGTTGTCGGGGTTCAGCGCCTCCGCGCCCTCGGCATCCTTCGCCTCGGGCGGCGTCGCCGGAAAGATGGCGAGGGCCGGCACGCCGAGCCGCGCGGCTTCCTCCACATGCGACGCCACGCGGTCCACGCTCACCCGCACCTGCCCCGGCATGGAGCCGACGGGGCGCGTCTCCCCCGTGCCCTCGCAGACGAAGATCGGCCAGATCAGGTCGTCGACCGAGAGCGCGTTCTCCGCGACGAGGCGCCGCGTCCAGGCGTCGCGGCGGTTGCGGCGCATCCGCACGGTGGGATAGGCGCCGGGCATCGCCGGCACCGCCTGCCGCAACTCGACCCGGCCCAGCTCCGTGCGGCGATCCGCGTTCATTGTGCCGCCGCCGCCATCCGCATCGAGGCTGCTTCCAGCGCCTGGTCGAGATCGGCGATGATGTCGTCGATGTGCTCGATGCCGATCGAGAGCCGCACATAGCCCGGCGTCACGCCGGAGGCACGCTGCTCCGCCTCGGAGAGCTGGCTGTGCGTGGTGCTGGCGGGATGGATCGCCAGGCTCCGCGCATCGCCGATGTTGGCGACGTGGTAGAACATCTTCAGCGCGTCGATGAAGCGCTTGCCGGCCTCCGCGCCGTCCTTCAGCTCGAAGCCCATCAGGCTGCCGTAGCCGCCCTTCAGGTAGGCGTCGGCGCGCCGCTTCGCCTCGCCCGACTGCAGCGAGGGATGGATCACCGTCGAGACCGCCGGGTGCCCGGCCAGCCAGGCGGCGACCCGGTTGGCGTTGGCGCAGTGGCGTTCCATGCGCAGCGGCAGCGTCTCGAGGCCCTGGATGTGCATGAAGGCGTTGAACGGCGCGGTGGCGGCGCCGAGGTCGCGCAGCAGGCAGGTGCGCATGCGCAGGATGTAGGCGATGGGGCCGAGCGGCTTCACCGCCTGCGTCCAGACGGCGCCGTGGTAGCTGGGGTCGGGCTTGTTCAGCGTCGGGAAGCGGTCGGCATGCGCCTCCCAGTCGAAATTGCCGCCATCCACGACGATGCCGCCGATGCTGGTGCCGTGCCCGCCGATCCACTTCGTGGTGGAGTGCATCACCACCGCGGCGCCGTGCTGGAACGGCCGGCACAGGACGGGGGCGGCGGTGTTGTCCATGATCAGCGGCACGCCGAGCCGCCGGCCGATCGCCGCGACCTCGCCGATCGGGAAGACCTGCAGCTTCGGGTTGGGCAGGGTCTCGGCGTAGTAGCAGCGGGTGCGCGCGTCGGTGGCGCGGGCGAAGGCCTCCGGATCGGCGGGATCGACGAAGCGCACCTCGACGCCGAGCTGCTTCAGGGTGTTGGCAAACAGGTTCCAGGTGCCGCCGTAGAGATCGGTGGAGGAGACGACGTTGTCGCCCGGCTCCGTCAGGTTCAGCACGCAGAACGCCGTCGCCGCCTGGCCGGAGGCAACCGCGAGCGCGGCGACGCCGCCTTCCAGCGCCGCGACGCGCGTCTCCAACGCGTCCTGCGTCGGGTTCATGATGCGGGTGTAGATGTTGCCCAGCTCCTGCAGGCCGAACAGGCGCGCGGCGTGGGCGGTGTCCTGGAACTGGAAGCTTGTGGTCTGGTGGATCGGCACGGCGACCGAGCCGGTGTTCGGGTCGGCGCGATGGCTGCCGCCGTGCAGGGCGATGGTCTCTGGGTTGCTGTAGCTGGCCATGGCCGGGGCTCCTCCTGCCGATCGGGGCGCAGGGTAGGGCGGAAGCGCGGAGGAATGCCAGTGTGGACGGGCCCGTGGGAGGCTGCCAGCGCGATCTCAGGGGAATCGCATATGGATTTCTGTTGATGAGAAGCTGGTTGCGGCGCGGGGTGTGATTGGAGTCCAAGGGTGGCC
>JAIEOP010000190.1 GCA_019750465.1 Acetobacteraceae bacterium | reverse complement strand
GTCTGAGCCGCGCGGATGCGCGGCGCCCGGCGTCCGAGGGGCGTTGATGTGTCAACATCAACGCGCGTTGGTATGAGCCCGTCCACACCGCCGGGCGATGCGGTTCCCCCTGCTGCTGCCGGGAGGGGGTGTGAAGCCGGGCCACGAGCCAGGCATGACGCCTCCCGAAACCCTGCTCCTGCTGTCCGGGGGCCTGGCCTGCGCGGCCGGCGATGATGGCGCAGGCATCCGGAGCAGCCGCCGGCGCCACGTCCCGATCGCCGGCCCGCCGTCGCCTCTGCGATTCCTGGATTCGCTGCCACTGCGGCGAATGCGGCGAAGACGACATCCGGCCCCAGCACCGCGCGATCGTGCAAACGCCCTGCGCCGTGCAACCTGCGCCGTGCAAGCGGTGACCCGCGGGCCGGCGTGCGGCCGCCCGGACCCGCGTGGCCCGGACGGTGCCGCGTTCAGAAGGCGAGGCCGGAGAGCAGCCCCACCAGGTCGGCCTGGCGCTCCGTGCGGGTCTTGCTCAGCAGCGCGCGCAACTGTGTCCGCGCGGTGTGTATCGAGATGCCGCGCTCGGCGGCGAACTCGCTGAGGCTGGCGCCGCGGCACAGCGCGACGGCCAGCATCGCCTCGGCCGCCGTCATGCCGAAGGCGCTGCGCAGCACGATCTGGGACGGTGCGCGCCGGGCGCCGGAATCGGCGACGCGCAGCACGGTCCAGCCGGAGCGGCCGGGCACCGGGGCGCAGCGCAGGAGGTAGGGCGGCGCGCCGGAGCGGCGCGGCACCGCCAGCTCCACCGCCGTTCCGGAGGCGGCGGCGGCGAGTGCCCGCTGCAGCAGCCGCAGCGCCCCGGGGTCGGACGGCAGCACCGCGCCGCCGGCCGCCCGCTGCAGCCCGTCCTCGGCTGCGGCCAGGCGCTGCAGCGCGACATTCGCGAAGATCTGCCGGCCCGGCCGGTCATGCAGCGCCAGCCCGTCATCGAGCGCGTCGAAGGCGTCCCAGGGCTGCGGCGCGCCGGCCGCCGCGGCGGCCCGGGTGGCGAGCAACCCGTCCATTGCACCGCGCTGCGTTGCAGGGGCCGATGCGGAATGGCTGGAAAGATGGTCCGTCGTCATGATGGCTGCCTCGTTCCGCTGGATTGATCCGATCCGGCGCGACCATTCCCCGCGGGGGAGGTGGCGATGCGTCGGCGGCATCAAGCTGACCGATGAGACGCAACCCATCGTCAGGGCAGCGTGAATTGTGGCGCCGGGCGGGCAGGCCTTCTGTGATGCAGATCACGTGCCGACGGGGGCGTGGCGAACGGAGGCCGGCGCGCCGCGCGCCGCGGGGCGCGGCCGCGGAACCGGCATCGCCCGAATCCATGAGAAGCCGACCGCGGGAATCACGCGGGCGAGCCGATGATGCGGGCGCCGGCTCAGGCTTTCGGCTGGTCGGCATACCAGTCCAGCATCTGCGGCCCGTTCCAGTGCAGCACGCCGGCATGGCCGTTCACATATTCGTAAAGCGCCTCCAGCCAGCGGATGCGATGCGGCTGGCCGGAGATGTAGGGGTGGATCGCCAGGGAGAGGATCTTCGCCCGCTCGGCACCCTCCGCATAGAGCCGGTCGAACTGGTCCTTGGCACGGCGCAGCAGGACGTCGCTTTCGTGATGCTGCACGATCATCATCGGGATGTCGTTCAGCTCCACCGTATAGGGCAGGGTGACCAGCGGGCCCTTTTCCGTGTGGATCGTGCAGGGCTCGTCGTCCCAGACCCAGTCGCCGATGTATTGCACGCCGGCCTCGGCCAGCATCTCCGGCGTCTCCTCGGTCTGGGTCAGGCCGGGGCCGAGCCAGCCGACCGGCCGGGTGCCGGTGAAGGCCTGCAGCCGATCGAGCGAGCGGTGGATCATGCCGCGCTGGTCGGGTTCCTTGTGGATCGGCCCCTGTTCCCAGGAATGGCCCATGAACTCCCAGCCGTCGTCGCGCGCCTGGGCGGCGACGCGTTCGTAGTCCTCGACGACGCGGGCGTTGATCGAAAGCGTCGGCGCGATGCCAAGCCGCCCGAACAGCCTGAAGAAGCGCCAGACGCCGACGCGCATCCCGTATTCGTGCCAGGACCAGTTGGGCACGTCGGGCAGCAGGACCTGTCCCGTCGGCGCCGGCAGCACCTGGCGCGCCATGGGCTTGCCGATGTCCCAGACCTCGAGGTTCACGATCGTCCAGACGATGATGCGTGCCCCGCCGGGCAGCGTCAGCGGCGGGCGATCGACGATGGCGGAGTAGGGCGCGCGCTGGCGCGGCTGCATCGGCATCGAGGGCTCCTCGGGCAGGACGGTCGGCCAGCTGCCATGCGCGGCCGCCCTTGACACCTGCCTCGCCGGCTTCCCATGCTGCCGGCCAAGGGGACCCCGCGATCACCCCGTGAGGCGCCAGCCGAAGCATCGCGTCCATCCTCCCTCGTGCCAGGAGTGGACGCCCATGACGGCTCCCACCACGATCACCGTCGCCCAGCTTGCCCGGCTGGCCGGCACGCCCGAAGCCCCCGTTCTGCTCGATGTCCGCACCGCGGAGGACGCGGCGCGCGACCCGCGCATGCTGCCCGCCGCGGTCTCCCGCGATTGGCGCGAGACGGCCGCGTGGGGCGGCGAATTCGCCGGCCGCGGCGCGGCGGTGATCTGCCAGCGCGGCGCCAAGATCAGCCAGGGCGTCGCTGCCTGGCTGCGCCACGCCGGCGCCCGCGCCGAGACGCTGGAGGGCGGCTTCGAGGCCTGGGCGGCGGCCGGGCTGCCGCTGATCCCGATCGGCCGCCTGCCGCCGCGCGACGCGCAGGGCCGCACGGTCTGGGTGACGCGGGCGCGGCCCAAGGTCGATCGCATCGCCTGCCCCTGGCTGATCCGCCGCTTCGTCGATCCCGCCGCGGTGTTCCTGTTCGTGGCGCCGCCCGAGGTCGCCGCCGTGGCCGAGCGCTTCCGTGCCACGCCCTTCGACATCGAGGACTGCCACTGGAGCCACCGCGGCGAGCGCTGCACCTTCGACGTCATGCTGGAGGAATGGGGCCTGGCCGCCGATCCGGCGCTGGCGCGGCTGGCGCCCATCGTGCGGGGGGCGGACACCGCCCGGCCCGAGCTGGCGCCGCAGGCGGCGGGGCTGCTGGCGGCCTCGCTCGGCCTGTCGCGCATGCACCGCGACGACCTGGCGCAGCTCGACGCCGGGATGGGGCTCTACGACGCCTTCTACCGCTGGTGCCGCGACGCGGTGGCGGAGACGCACAATTGGCCGACGCCGGGGAAGGGCGCGTGATGGACGGATCGCCGGCACAGCGCTTCCCCACCTTCGCCGAGGCGGTGCGGGTGTGGTTCCGCATCGGCTGCCTGAGCTTCGGCGGCCCGGCGGGGCAGATCGCGCTGATGCACCGCGAGGTCGTGGACGAGCGCCGCTGGGTCTCCGACGCGCGCTTCCTGCACGCGCTGAACTTCTGCACCCTGCTGCCGGGGCCGGAGGCGCAGCAGCTTGCGACCTATCTCGGCTGGCTCATGCATGGGGTGCGGGGCGGGCTGGCGGCGGGGCTGCTCTTCGTGCTGCCGGGCGCCGCCGTGATGCTGGCGCTGTCGGCGCTCTACGTCGCCTTCGGCGAGGTGCCGCTGATCGCGGCGCTGTTCTTCGGCCTGAAATGCGCCGTCCTCGTGCTGGTCATCGAGGCGCTGCTGCGCGTGGCGCGGCGCGCGCTGAAGGGGCGGCTGCCCTGGGCGCTGGCGGCGGCGGCCTGCCTCGCGCTGTTCGCCTTCGACCTGCCCTTCCCGCTGGTGGTGCTGGCGGCGGCGCTGGTCGGCTATGCCATGCCGGATGCCTTCGCCGGCGGCGGGCACGGCAGCGCCAGGGCGGGGCCGCCGAGCCTGCTGGACGCGCTGCTGGCGCGCGAGCCGGACCGCATCGCCCGCCTGACCGGCGCGGCGCGGCGGGCGGGGCTGGTGGCGCTGGTGCTCTGGGTCTGGCCGGTGGCGATGCTGCTGGCGCAGGGCGGGGTCTTCTCCGACATCGCCTGGTTCTTCTCGAAGATGGCGATCGTGACCTTCGGCGGCGCCTATGCCGTGCTGGCCTATGTCGCGCAGGAGGCCGTGGAGCATTACCGCTGGCTGACCGCGGGGCAGATGCTGGCGGGCCTCGGCCTGGCGGAGACCACGCCGGGGCCGCTGATCCTGGTGCTGCAATTCGTCGGCTACCTGGCCGGCCACGCGCATGCCGGTGTCTGGGGCGGGGTGCTGGGCTCCGTGCTGACGCTCTGGGTCACCTTCGCGCCCTGCTTCGCCTGGATCTTCCTCGGCGCGCCCTACGTCGAGCGGCTGCACGACCAGCCCCGGCTGAAGGGGGCGCTGGCGGGGGTGACGGCGGCGGTGGTCGGCGTGATCGCCAACCTGGCGCTGTGGTTCGGGCTGCGCGTGCTCTTCGCCGAGGTCTGGACGCTGCATGCGGGGCCGCTGGCGCTGGACCTGCCGGTGGTGCTCTCGGTCGATCCGCAGGCGGTGATCCTGGCGTTGCTGGCGGCGGTGTGCCTGTTCCGCCTGAAGCTTGGGGTCGTGCAGACGCTCGGCATCGCGGCGGTGGCGGGGCTGGGGCTGCGGGTGGCGCTGGGGTGACGTGGGCTACACCGCCTCCCCCGCCACCCAGCCGCTCGACCAGGCCCACTGGAAATTGTAGCCGCCGAGCCAGCCCGTCACGTCCACCGCCTCGCCGATGACGAAAAGCCCCGGCACGTCGCGTGCCGCCATCGTGCGCTGCGACAGCGCGGCGGTATCCACCCCGCCTGCCGTCACCTCCGCCTTGGCGTAGCCCTCGGTGCCGGAGGGCACCGGCCGCCAGGCCTTCAGCAGCGCGCCGAGGCGGGCGAGGTCGCGGTCGGCAATCTCGGCCATGACGCGGGGCGGCAGGTGGCGCTCGGCCAGCGCCCCCGCGAGGCGCTGCGGCAGATACTCCGCCAGCGCCGTGCGCGGCTCGGCCCGCGGGCGGGCGCGCTTGGCCGCGCGGAGCAGCGGCGCCGCATCCGCCACATCGGGCAGCAGATCGAGCGAGATCGGCTCGGCCTCCCGCCAGTAGGAGGAGACCTGCAGCACCGCCGGCCCGGAGAGGCCGCGATGGGTGAACAGCATCGCCTCCGCGAAGGCGGCCCCGCGGCGGCGCGGGCACGGCAGGGCAGCGCCACGCCGGCGAGCGGGCGCATCAGCGCCAGATCCTCGTCCGCGAAGGCCAGCGGCACCAGGGCCGGGCGCGGCGCGACCACGGACAGGCCGAACTGCCGCGCCACGTCGTAGGCGAAGCCGGTCGCGCCCATCCTCGGGATGGCGGGACCGCCCGTCGCCAGCACCAGGGCCGGCGCCGTCACCCGCGTGCCGTCCGCCAGCGCCACGCGGAACGCGACATCCCGCGCCACCTCCGTGACGCGCTGGCCGAGCCGGATCTCCACCCCCGCCGCCGCGCATTCCGCGATCAGCATCGCCACGATCTGCCGCGCCGAGCCGTCGCAGAACAGCTGCCCCAGCGTCTTCTCGTGGAAGGCGATGCGGTGCCTGGCCACCAGCGCGATGAAGTCGTGCTGCGTGTAGCGCGCCAGCGCGGAGCGCGCGAAATGCGGGTTGGCCGAGAGGAAGCGCTCCGGCCGGCATTCCAGGTTGGTGAAATTGCACCGTCCGCCGCCGGAGATGAGGATCTTCTTCCCCGGCGCATCGGCGTGGTCGAGCACCAGCACGCGCCGGCCCCGCTGGGCGGCGCGCATCGCCGCCATCAGCCCGGCCGCGCCGGCGCCGAGGATGATGCAGTCGAAGGGTGCGCTCATGCGGCGGAGGGGTCGGGTCTCCACGCCCCATGGAAGCCGTGCGGCACGCGGTGGGAGAGCATCGCCGTCGCCAGCGGCCCGGCCTCCGGCGCCGCGGCGTCCAGCACCACCAGGTCGGAGCGGTTCTCCGCGCCGCGCCAGACCACCACCAGCAGCCAGCCCTCGCCCTCCGGCGCCGCCACGCCGCGCGGCACGAAGACCGGCTCCGAGACCGCGTCGCCGGGCGGCACGGTGAACAGCGCGCGCTGCCCCGTGGCCGGCGCGATGCGGACGATGCTGTCGAAGGCGCCGCCCGGGCTGGCCCGCGTCGACGCGGCGAAGAAGCCGACCCGGTTGGGCAGCCCGGCGACGCGCTCGTCGAGGCGCGGGAACTCGCCCGCCAGGTCATCGAGCGGCGTGGCGGTGAAGCGGTCCGTCGCGCCCGCAAGGTCGAAGCGCCAGCGCGTCAGCCGCGCCGGGCTGTCCGCCGGCGGCGCCGACGGATCGTCGGCGCGGGGAAACAGCGGCGCGGCGGCGGACTGCATGACGTCGGCCAGGATCGCCTCGCCCTCCGACCCAGGGGCTTCCCACGCGTTCAGCACGTGGAAGACGTAGCAGGGATCGCCCTCGAACCAGCGGATGGTGCCGATGGGCGCGTCGCGCCGCAGCACGCCGATGCGCGACCGCTGCGCGGGGTCCCACGCGAAGGCCGGGCCGCCCCGCATGGCGCGATCGAGGCTCGCCGTCAGCGGCAGCACGGGAAACAGGACGTGCCGGCGCGTGGCGAGGAAATCATGCACCATCGCCGCGTAGGGTGCCTCGAAGGGGTCGCAGCGGGTGAGCCGGCCGGCGGCATCGACCGTGCCATAGGCCATGCCGGGGCCGAGCGGCCCGCCGAGGCCATAGGCGAAGAACAGCAACTCCCCCGTCCCGGGGTCGCGCTTCGGATGCGCGGTGAAGCGCGGCACCTTCAGCGCGCCGAAATCGTGATAGCCCAGGCTCTCCAGGGTGACGGGATCGAGCGCGAAGGGACGGTGCGCCTCCTCCAGCGCGAGCAGGCGCCCGGCGTGCCAGACGACGGAGGTATTGGCCACGCCGCTGTCCACCGCCCGCAGCGCCGGGTCGGCCGGCGGACCGAAGCCACCGAACAGCGCACGGCCGGCCGCGTGCTCGGCCTGCCAGCGCGGCGTGCGGACCCAGCGGTTGCGGTAGGCGACGCGGCCCTCCGCGATGTGGAAGGCATGCACCATGCCGTCGCCGAGGAACCAGTGGTGCGCGGCCGGGTCGGCCGGGGCGAATTGCGGGTTCGGCCCGTTGCGGTAGAGCGAGCCGCGCAGCGCGCGCGGGATCTCGCCGCGCACCGGCAGGTCCGGCGCGTCGCATTCCATGCTGATCGGGCCGTAATTGCCCCGGAAGAAAGGCGTGTCGGGGAAGGGGAGTGCCATGGCCGCCTCGCTGCCTGCACCGGCAGGTTACGGGACGGCGCGGCCCACCCGCTACCGCGCTGTCATCCCCGGCCCGAGATCGCCCCGACCAGCCGCCGCAGCCCCACCGCCTGCTGGCGCAGCCAGCCTCCGGTCGCCAGCGCCTCCGGCCCCTCCGGGTCGCCGGTGGGGGGATAGGCGGCGCGGTCGAAATCCGCCGTGCCGAACATCCAGTCCCAGACCGGCAGCAGCACGGCGTAGTTCTTTCCCGCCGCGCCCGCCGAGAGCAGGCCGTGGTGCAGCCGGTGGAAGCGCGGGGAGACGACCAGCCGCTCCCCCACACGGCCGAAGCTGAGGCGCGCATTGGCGTGGCTCAGGCTCTCGGCGACGCGCAGGATCATCAGGATGATCGGGAACTGCCCCGGCGGCACGCCGATGACCAGCGCCAGCCCGCCAAGCCAGAGCGCCGCGATCACCTCGTCCAGCACGTGGTTGCGGTCGTCGGTCCAGAAGGTCATCTGCCGCTGCGCGTGGTGCACGGAATGCAGCGCCCACCACGGGCCGAACATGTGCTGGAAGCGGTGCCGCCAGTACTCGCCGAAATCCAGCACCACGACATAGACCGCGAAGGCGAGCAGCGGGTGGTCGCGCAGCGCGGGGACCAGCGTCTCCAGCGTCGGCGGCACGAAGCCGCTGTCGGCGACCGTCCCCTCCCACCACGCCGCGAGGGAGGCGAACATCACGAAGGCGAGCAGCGGCAGCACGCCGAGCCGCGACAGCACGGTGTAGAGGATGTCGGTGCGCACGGCGCGCCGGTCGGTGACGGGCTCGACGGGGCGCCAGGCTTCCAGGGGTCGGCAGATGATCCAGGAGAGCAGGATGGTCAGCCCGCCGAGCAGGGCGAAGTCCAGCCATTCGAAGGCATCCTCGGCCCAGTCCATCAGGCCGAGGGCGTACATCGCGGGCTGGATGGCGTGCTCGAAGAGCCAGCCGGTCAGGGTGTCGTAGGCGTCGTGCAGCATGCGGCCGGCGTCATGCGCCGCGCGGGGCGGTCGGTGCAAGCGCCGCCGGCATCGCCCCCACCCCCTCCGGCGGCAGCGGGGCGAAGCAGAGGCCGCGCGCCTGCAACCCCTCGATCACCCCTTCCAGCACCGCGGCGAAGGGATCGCGGCGGCTGCGCACGCCCCAGTGGATCACCACCACCTCGCCCGGGCGGGTGCGCTCGATGGCGCGGCGGGCGAGCACGGCGTTGGGATGGGCGGCGGCGTCCAGCTCGTCGCCCCAGAAGCCGTTCGCGGTCCAGCCCTGGTGGCGCAGGCCGCAGGCGGCGGCCATGGCCACCGCGTTCGGCGTGGTGATGCCGCCCGGCGCGCGCCACAGCGGCAGCACCACCGCCCCCGGCACCATCTCGCGCAGCCGCGCGACCGGCCGCGCCAGCTCGGCGCAGAGCGACGGCCCATCCAGCACCTCGGCCCCCGCGCCCTGGCGCGAGGCATAGCGCACCCGCCCCGGCGCCGGATCGCCCCCGAAATACCAGTGCCGCCAGGTGTGGCTGGCAAAGACGTGCCCCTCCGCCGCGCGGGCGCGCCAGAACGGCGCCCAGCCCTCGGACAGCGAGGTGTCGCCGCGGTGCGTCTTCTCGTCGGCGATGAACAGCGTGGCGCGGACGCCGCGGCGGCGGAGGATCTCCGCGATCTGTTCCGCCTCGCGCGCCCAGCCGGTGTCGATCGTCAGGAAGACCGGGCCCGCGCATGCCCCGGCCGGCCGTTGCGCCAGGGCCGGCCAGGGCAGGCCCAGAGCCGCGCCGAGCAGCGCCCGGCGGCTGCGCCGCGTCACCGTCCGACCGCGGCGGGGGCGGTGTAGCTGGCGGGGATCGGCGCGGGGTCGAAGTCCTGCGCGGAGGCGGCGACCGGTGTGAGA
>JAIEOP010000295.1 GCA_019750465.1 Acetobacteraceae bacterium | reverse complement strand
GGGTGCGGCGCGTCGTTGCCGGCCGCCGCGGGTGCGGCGCGTCGTTGCCGGCCGCCGCGGATGCGGCGCGTGGCGTCCGTGGCCGCTGGCCGGCGCTACTGGCAGTTCGAGATGGTGTAGTCGCCGATGCGCCGGGCGTGGAAGTCCATCAGCGCCTTCTCGTCCCCGAGCTGCGGCACCTGGCCGGCGACGCCGAGCGCGCTGGCGTAGAAGGGCGGCAGGTCATAGGCGGCACCGGCCTTGAGCTGCTCCTCCGATGCCTCGACCAGGTCGCGCGGCGGCAGGCGCAGCACCATGGTGCCCTTCTCGTGCGTATAGACCACGAGGCTGGTCACGTGCCTCGGCAGCTTCAGGCCGATGTCGAGATCGAGGCATTGCGCCTTCAGCTCCTCGAGCGTGCGGGGAACCTTGTACTCCTTGTTGTTGGCGCGGTGCGGGCGGCCGGTCGTCCAGGTCTTCACCAGGTCGCCCCAGCGCTCCCAGTTCACGACCTTCATGCGGTCGATCTCGAAGCCGGCGCTGGCGGCACCCGGCGCAGCGGCGTCCGGATTGCCGCTTGCCGTGGACGTCGTCGGGTCGGACATGCTCGGGTCTCCTTTGCTGCCGGACAGGCGCGCGACGCGGGCCGCGCATTGGAACGTGTGCGCGACGGGACGGGCGCGCGAGGGGTCAGACGAATGGCGGATTGCTCGCGCCGATGCCGGGCGCCGCGGCGGCGATGCCGACCAGCCCGGCCATGTCCGCGACCTCGGCCAGCGGCGCGAGCACCCCGGCGGGCACGCCCGCCGCGTTGCAGAGCCGCGCCAGCGCCTGGGCCAGCCCGTCGCCGGCCTCGCAAGGCAGGGGATCGCGCGCGAGCACGCCGAGCATGGTCTCGGCGACGATGACGGAGCCGAGCGCGCCGAGCGACAGGCCCGCGCAGTCGTGCTCGGCCTCGAACAGCACGTAGAAGGGCAGCGGCGGCGCGGCCGCGAGGGCGCCGCGATGCTCCGCCGGCACGCCGGCCCGCGCCAGCCAGGCGTCCAGGGCCGCGCGGCGCGCCGTTGCGTCCGACAGCGGCGAGAGCCGGGCCAGCTCCGGCCTTTCGCGGCGCAGGTAGTCCCAGAGCGCGTCGACCGGATGCAGCGCCGCGACGCCGGCGCCGAGCAGGTCGCGATAGGCGAGGCCCGCCCGCCGCGTATCGTCCACGGCGTCGAAGAATTCCGTATCCAGCAGCCCTGGGCTGTGCCGCGGCCGCAGCCGTCGGCTGGCGTTCGGCTCGGGCATGGCGCTGCCGGGCATCGCGAAGAAATCCGACCAGCGGATCACCCAGTGGCGCGACAGCGGCATCGCGCCGGCACTGCCGCCGGACGTGGCGCGCAGGATGCCGCCGAGGTCACGCACGGAGGCGGCGTTGATCCTATAGGTTTCCCGCACCATGGCATGGCCGCAGCGGAAGGCGCCGAGGCAGAATTCGAGCGGCATGCGACCGAGGCCATCGCCCCCCGCCTCCAGGAAGGCGGCGCCCGGCGCGGCGTAGCGGGCATGCACCTCCTCATGCAGCAGGCGCTTCAGCAGGTCCTCGCGCAGGATGCGGCGGTAGACCAGCGTCACCGCCTCGCTCGCCACGGCGAAGCGCAGCAGCGGCGCCGCCATGGCGCGGCCCAGGAGATCGACGACGGCATTGTGGAAGGCGGCGAACAGCACCGTCATCTGCGATA
Organism: Acetobacteraceae bacterium; assembly: GCA_019750465.1. Classification (GTDB taxonomy): domain Bacteria; phylum Pseudomonadota; class Alphaproteobacteria; order Acetobacterales; family Acetobacteraceae; genus JAIEOP01. The sequence goes on along the minus strand of JAIEOP010000295.1, from coordinate 7,417 downwards.
CGTTGCTGTTGTCGTCGTTGCGTGGATCGGGCAGCAGCGCCTCATCGAGCGGCAGTGACTTCTCCGCCGGCCAGCCGCGCGGCGCGGGATCGAGCCGCGTGCGGGGGATGTCGCGGAGCGGCGGCGCGGCGGCGCCGTCGAGCGCATGCGGCGCGATCGCCTCGATGCGCAGCCGCGCGCGTGCCGCCGTCATGTAGGCGTAGGGACAGGCCGCGGGACCGCCGCCATAGAGCGTATCCAGCCGCAGCCGCGTGACGGCGAGGTCCCGCATCTCACGCGCGCGCCCGGGGATCGCCCAGAGCTGCGCGGCGGAGCGCACGAGGTCGTGCGCGACGAATTGCAGCAGGTAGGTGTAGCCGGCGGGGATCCGCGGATTGTCGTCGGCCGGGTCGCCGGGATCGACGGACTGCATGGCGCCGGCGAGGGCGGCGAGGCGCTGGCGCGTCGTCATGTCCGCAGGCGCCGGCGGTGCGGGCGGCGACATCGCCGGGAAGAGGTGGCGGAAGCCGCGCGGCGGCCAGGTCGCGCCGGGCATGGCAGCCCCCAGCGGGCAGGTCCCTGCACCCGGCGCCTGCACGGCGGCGCCGCCGGTTCCACCGGCGAGATGTCCGTCATCCATGTCCCGCCACTCCCGGCATTGCGTCCCTGCCCTGAATGCCCACGCGGTCGTGATGGCATCGTGATCGGCTCGGCTGCAGCCCGCAAGCCGGGAACCGCGCGCGTGGGATCAGGCCTCGGCGATCGGCGGCGGCACGCGGACGATGCCGTTGGCGCGCAGCGCCGGCGCGCCGTTTGCCGCGACGATGCCATGCGCGAGGACCGCGCTGCGCGCGGCGCGCACCAGGTCCGGCCGGCCCTCCGGCCAGGCGCCGGGCGGCGCGGGCGCGAGGAAGTCCGTGCTCAGGCCGATGGTGCCGAAGACGCCACGCACCCCCGCCTGCCCGAAGCCGGGCGGCGGCGCGGTCTCGATGGTGCCGGGCGGCAGCGGAAGGTCCAGGCGGGCGAGGGCGCGGGGGCTATGCCGGCTCGTCCAGGGCGAGCACGGCGAAGCTGGCCAGCCAGTGCTCGCCCATGTAGTCGCCGGCAAGGTGCGGCAGGCCGGCGGCCAGATGTCCTGCGGCGGCCCCGCGCGCAACGGAGCGGCGCGGGTCGCCCTCCGGCAGCGCCGTGGCGAGCGCGCGCCAGCACCAGGCGCGCGAAAGGTTCACGCCATCGAGGTGCACGATCTTGCCGTCCGAACGGTCGGCGACGCGGGCGGGTGTGAAGAGCGTGGCCGGCTCGCGCCGTGCCAGGCGCGGCAGGAAGCGGTCGAGCCAGGGCAGGAATTCGGCGGGCGGCAGCAGGCGGCGCAGGCACTCGGCCTCGATCAGGGCGGAGGAGAGGAAGTCGTCGCCCGAGGGTTCCCAGGCCTGGCAATCCGCGTCGGCGCCGTACCAGGCGCGCGCCTTGTCGCGCAGCAGGGCGCGCAGCGCCGGGTCGGCGACGTCGGCGGCCAGCGCCAGGGCGAAGGCGGTGTTGGAATGCACCCCCGCGCGCACCAGGTAGTCGGCGCGCGGCAGGAAGTCGCGGAAGCGGCCGGCGAAGGCCGCCGCGAGCGGCGCGAGGGCGCGCGCCCAGCGGCCGCCCTCAAGCCCGTCCAGCTCGGCCGCGAGCTTCAGCAGCCAGGCCCAGCCATAGGGACGCTCGAAGCCGCGGGCGAGCGGGCGGTCGAGATAGGCGCGCTCCACGGCGATGGTGGCGTCGGTGAGATGGGCGTCGAACAGCGCGCGGATGGCCGGAGCCGCCGCGCCGGCCGGGAAGCGGCGCAGCAGCCGCGCCAGCATCCAGAAGCCGTGCACGCAGGAATGCCAGTCGAAGCTGCCGTAGAAGGCCGGATGCAGCTCGCGTGGGCCGCGCAGGTCGCCTGGGCCGTTCAGCACGTGGTCGAGCTTGTTCGGATACTCGCGCGAGACATGGCCGAGCGCGATGGCGGCGAGGCGATCGGCCAGCGGGGCCGTGAGTCGATCGGGAGTCTGCATGGTGGCAGGATCGCGCGACGGAGGGATGCGATGCAAACCATGCGCGCGATGCGGCTGCTCGACGGGCCCGGCCGGCCGCTGCGGCCGGTCCGCGAGCCGGTTCCGGAGCCAGGGCCCGGCCAGGTGCGGCTGCGCGTCTCGGCCTGCGCGGTCTGCCGCACCGACCTGCACGTCGTGGATGGCGAGCTGCCCGGGGCCAGGCCCGGCATCGTGCCGGGGCACGAGATCGTCGGCGACGTCGAGGCGATCGGCCCCGGCGTCGCGGGGCCGCGCGTGGGCGACCGGGTCGGCCTGCCCTGGCTCGGCTGGACCTGCGGCACCTGCCGCTTCTGCGCCTCCGGCCGCGAGAACCTCTGCGCGGCGGCGCGGTTCACGGGCTGGCAGATCGACGGCGGCTATGCCGAGCACGTCGTCGCCGATGCGCGCACCTGCCTGGCCATCCCGGACGGGTATTCGGACGCCGCAGCCGCGCCGCTGCTCTGCGCCGGGCTGATCGGCCATCGCGCGCTGCGCATGGCCGGGGACGCGCGGCGCATCGGCCTCTACGGCTTCGGCGCCGCGGCGCATATCGTGGCGCAGGTGGCGGTGCACGAGGGACGGCAGGTCTTCGCCTTCACCCGCGCCGGCGATGCGGCGGCACAGGGCTTCGCGCGGTCGCTCGGTGCCGTCTGGACCGGCGGATCGGAGGAGGCGCCGCCGGAGCCTCTGGATGCCGCGATCCTCTTCGCCCCGGTGGGCGCCCTGGTGCCGGCCGCGCTGCGGGCAGTGGACCGCGGCGGGGTGGTGGTCTGCGCCGGCATCCACATGAGCGACATCCCCTCCTTTCCCTATGCGATCCTGTGGCAGGAGCGGGTGGTGCGCTCGGTCGCCAACCTCACGCGACGCGACGGGGAGGAGTTCCTCGCCCTCGCGCCGCGCGTGCCGGTGCGCACAAGGGTGACGACCCTGCCGCTCGATGAGGCGAACGAGGCGCTGGCGCGGCTGCGCGCCGGCGCGGTGACGGGGGCGCTGGTGCTGGTGCCCTGACCCTGCCCAGCCCCGATCCCGGGTTGCCCGCCCGCCGCCCCCGGTCCATCCTCCCCGCCGTCACGCAGCAAGGCGGACCCAATCCGGACCTCCGCGCCTTCCGGCGCGCCGGCCGCCGGGCCGCCACCATCGGGAAGGGAACGGACGCGCCCATGAGCATCAAGGGCAAAGCCTACATCATGGGGGCCTTCGAGCACCCGACGCGGCTGGCGAAGGACAAGTCCGTCGCGCAGCTGCACGCGGAATGCGCGCTCGGCGCGCTGCAGGACGCCGGCCTCACGAAGGACGACGTGGACGGCTATTTCTGCGCCGGCGACGCGCCCGGCATGGGCCCGGTCGGCATGTCCGACTACATGAACCTGAAGCTGCGCCACCTCGACAGCACCGAGATGGGCGGCTGCTCCTACATCGCCCATGTCGCGCACGCGGCCGAGGCGATCGCGGCGGGCAAGTGCAGCGTCGCGCTGATCACCCTCGCCGGCCGCCCACGCTCCGAAGGCCATTCCGGCGCCGTGCCGCGCATGCGCGGCGCCGATGCGCCGGACACGCAGTGGGAGTTCCCGACCGGCGTCGCCACGGTGAACGCCTATGCCATGTGCGCCGCGCGCCACATGCATGAATACGGCACCACGGCCGAGCAGCTCGCCTGGATCAAGGTGGCGGCCAGCCATCACGCCCAGCACAACCCGCACGCCATGCTGCGCGACGTGGTCACGGTGGAGCAGGTGGTGGGCTCGCCGCTCATCGCCACGCCGCTGCACCGGCTGGATTGCTGCGTGGTCAGCGACGGTGGCGGCGCGCTGATCGTGACCTCGCCGGAAGTGGCGAAGCAGCTCAAGCGCCCGAAGGTGAAGGTGCTGGGTGCGGGCGAATCGTTCAAGGGCCAGATGGGCGGCCAGGTGGACCTGACCTATTCCGCCGGCCGGCGCAGCGGCCCCATCGCCTTCGCCGAGGCCGGCGTGACGCCCGGGGACATCAAGTACGCCTCGATCTACGACAGCTTCACCATCACGGTGCTGATGCAGATCGAGGATCTCGGCTTCTGCGAGAAGGGCCAGGGGGGGAAGTTCGTCGCCGACGGCAACCTGATCTCGGGCGTCGGCAAGCTGCCCTTCAACACCGATGGTGGCGGGCTCTGCAACAACCACCCCGCCAACCGCGGCGGCATCACCAAGGTGATCGAGGCCGTGCGCCAGCTGCGCGGGGAGGCGCATCCGGCGGTGCAGGTGAAGAATTGCGACGTTGCGCTGGCGCACGGCACGGGTGGGCTGCTCGGCAGCCGCCACGCCGCCGCCACGCTGATCATGGAGCGGGAGTGATCGCCATGGCCGACACCAAGGAACGCGCCATCCCCGCGCCGCTGGTCAATCCGGAGACCGAGCCCTTCTGGGCGGCGGCCAAGGAGGGCAGGTTCCTGCTGCCCTTCTGCGTCGAGACCGGCAAGGCCTTCTGGTATCCGCGCGGGGTCTCGCCCTTCACCCTCGGCAAGGTGGAGTGGCGCGAGAGCAGGGGCACCGGCACGATCTACAGCGTCAGCGTCATGAAGCGCGCGCCGCAAATCTACGCCATCGCCTATGTCACGCTCGATGAGGGCTGCACGATGATGACCAACATCGTCGATTGCGACTGGGACGGCCTGGCCATCGGCCAGCGCGTGCAGGTGACGTGGAAGCCGGACGAGGAGGGCAATCCCTACCCGCAGTTCAAGCCGGCCTGACGCCTTGGCCAGCCAGGCGCCCGCCCCCGCTCCCGTCGTCCGCTTCGGGGATGGCGAACTCTACGAGCGGACCATGGGCGCCTGGAGCCGGCTCGCGGGGGAGGTCTTCCTCGACTGGCTCGCCCCCGCGCCGGGCCTGCGCTGGGCCGATATCGGCTGCGGCAACGGCGCCTTCACCGAACTGCTGATGCAGCGCTGCGCCCCGGCCCAGGTGCAGGGCATCGATCCCTCGCCGCAGCAGCTCGCCTATGCCCGCACCCGGCCCGGCGCGGCGGGTGCGTCCTTCACCCAGGGCGATGCGCAGGCGCTGCCCTTTCCCGATGACCGGTTCGATGCCGCCGCCATGGCGCTGGTCATCTTCTTCATCCCCGACCCGGCGCGGGGCGTCGCCGAGATGGTGCGCGTCGTCCGCCCCGGCGGTCTCGTCGCCGCCTATGTCTGGGACATGTTCGGCGGCGGCTTCCCCTTCCGTGCGGTGCAGGGCGCGCTGCGCGAACTCGGCCACGTCCCGGAGATGCCACCAAGCGCCGAGGCCTCGCGCCTGCCCGCGCTGGAAACGCTCTGGACCGGCGCGGGGCTCGCGGCCGTCGAGACCCGCACGATCGCCGTGGAGCGGGACTTCGCGGATTTCGACAGCTTCTGGGCCATCAACGCCGCGATGCCGAACACCGCCAGGGCGCTTGCCGCCCTGCCGCCCGACGCGGCGGCGGCGCTGAAGGCCGGCATCCGCGGCCGCCTGCCGCCCGGGGCCGACGGCCGCATCGTCTATTCCGCGCGCGCCAACGCGATCCGCGGCCGCGTGCCGGGCTGACCACGGGGGATGGAAACGGTCGGACGCACCCGGCGAGGCGATGGCCCCGCCGGGCCACGCATGGCCTGACGCATCCGGGATGGGGCTGACCATGGAACCCTTCGAGCTCACCGCCACCGCCGCCCTGCGCGCGCTGCACGACGGCACGCTCACCGCCGAGGCGCTGACGCGGTCCTGCCTCGGGCGCATCGCCGATCGCGAGCCTGCGGTCCGCGCCTTCGTCTTCCTCGACGCGGCGCTGGCCATCGGGCAGGCGCGCGAGGTGGACAAGGCCTGCGGCAAGGGCGCGCTGCACGGAATGCCGATCGGCATCAAGGACATGATCGACACGGCCGACATGCCCACCACCCACAACTCGCCGATCTACCAGGGCCACCGGCCCGGCCAGGACGCCGCCTGCGTGGCCATCAGCAGGGCCGAGGGCGCGGTTATCATGGGCAAGACGGACACGCTGGAATTCGCCGCCGGCGGACGCCGCGCCCGCACCTCCAACCCTGAAGACGAGACGCGCACGCCGGGCGGCTCCTCCTCCGGCTCGGCGGCCGCGGTCGCGGCCGGCATGGTGCCGCTGGCCTACGGCACGCAGACCGGCGGCAGCACCATCCGCCCGGCCAGCTTCTGCGGCGCCTATGCGATGAAGCCGACGCACGGCGTGGTGAGCACCCAGGGATTCAAGCGCTACTCGCACACGCTCGACACCATCGGCTGGTATGCCCGCGCACCCGAGGACCTGGCGCTTCCCGCCCGCGCCTTCCGCCTCTGGGGCATGGAGGAGGCGCCGGCGCCGAAACCGCTCGCCGCGCTGCGCATCGCCGTGGTGGAGGGCCCGAACTGGACGCGCGCGGAGGACAGCGCGCGGCAGGCGCTGCACCTTGCCGCCGACCGACTGCGCCGCGCCGGCGCCCGCGTCGAGCCCCTGGCCCTGCCACCGCCGTTCGACAGCATCACCGCGGCCCAGCGCACCATCATGCGCAGCGAGGGCCGCGGCGCCTTCCTGGCCGAGTACCTGCTGCACCATGCGAAGCTGCACGCGGAATTCCGCGACACGGTGGAGAACAAGACCGGCATCGCCGCGCGCGACCTCGTCGCCGCGCATGACCTGGCCGCCGAGTGCCGCCGGCTGCTCGATGCGCTCTTCCCGGAGCTCGACGCGGTGCTGACGCCGTCGGCCATCGGCGAGGCGCCGGTCGGGCTGCAGAACAACGGCGATCCCGTGTTCAACGCCATGTGGACGCTGCTGCACGTGCCCTGCATCGCCATCCCCTGCCACCGCGGGCCGAACGGCATGCCCGTCGGCGTGCAGATCGTCGGGCCGCGCTACGGCGATGCTGCGCTGCTGGCGGTGGCGCAGGCCATCGGACCGGTGATCGATGCGGGTGCCGGCTGAGGCACGGATCGGAACAGGCGGCCAAGCGGCGGGACGCAGCACCTTCCCCTGCGCTGACTGCTGCCGAACAGCAGTCTGGCGTGACACCGAAACTGTCCTGTATGAGGGGCCGCCTGCGGAGGCGTGGCGAGGCCACCCCACCGGCCGTTGCGGGCAGGGATGGAACTCCACCCGAAGGGCGGCGGGACGCAGCGCCCCGGGCGGGGCGGATGCCTGCGCCGTCGACCGGACACACAGCAGACCAGGGGATCCGCGGGCCATGAGCCTTGCCTTTGCCACCGAACGCCGCCTGCTCGCCGAAGACGAGCTGGAGCCCATCCAGCGCAGCCACTTCCCGCTGCTGGAGGGCCTGGACCGGGCGGCGCTGCTCGATCTCGCGCGCTGGCTGCGCGACCGCCGCGACCGCGCCCGCGACCTGGTGCGCGACCGCAGGCGCGCCGGCCGCGGCAAGGCCGAGC
>JAIEOP010000492.1 GCA_019750465.1 Acetobacteraceae bacterium | reverse complement strand
ACCTCCTGGTAGCCCTCCTCGACCTTGCCGAGGTCGCGGCGGAAGCGGTCCTTGTCCATCTTCTCGCCGGTCTTGGCGTCCCACAGGCGGCAATTGTCCGGGCTGATCTCGTCGGCCAGGACGATGCGCATCTCCTCGTTCTCCCAGAACCGGCCGAACTCCACCTTGAAGTCCACCAGGGTGATGCCGACACCGAGGAAGAGGCCGGTGAGGAAGTCGTTGATCCGCAAGGTCAGCGCCACGATGTCGTCGAGGTCCTGCGTCGCCGCCCAGCCGAAGGCGGTGATGTGCTCCTCGCAGACCAGCGGGTCGTTCAGCTGGTCGTTCTTGTAGTAGTATTCGATGATCGAGCGCGGCAGGCGCTGCCCCTCCGGGATGCCGAGCCGCGTCGAAAGGCTGCCGGCGGCGACGTTGCGCACCACCACCTCCAGCGGGATGATCTCCACCTCGCGGATCAGCTGCTCGCGCATGTTCAGGCGGCGGATGAAGTGGGTGGGCACGCCGATGTCCATCAGGCGGCTCATCAGGTACTCGCTGATGCGGTTGTTCAGCACGCCCTTGCCGGTGATGGTGCCCTTCTTCTGTGCGTTGAAGGCGGTGGCGTCGTCCTTGAAGTACTGCACCAGGGTCCCCGGCTCGGGACCCTCGAACAGGATCTTGGCCTTGCCCTCATAGAGCTGCCGGCGTCGCGCCATGGTGGTGACAATCCTTCTCTCCGCCGGCGGACTGGCAAGGTGGTCCGCCGGCCGGGCCGGGGCGGGAAGAGGGCGCGCCCGAGGACCGGGCGCCGCGCCGATGGCCCCGCCACCGGGCCCGGATCAGGGGCCGGTATAGCAAGCGGGCCGGGGCGCCGCCATGCGCGGCCAGGGTCGGTCCGCCAGCAGGGGTCGTCGCCGTCGAAGCCGACCCTCAGGTCGCCGGCAAACCCGGACGCCGTATTCCCTTCCCTAAACAGGTACGGACTGCTTCAGCGCGACCGTCCGGAACGGTGCCGCCCCCGCCGGCCCCGCCGCGAAGCGCCAGATCGCCCCCTGCTTTCCGAGTGCCACCAGGCTGGTCGAAACCGTACCGAAGCCGCCGACCGGCGGTACGCGCAGCGCCTCCGCCATGCCAGCCTCGTAACCGTCATCGGCGAGCAGCGCCTCCCAGGCGGCCCAGTCCTCCAGGTCCGGCTCGGGCGGCGGCGCGGCGCGGAAGCGGGGCAGGTGGCGACGGGTGCGGGGGCTGGCGAGGTCGTTCGGGTCGTGGGCGGTGACCATGCTGACGCCGGCTGGCAGCGGCACGGCCTCCGGCCTGCCGGCGCCGGTGCCGCGCAGGAACACGCCGCCGCTCCGATCCACCACCACCAGGTTGAAGGGACGCCACTCATCGGCCCTCAGGGCGGTGAGGCGGCGGGCGGCGACGGCGGCACTCGGTGCATCCGCGAGCGCGATCAGCGGCAATTCGCCACGCGAGCGCTTGCCCGGTGCCGGGCCGAGGCTGCCCGGGCGGTTCAGCACCGCGGCCAGCACGCCGGCACGGTTCAGCGCCATCCAGGTGCCGCCGGCGGTGCGGTCGCGGCCGCCGACGATGCCGGGGTGGTCGGGCCACCAGGTCTCGGGCGGGTCCCAAGCCCGATCGAGGCGCTCGTCGCGGTTGGCGGCGACGATCGCCGGCCAGGCATGGCCGGGCCGGTGCAGGAGAATGACGGTGCACACGGCGCGGAGCCTTGCGCGGCGCGCCGTCCTCCGCAACCCCGGGCGCCGCGCCGGCGCTCCGGGGCCCGGCAGCCCGCGGGCCGGCGGCCCACGGTTCAGCGGATGGTGACGCCGAAGCCCACCGCCGGCGGACCGTAATAGACCGGAGGCGGCCGGTAGTAGGGTCGCGGAACGTAGTACACCGGCGGTGGGGGTGGCCGGTAATAATGGGGCCGCGGTGCGTAATAGACCGGCGGTGGCGGCGGCCGGTAGTAGTGCGGCCGCGGATGGTAGCGGTAGCCATGGCGATGGTAGCCATCCGCCTCGGCCGTGGCCGGCGTCAGCGCGACGCCCGCCAACGCAACCGCACCAGCCAGGATGGCGGTGAACAGCCGCGGAGAGCGCATGATCGAACCTCCGTCTCGGTCCCAATGCCATTGTCGCCAAGGGGCGGCATGCATGTGGACCCCTGATGCCCGGAGTTGAACCCCGGCGTGCGGCGGAATCAGGGCGCCGGGGCGGCGGGCCTCGGGCGTCCACCACACGCTCGCGTGCGCGGCGTTCGTGGTGGCGCGTCCGGGCCGGCACGAGGCAGCGGCGCAAGCATGGCATTGCCGGCTTGGCCGCTCAGGACCCGTGACGCGATCCTGGGCGTCCCGCGCCCTTGGAGTTCGCCGCCGGCACGGCAAGGCTCCAGGCCAGGCCAGGCCAGGCCACGAGCCGTCGTGCCGGGTTGCCCGCCCGTCAGCGCGGCTCCTCGGCTCGGCCGAAGACGGTGGCGGGCCAGGACGCCAAGGCGAAGGATCGCCGACTGCAACCCCGGGCGGTCCGCGACGCTTGCCGGCCCTGCGGGCATGGCTTCACGAGAGCTCAGCCCTCCCCGAACACCCGGGCGAACACGGTATCGACGTGGCGGAAATCCCGGGCCGGGTCCATCGCCGCATCGAGCGCGGCCGCATCCAGCCGCGCCGACACCGCCGGATCGGACAGCAGGTTGTCGCGGAAGCCGCGCCCCTCCGGCGTGCCCAGCCGCTCCCAGGTGGCCATCGCCGCCGCCTGCACGGCGGCATAGGCCTCCTCCCGCGCCAGCCCGGCGGTCGCCAGGGTCAGCAGCACCTTCCCGCTGTGCACCACGCCGCCGAGCGATTCCAGGTTGGCGCGCATCCGCTCCGGATGGATGGTGAGCCGCTCCATCATCCCGGCCAGCCGGGCGAGGGCGAAGTCCAGGGCGATGCAGGCATCCGGGGCGATCACCCGCTCGACGCTGGAGTGGCTGATGTCGCGCTCGTGCCAGAGCGCCACGTTCTCCAGCGCCGGCACGGCGTAGCCGCGCACGAGGCGCGCCAGGCCCGTGAGGTTCTCGCTCAGCACCGGGTTGCGCTTGTGCGGCATGGCCGAGCTGCCCTTCTGCCCGGCGTGGAAGAACTCCTCCGCCTCGCGCACCTCGCTGCGCTGCAGGTGCCGCACCTCGGTCGCCAGCCGCTCGATGCCGGAGGCGACCACGGCGAGCGCACAGAAGAAGGCGGCGTGCCGGTCGCGCGGGATCACCTGCGTCGAGACCGGCTCCACGGCGAGGCCGAGCCGCTCCGCGACGAAGGCCTCCACCCGCGGATCCACACTCGCGAAGGTTCCGACCGGGCCGCTGATGGCGCAGGTGGCGATCTCGGCCCGTGCGGCGACGAGTCGCGCCCGGTCGCGCGCGAATTCGGCATGGTGCCCCGCGAGCTTCAGGCCGAAGGTGGTCGGCTCGGCGTGGATACCGTGGCTGCGGCCGATGGTGGGGGTGAATTTGTGCTCCATTGCCCGCGCCCTGAGCGCCGCCAGCAGCGCGTCGAGGTCGGCGATCAGCAGGTCGGCGGCGCGCGTGAGCTGGACGGCCAGGCAGGTGTCCAGCACGTCCGAGGAGGTCAGGCCGAGGTGCAGGAAGCGCGCCTCCGGCCCGATGCCCTCGCCCAGCCAGGTGAGGAAGGCGATGACGTCGTGCCGCGTCACCCGCTCGATGGCGTCGATCGCCTCGACGTCGGCGGCCGTGATGGCCGCGGCGCGCGGCCCGCCCCTGTCGCGGATCGCCCGCGCCGCCGCGTCCGGGATGGCGCCGATGCGGGCCATGCCCTCGGCCGCCAGCGCCTCGATCTCGAACCAGATGCGGAAGCGCTCCTCGGGCGCGAAGATCGCGGCCATCTGCGGGCGCGTGTAGCGGGGGACCATGGCGGGCGCCTCGTCGCTGGGGGCCGGAAGCCGGCCCTGGCTGCGGCGGTTTGGCGCGCAGGGCCGCGTCCTGGCAAGGGGACGCCGTGCCGCCCCTTTGCCGGTCCCGCCTGATCGCCTAAAGCAAGCCGGACCGCGGACGGGCGCCCCGCCCCGTCGTGCCGAGGAAACGTGCCGCAATGCCCGAATGGCTGACCATCTTCGTCGAGCACAACTTCCCGGAATGGGCCCTGCCGCTCATCACGGTGCTCTTCATCGACATCGTGCTGGCGGGGGACAACGCCATCGTCGTCGGGATGGCAGCGGCCGGGCTGCCGAGCGACCAGCGCCGCAAGGCGATCTTCTGGGGCATCGTCGCGGCGACGATCATGCGCATCGCCTTCGCCTCCGTCACCGTGCAGCTGCTGCAGGTCGTCGGCATCGTGCTCGCGGGCGGCGTGCTGCTGCTCTGGGTGTGCTGGAAGATGTACCGCGAGCTGCGCGAGGGCAGTGGCCACAACGACCCGAACGAGACGGAGGCGGTGGACGGCGTCGCGGCATTGGATGGTTCGGAGCCCTCGGCGCCGCGCAAGACCCTGCGCCAGGCCATTACCCAGATCCTCGTCGCCGACGTCTCGATGAGCCTTGACAACGTGCTGGCGGTGGCCGGCGCGTCGAAGGACCACCCCTACATCCTGATCATCGGCCTCGCGGTCTCCGTGGTGCTGATGGGCGTGGCGGCAACCTTCATCGCCCGGCTGCTCGACAAGCACCGCTGGATCGCCTGGCTGGGCCTGCTGGTGATCCTCTACGTGGCGATCTCCATGATCTGGGAAGGCACCAGCGAGGTCGCGACCGTGGTGCCGGACGCCTATGGCTACCTGATGCTGCCGCTGGGCTATCTGGTGAGGCCGGACATCTTCCCGGCCTGGCTCTGGGCGCTGGCCACGCTCGCCCAGGTGGTCGTCATCGCGGTGGTTGCCACGGGTGTCGTGGATCTCATGCGGAATTCCGGGCGGCGGAGCGCCAGGGGCGGCGTCCCGGAGGTGCAAAGCACGCCAGCCGCGGCGACGGTGACCTCCCGGCCGGCGACGGCCGATCCCACCGGCGTTCGCGAACCGGCCGCCGGCCAGGTCTGAGTCGGACGCGGCCCGCGCGAGCGGCGGTCCGCGGCGGTTCAGGGCCGGACGTCGGCCTCGCCGTGCCGCGGCTGCCGGGCGTCGCGCGGGCGCAGCCTGCGAATGGGGGCTTGCCCTGGCGGCTGAGCCGCCTCAGTTCGTCGTGGATGCCGCCCAGCCGAAATCCCAACCCAGCCGTCCGTGCGGTGACTGCGGCCGCCGCGCTGATCCTCGCCGGCGCCGCCCTGCCCGGCTGCACCGCGACGCCGGCGCATGATCCGCCGGAGGCGACCACCCCAACCCGGCTGGCCGAACGCCTGCCGGCGACGCTGCAGGGCTTCGAACGTGGCCCTGCCGCGCCGCTTGCAGGCCGCGACGGCATCGAGCTGCCCTACGCCACGCGCGGCCTGCCGGCGGCGGCCGCCATCGTGCAATTGCTACCTGCCGTCGGTCCGCCCGGGGACCCCGCGCCGACCGAGGCGGCCCTGGCCGGGCTGGTGCGCGATTCCGTGCAGTCGCGCGCCGCGCGCCGCGTGCGCGACCGCGGCCCGCGCTTCACCCTGCCCGCCGATGGCCCGGCCCGGCTGATCTGCGCCGAGACCGAGGGCACGCTCGGGCGGGAGCGGGTGGAAGGCCTGCTCTGCGCCGGGCGCTTCACCGGAACCCTCGTGCAGATCCGCGTGACCATGCCGCAGGCCTTCCCGCCGCCGGCGGATGCCCGCGCCTTCGCCACCGGCATCGCCGCTGCCCTCGCTGGGCCGTCGGCCGGCGCCAGGGCGCCTGCCGGCTCTTCGGTCGGCCCCCCTGCGCTCGGCCCCGGCGGGGCGCGCTGACGACCCGTGGCCGCGCCCGATCCCGCTGCCGTCTTCGACCGCCGGCTGGTGCGGCGGCGGCGGGACCGCGCCGCCGCCACCGTCGGCGGCGTCGTGCCGATCCTGGAGGCTGCCGCGGAGATCCTGCTCGACCGGCTGGACGACACGACGCGCCGCTTCACCCGGGCGCTCGATCTGGGGGGGCGCGGCGCGGTGGCGCCGCTGCTGCGCGCGCGGGGCATTCCCTTCGTGGTATCGCAGGACCTCTCGGTGCCGATGGCGGCGCGCGCGGGCGGGCTGGCGGTCGCCGGCGACGAGGAATGGCTGCCCTACGCGCCCGAAAGCTTCGACCTGGTGATCGCGAGCCTGTCGCTGCACTGGGTGAACGATCTGCCCGGCGCGCTGATCCAGCTCCGCCGCGCGCTGCGGCCGGACGGGCTGTTCCTCGCCTCGCTGCCCGGCCTGGGCACGCTCGGCCCGCTGCGCGCCGCGTTCGCGGAGGCCGAGGCAGAGCTGCGCGGGGGCCTCTCGCCCCGCGTCTCGCCCTTCCCGGAGCTGCGCGACCTGGCCGGGCTGCTGCAGCGCGCGGGCTTCGCCCTGCCGGTCGCCGATGCGCAGGACCTGCCGCTGGCCTGGCGCACGCCGATGGGTCTGCTGCGCGACCTGCGCGCGGCGGGGGAGGGCAACGCCGTGGCGGCACGCGACCCGCGGGTGCCGCCGCGGGCGCTGTTCCCGATGGCGCTGGCGCGGCTGGCGCCGGAGCCCGACGGCACCTTCGCCGCGCCGCTCAGGCTGCTGGTGATGACCGGCTGGGCGCCGCATGAGAGCCAGTCGAAGCCCGCGCGGCCGGGCAGCGCGGATGCACGGCTGGCCGACGCGCTGGGCACGGTGGAGCGCAGCGCGGGGGAGCGGGCGGGGCGTTGACGCCTGTGGTCCCGTGACTTGCGCATGCCCCGCCGCGCGCGCATCTTGGGCCTTCAGCCAAACGCCAGAGACAGCCCACCCCCATGGAGCAGCAGGGCGGCGATTCCCGCCGCATCACCATCCACCGGCCCGAGGATTTCGCGGGCATGCGGCGCGCCGGCCGGCTCGCCGCCGAGACGCTCGACATGATCGTGCCGCATGTGCGGCCCGGCGTGACGACCGCGGCGCTCGACCGGCTGTGCCACGACTTCATCCTGGCGCATGGCGCGACGCCGGCGCCGCTGGGCTATCGCGGCTTCCCGAAGTCGATCTGCACCTCGATCAACCACGTGGTCTGCCACGGCATCCCGGGCGAGCGGGTGCTGGCCGATGGCGACGTGCTGAACATCGACGTCACCGTCATCCTGGATGGCTGGCACGGCGACTCCAGCCGGATGTACGTGGCGGGAACGGCCTCGACGAAGGCGCGGCTGCTGCTCGACGTGACCTATGAGGCGATGCTGCGCGGCGTGGAGGCGGTGCGCCCGGGCGTCACGCTCGGCGATGTCGGCCACACCATCCAGCGCTTCGTCGAAAAGCATCGCTTCTCCGTGGTGCGCGATTTCTGCGGCCACGGCATCGGGCGGCGCTTCCACGAGCCGCCGAACGTGCTGCATTTCGGCCGGCCCGGCGAGGGGCCGACGCTGCGGGCCGGCATGTTCTTCACCATCGAGCCGATGGTGAATGCCGGGCGGGCCGAGGTGAAGATCCTCGACGACGGCTGGACCGCGGTGACGCGCGACCGCAGCCTCTCGGCGCAGTTCGAGCACATGGTGGGGGTGACGGAGACCGGGGTGGAGATCTTCACCCTCTCGCCCGCGGGGCTGCATCGCCCGCCCTATCACCCCTGAACGTTGCGCTGCCGCCCTCCCGGCCCTTTTCACCAGTCGTTTCGACCCCTAAATCAGTCCCGGCACCTCGGGGTGGCGGCGATGGACGGATCCTCGCGCGCGAAGGGTCAGGGCGGCATGGGCGAGGCCGGGGCAGGACGCCTCGATGCAGGGCGCCTCGATGCAGGGCGCCTCGATGCACGGCTGCTCGACGCGGTTGCACCGCTGACCCTGGTGCCGCCCGCCGCGACCCCGTCGCGTCGCAACCGGGCGGCGCGGGGCGCGGGGGGCGGCGAGGCCGCATCCCAGCCGCCGCTCTTCGCACCGGGGCGCGATGCCGGGCAGCCACCGCTCTTCGCGCCCGACCCCTGCGACGGCGCGCGCGGCGATCCCGCCCAGCCGCCCGGCCATCTCGGCCATCGCGCCCGGATGCGCCGCAAGCTGCTCGCGGCGGGACCGGACGCGCTGCTGGACCACGAGCTGCTGGAGATGACGCTGTTCCTCGCGCTGCCGCGGCGCGACACGAAGCAGCTCGCGCGCGACCTCATCGCCCGCTTCGGCAGCTATGCCGGCGCCATTGCCGCGCCGCCGGCGCAGCTGCTGGAGGTGGCGGGATTGGGCGAGGCCGGGATGGCAGCGCTGAAGACGGTGCAGGGGGCGGCGCTGCGGCTGGCGCGGGCGGAGGTGAAGGACCTGCCGGTGCTGGCCAGCTGGGACCGGCTGCTGGACTACCTCACCGCCGTGCTGGCCCGCGAGCGCATCGAGCAGTTCCGCGTGCTGTTCCTCGACGTCCGCAACCGCCTGATCGCCGACGAGGCGCAGGCGCGGGGGACCGTGAACCATACGCCGGTCTATCCGCGCGAGGTGGTGAAGCGTGCGCTGGAGCTGCAGGCCACCGCGCTGATCCTGGTGCACAACCACCCCTCGGGCGATCCCACGCCATCGCGCGCCGACATCGACATGACGCAGGAGGTGAAGGCGGCGGCGGCGGTCATGGGCATCGCGCTGCACGACCACCTGATCATCGGCAATGGCCGGCACGTCTCCTTCCGGCGGGAGGGGCTGCTGTAGCGCGCGCTTCCGCTGCGCCGCCGCAACCCATATACGGGGACGCGGCACGGCGTGCGGGGCGTGCCAGCCGACCGAACACCCCTGCGGAGGCCGCCGATGGTTGACCCTGGCCGGTCGGGGCCGTCAGGCTTCGGCACCATGTCCCGGGACCCGAGGCCCTTGCAGCGGTGGTGGACCGGCCTCGCCCTTGCCGGCTCGCTGGCTGCCGCGTTCGCCGTGCCGGCCGCCGCGCAATCCGGCAAGCCGCCGCCGCTTGGCGTGGAGCCGCCGCCGCCGCGCTTCGCCCCGCAGCCCCTGGCGCCGCGCGG
>JAIEOP010000455.1 GCA_019750465.1 Acetobacteraceae bacterium | reverse complement strand
GCGCCTGGCCGACCTGCGCGACCACGGGGCCGTGGCGGCGGCGCTGGCGGGCGCCGCGCGCGTCGTCTCCTGCGTGCATGCACGCTGGGCGCCGGCCGTGCTGGCCGCGCTGCCGCCCGGCGCCGACATCGTGCTGATGGGGTCCACGCGCCGCTACTCGCGTTGGCCGGACGCCTCGGGCGACGGGGTGCGCGCCGGCGAGGCCGCCTTCCTCGCCGCAGGCCGCCCCGGGGCGATGCTGCACGCCAGCATGATCTACGGCGCCGAGGGCGAGGACAACGTGCAGCGCCTGGCGGCCCTGTTGCGCCGCCTGCCCGTGGCGCCGCTGCCCGGGGGCGGTCGCGCGCTGGTGCAGCCGATCCACCAGGACGACGTGACCGCCTGCCTGCTCGCCGCGCTGGAGCGGCGCTGGATCGCTCCGCGCGTCATCGTGGTGGCCGGCCCGGAGCCCTTGCCCTACCGGGACTTCCTCGGCGCGGTTGCGCGCGCCGCCGGCATCGCGCCACCGCCCGTGGTGCCGGTGCCGGCCGTGCTGCTGCGGCTGCTGGCGCCGCTGACGCGCGTGCTGCCGCGGCTGCCGCGCATCGACGCCGACGAGATCCGCCGCCTGACCGAGGACAAGGCCTTCGATATCGCGCCGATGCGCACCGAACTCGGGGTCCACCCGATGCCGCTCGCGCAGGGGTTGCGCCTGACCTTCGCGGCGACGCCATCCGCGCATTGACCGCCCGGGCCGGGCCGGCGGATCATGCGCCGCTTCCAGGAGCCTTCCCGATGCCCGTGATCAACCGCATCGCCGATTTCCACGCCGAGATGACGGCGTGGCGTCGCGACATGCACGCCCACCCCGAACTCGCCTTCGAGGAGGTGCGCACCAGCGGCGTGGTCGCGGCGAAGCTGCGCGAATTCAGCTGCGACGAGGTGGTCACCGGCATTGCCAGGACGGGCGTCATCGGCGTGATCCGCGGTCGCGGTGCAGCAAGTGACCGGGCGATCGGCCTGCGCGCCGACATGGACGCGCTGCCGATCCTGGAGGAGACCGGGGCTTCCTACGCCTCGAAGACCGCGGGCACGATGCACGCCTGCGGCCATGACGGCCACACCACCATGCTGCTCGGCGCCGCGAAGTACCTGGCGGAGACGCGCAATTTCAGCGGCACCGTCTACGTCATCTTCCAGCCTGCTGAGGAGAATTTCGGCGGCGGCAACGTGATGGTGCAGGAGGGGTTGTTCACCCGCTTCCCGATGGAGCGGGTCTTCGGCATGCACAATTGGCCCGGCATCCCCGAAGGTGTCTTCGCCTGGCGCGAGGGCCCCATCATGGCCGCCGTCGCCAACCTGGAGATCGACATCACCGGCACCGGCGCGCACGGCGCCATGCCGAACCAGGGCAATGACCCGGTGGTGGTGGCGGCGCACATCGTCACCGCGCTGCAGAGCATCGTCGCGCGCAACGTGGAGCCGGTGGAGGCGGGCGTCATCACCATCGGCAGCATCCAGGGCGGCCAGGCCTACAACGTCATCCCCGAGAGCGTGGCGCTGCGCGGCACGGCACGCTGGTTCCTGCCCGAGGTGGGCGACCTGCTGGAGCGCAAATTCCTGGAGATCGCCACCGGCATCGCCGCTGCCTTCGGGGTGAAGGCGGAGGCGCGCTTCCTGCGCGCCTACCCCGCGACGGTGAACGAGCCCGCCGCCACCCAGGCCACCATCCCCGCCGCCGAGGCCGTTGCCGGCGCGGGCAAGGTGCTGCCCATGCCGAAGCCCACCATGGGCGGCGAGGACTTCGCCTTCATGCTGAACGCCTGCCCCGGCAGCTACATCATGCTGGGTGCAGGCCGCGGCGCGGGCGACCCGCAGGTGCACAACCCGAAATACGACTTCAACGACGCCATCCTGCCGGTCGGCGCCAGCTACTGGGCGACGCTGGTGGAGCAGTCGCTGCCGCGGCGGTAGTTGCCCTGGGCGACGCACCGCCGCACTCTGGCGCCCGAACGAGGAACGGGAGGGAACCCGCCATGAGCAGGATCGCCGTCGTCACCGGAGCCGGATCGGGGGTGGGCCGCGCCTCCGCGCTGCACCTGCTGAAGGCCGGCTGGTCCGTGGCCCTCGCCGGCCGCCGCAGGGACGCGCTGGACGAGACCGTGGGCATGGCAGGCGATGCCGCGGCGCGCACCCTGGTGGTGCCGACCGACGTCGGCGACCCGCATGCCGTCACCGCCCTGTTCGCCGCCGTGAAGGCGAAGTGGGGGCGCTGCGACTTCCTGTTCAACAACGCTGGCGGCAATGTCCGCGCCGGCCCCATCGAGGACCTCGCCTACGAGGACTGGGCCCGCGTGGTGCAGATCAACCTGACCGGCAGCTTCCTCTGCGCCCAGGCCGCCTTCCGCATGATGAAGGAGCAGTCGCCGCAGGGCGGGCGCATCGTCAACAACGGCTCGATATCGGCGCATGTGCCGCGGCCGGACAGCGTGGCCTATACCTCCACCAAGCACGCCGTCACCGGGCTGACCAAGGTGCTGGCACTCGACGGCCGAAAGTACGACATCGTCAGCGGCCAGATCGACATCGGCAACGCGGCGACCCCGATGACGGACCGCATGACGGGCGGCGTGAAGCAGGCCGACGGCACGGTGAAGGTCGAGCCGCGGATGGACGTGAACCACGTCGCCGAGGCGATCGTCATGATGGCCGGGCTGCCGCTGGAATCGAATATCCAGTTCCTCACCATCGCGGCGTCGAAGATGCCGTGGATCGCCCGCGGGTGAGCCGCCGCGCGGCGCTGGCCGGGGCGATGCTCGCCGGGGCGGCACTGGCGCTGCCCCGCGTGGCGCGCGCCCAGTGGCCCGAGCGGCCGCTGCGCTTCGTTGTCGCCTTCCCGCCCGGCGCCTCCACCGACGTGCTGATGCGCGCGGTGGCGGCGGTGCTGGCGGAGCGCCTGGGTCGGGCCTGCGTGGTCGAGAACCGGCCAGGCGCCGGCGGCAACCTGGCCACGCAGCATGTCATGGCCGCCGCTCCGGACGGGTACGGCCTGCTGGTGCACAGCACCGCCTTCGTGGTGAACCCCGGGCTCTTCCGCAACGCCGGCTACGACCCGGTACGCGACTTCGCCCCGGTTGCCATGCTGGCCGATA
Organism: Acetobacteraceae bacterium; assembly: GCA_019750465.1. GTDB lineage: Bacteria > Pseudomonadota > Alphaproteobacteria > Acetobacterales > Acetobacteraceae > JAIEOP01. The sequence continues at coordinate 5,784 of JAIEOP010000455.1, read as the reverse complement.
CGCCGAACGTGCTCTTCGTGAACCGCGATGTGCCGGCGCGCACGCTGACGGACCTGCTCGCCCTGATGCGGGCGCGACCCGGCATGGCCTATGCATCCTCCGGCACCGGCACCACGCCGCATCTCGGCGCCGAGCTGCTGTTCCGCCGCCTCGCCGGCGTTGAGGCGACACATGTCGCCTTTGGCCCGGCCCAGGCGGTGACGGCAGTGGTGGCGGGGCAGGCACCGATCGGCTCCACCTCCCTGCCCCCGGCACTGCCCTTGATCACGGAGGGCGCGGTGCGAGGCATCGCCCTGGCCGGCGCCCGGCGCGACCCGCGCCTGCCGGACCTGCCCACCGTGGCCGAGCAAGGTTTTGCCGGCTTCGAGGCCTCCACCTGGTTCGCCGTGCTGGCGCCAGCGCGCACGCCGCCCGCCATCGCCGACCGCCTGCACGACGAGATCGAGGCCGCCCTGGCGACACCGGCGCTGCGCGAGCGGCTCGCCGCCATGGCCTTCTCCGCCACGCCGCGGCCACGCGCCACGATGGTCGCGCAGATCGCCGCGGAAGCGACGAAGTGGGCGGAGGTGGTGCGCCTGTCCGGCGCAGTCGCCGAGTAGCGCCTTGCATCTCTCGGTTGCCCGCCGGCGACGAGTTGGCACGGCTGACGGCGGATGGCAGCCCGTGTGCGCCCGGGGTGACCAAGCCCGTCGCTGAGCCCGCGGCACCGTCCGTTGTCCCCTCCGGGAACCCGAACGGTCGCCTGGGGCGCCGCCGCGCAAGCCCGCATTCGCAAGGACGGGTCGTCGCGCCATCCTCAACGCCACCCCACAAGCAGGTCAGCCATGGCAGCACGCTTGACCACCAGGACGGTCGCTCAGAGCGTGCCGGGCCGCTTCCCGTCCGCCAGCCCGGCGCCGGTACTCGTGCGGAGGGCGCGAGGTCGCGCGAGATGTCGTTCGGCGCCCGCAACTGGTCACGCCGCTGCTCCGGCAGTGCAGCGGTGCCGGAGCAGCGCGGTTCTTGCCGCACCCGGTCGCGGTAGGTGTCGGTCCCGCCGCCCTCGCTGGGCGGACCCGGACGCCGCACCGCCCGAGGTGCCGCCTGCGCCCCCCTGCGGCAGCCCGGCCACCGGCAGGGCGAGAAGCAGGGACAGCGCAAGGGCGGACAGGGCGTGGCGCATGGCGGCCCTCGTGGCGCGGATGTCGAGACCGGACGCGCCGGGGCGGCCGTGGATCGCCGCGCTATTCCGGATTCACCCCCGCCGCCTTCAGCACCGCGCCGATGCGCGGGATCTCGGCGCGGATCAGCGCGTCCACCTGCTCGGGCGTGGTGACATCGGCCATCGCCTGCACCGCCAGCCCGGCCAGCCGCGGCGCCGCGTTGCGGATGCCCTGGGCGAAGCCCTCCTGCAGCCGGGCCATGCGGACGGGCGGCACGCGGCTGGGCGCCAGCACCGCCAGCCAGGCCTCTGCCCGGAAGCCGGGCAGCCCGGCTTCGTCCGTGGTGGGCACCTCCGGCAGCACGGGGCTGCGCGCCCCGGTCGCCACCGCCAGCGCCCGCACCGAGCCGCCCTTCACATGCGGTGCCGCCGAGGCGATCGGGTCCATCACCAGCTGCGTCTCGCCCGAGATCACGGACTGCATCGCCGGGCCGCCGCCGCGATACGGCACGTGCAGCATCTCGGTCCCCGTCGCCGCCAGGAACAGCAGCGAGGCGACGTGGATGGCGCTGCCGACGCCCGCGCTGGCGAAGGCGTATTTCCCCGGGTTGGCGCGGATCAGCGCCACGAACTCCGCGAGGTTCGCCGCCGGCAGGCGCGGCGGCACGCAGAACAGCTGCGGCGTCGCGCCGATCATCGCCACGGCGCGGAAATCCGCCACCGGGTCATAGGGCAGCCGCGCCACCAGGGAGGGCGTGTTCACATGCGGGCTGGCGGTGATCAGCACGGTGTGGCCGTCCGGCTCGGCCCGCGCCGCAACCTCCGTGCCCACCACCAGGCCGGCGCCGGTGCGGTTCTCGATGATGACGGTCTGGCCGAGGACCTGGCCGGTGGCCTCGGCGACGACGCGGGCCACGACATCGGTGGTGCCGCCGGCGGCGAAGGGGACGATGGCGCGGACCGGCCGGTCGGGCCAGGCTGGCTGGGCGCCGGCGACGGCGGGCGCGGCAAGGGTGGCGGCGCCCGCAAGCAGCAGGCGGCGGCGGGCGATCAGGTCGGTCATGGCGTTGCCTCCGGCAGGTTGGGCGCAGATGCCACCGCGCAGCGGCCGGGGACAAGGGGCGGTGGAGCGATTGGTTCCACCGCCAGGGTGCCAGGGGAAGACCTGGAACCCGGCGCGGTCCTGCGCAGGCGGCTGGATGCGGCGTTCCTGGCATCCTGGCGGGTCATCCCTCGCGCCCCGCCCCGTCCAGGCATGACAGCAGCGCCTCGCGGACCCCGCCGAGCGCCTTGTAGGCCAGCATCCCGGCCGGCAGCGCCCGCACCGCGGCGGCGAGGCGCGCGGCCGCGCCCGGCACCGCGACGACGCGGGCGAGCGGCGTGCTGTGCACGCGGATGCCGAAGACCACGGCGCCGGAGGCGGTCAGGCGGCGGAAGGTCTGGCGCTCCACGCGCAGGTGCAGGCGTTCGGCGGCATTTCCCGGTGTGATGGCGGCATGGCCCGCGCTGCGCTCGCGGCCCCAGGGCTGGAACAGCGCGGGGTCGTCCACCACGGACCAGTTCAGCCGCAGCGCCACCCGGCCGGGCTGTATCGCGCCCATGAAGCGGTCCACCGCGGCGCCGAGCCGCTCGGCATAGAGCGGCACCGGGGCGTGCACGGCCAGCAGCGGGCGGCCGATCTTCTCGGCCAGGCGCCAGCGGCTGGGGGCGCAGAGCACGGCGGCCTCCAGCACCGGGCCGGCGGGGTCGGGGCAGATGAGGCAGAGATCCTCCTGCACCAGCCGCCCCGCGATCTCCAGCGGATCGAGGGGCGGGGCGGCGAGGTCCCAGCGCTCGTCGGTCAGCGCGTTGCGCAGGGCGCCGCCGTCGCGGCGGAACCAGGCCGGGTGATGGGTGGCGAGGTGGTCGGCGAGCAGGGCCAGGGTCTCCGCGCGCATGGCCTCCGAGCCGGGCTGGGCGGCGAAGACCTCGGCATGGCGGGCGGCGAGCAGGGCGCGGCGCCCGGCCATCTCGGCGGGGTAGTGGGCGTCGATCTCGATCCAGGCCGGCAGCGGGCAGGGCTGCAGGGCCATGGCCATGCGGTGGGGGCCCGGGGCGAAGGGAAGGTGGAGAACCTGCGGCGGAAGCGGCGAATTTTCCGCGGTGGGGGTCATTGGAGGCAGGGTTCGGACAAATGGGTGGGGGCGGGCGGGATGCCGGTTGCGGACAAATGGGTGGGCGCGGCGGGGAATGCGGGGTGCGGACAAAATCCGCGCCGGGAGCAGGGGAGAGGGGGAGCCGGGCGGAGAAGCGGATGCGGGCGCATAGGGCGACGGGTCCGACTGGGGAACCGCAAGGGATAGCGCGGTCGTTTCGGAGAGGTCAAGGAATTTATTCTTGAGGACCGGCTGGCGGGGCGATGCCGCGGGGGGCCAGCCATCCGACGCACCGGGGCGCCGCCGATCGCGACGGGTCCGCGCGGCCTGCGACCGGACCTCGTCGCGTGCCTGAAGGTGGCACGCGCGCTATTGCGGCCCGCGCCGCGCGATCTCGGCCAGTGCGTCGGCGCAATGGTGCCGCACCTGCTCGACCCTGCCCGGCGGCCAGGCATCCGCCGCGACCTCCAGGCAGGCATCGAAGGCCACCACCGCCGCCTCCAGAAGCTCTGTACCGCTCTCGCGCGCGCCGAGCACGCGGAGCGCATTGCCGAGGTTGTTCTGCGTCGTCGCCCATTGGAGCGGTACGCGCTCGCGCGTCCACTCCTCCAACGCGGCGCAATAGGCAACGACCGCCGCCTCCAGACGCGCTGTGCCGCTCTCGCGCGCCCCGAGCGTGGCGAGCGCGGTGCCGAGATTGTTCTGCGTTGTCGCCCACCGGAGCGGCACACGCTCGCGCGTCCTCTCCTCCAGCGCGGCGCGGAAGGCGACGACCGCCTCCTCCAGACGCGCCGTGCCGCTCTCGCGCTCCCCGAGCGTCCGGAGTGCGTTGCCGAGGTTGTTCTGCGTCCCCGCCCAGGCGAGCGGCACGCGATCGCGCGTCCACTCCTCCAGCGCGGCGCGGTAGGCGACGACCGCCTCCTCCAGAAGCTCTGTGCCGCTATCGCGCTCGCCGAGCGTGGCGAGCGTGTTGCCGAGGTTGTTCTGCGTCATCGCCCAGTCGAGCGGCACGCGATCGCGCGTCCTCTCCTCCAGCGCGGCGCGGTAGGCGGTGACGGCCGCCTCCAGACGCGCCGTGCCGCTCTCGCGCGCGCCGAGCGTGGCGAGCGCGTTGCCGAGGTTGTTCTGCGTCATCGCCCAGTCGAGCGGCACGCGATCGCGCATCCTCTCCTCCAGCGCGGCGCGGAAGGCGGCGACCGCCGCCTCCAGCCGCGCCGTGACACTCTCGCGCTCCCCGAGCGTCCGGAGCGCGACGCCGAGGTTGTTCTGCGTCGTCGCCCAATCGAGCGGCACGCGATCGCGCGTCCTCTCCTCCAGCGCGGCGCGGTAGGCGGCGACGGCCTCCTCGAGAAGCTCTGTGCCGTTCTCGCGCGCGCCGAGCGTGGCGAGCGCGTTGCCGAGGTTGTTCTGCGTCCCGGCCCAGTCGAGCGGCACGCGATCGCGTGTCATCTCCTCCAGCGCGGCGCGGTAGGCGGCGATCGCCTGACCGAGCGCCGCGTTGTCGCCGGCCTGCCCGCCGACGGCGGCGAGCGCCAAGCCAAGGGCGTGATACAGGGCGCCACGTTCGGTCGCCGGCACGAGGCGCGGCTCGGCCAGCAGGGCCTGGAGCCGTGCCGCGACGGGCCGCAGGCTGGCGGCAAGGTGGCGCCCCTGCGCCTCGGTGGCCGGCGCCACCTGCGCCAGCGCGACGGCGGCCAGCACCGTGCCGAGGGCGCCATCGGGCCGCTCCTTCGCCAGCCCCTTGTCGAAGACGAGGGTCTGGGTTTCCTGCCGCCCGGCGCCGCGCAGGAACAGCCGCAGGCTGTCGCCCTGCTTCGGCACCTCGCCCCAGAGGACGGCGTCGGCGGCGTGTTCGCGCAGCACCCGCTCCGCCACCGCCGCGCCCGCGGTCGCGTCCTCGCGCGCATGCCAGGCGTCGAGGCGGATGCAGCGCTCCGAGAGGGTCACGCGCAGCATCGGGTAGTCCCGCGGGTTCAGCGCGCCGCGCAGCAGCCGCAGCGTCGCTTCCTTCGCGTCGTCGCCGTCCAGGGCGCAGAGCACCAGGTGGAAGCGGCCCTCGCCGGTGCCCGGCCCGGGCGCCCCGCGCAGCGCACGGGTGGCCCCGTTGCGGATCGCGCGTGCGACCCGCGGCGCCGGGGGCAGGAAGCGGCCGAGATAGCCGCCGAACCAGGCGCCCAGCGCCCCGGTCACGCCCAGCCCGCCCAGCACCTTCCAGAGGGCGTCCCACTCCATGTCGTTCCCTTGCACGAAAAATGCCGGCCGTCGTCGCACGAAGGACCGGATCGCCTCACGAACATCCCTCCCGCCCCAGCCGCTCCCGCGCCAGCCGCAGCGAGAAGCGCGCGCGCTCCAGCGTCGCGGCGATGCGCGCGGCGCTGTGTTCGGCGGTGGCGGTCCCGGCCAGCATCGTCGCCTCGCCGGCGTCCTCGGCGGCGCGGCGGCAGGCGCAGTCGGCCAGGATCGTCGTTGCCGCGCGCAGGTGGTCATGCGCCGTCGCGGCCGCGTCCC
>JAIEOP010000297.1 GCA_019750465.1 Acetobacteraceae bacterium | reverse complement strand
AGGCGCCGGCCGCCGCGGCCGCCATCCGCGCCGCGCTCGGCGATCCCGCCGCGCCGCTGCTGCTGGAGGACGCGGTGCCGATCGCCCGCGAGCTCTACCTCGCGCTGCGCGTGGACGGCACCGCCCAGGCCATCGAGTTGATGGTCATCCCCGAGGGCGGCGTCGAGGTCGAGCAGGCGGGCGCGGCGCTCCTGCGCTGCCACCTCGATGCCGACGCGCCCGGCGCGCTGGCGACGGTGCATCGCACGCTGTGCCGCGGCCTGCCGCCCGACCTCGCGGCGCGCGTCGCGCGGATGGCGGTGCGGCTGGCGCGGCTGCTGGTGGCGGAGGACCTCGAACTGCTGGAGATCAACCCGCTGGCGGTGCTGGAGGATGGGCGGCTGGTGGCCTGCGACGCCAAGCTGGTGCGCGACGACGCGGCGGGGTTCCGCCACGACACGCCTGCCCTCTCCGCCGCGCTGGAGGAGGCCGCGCTGACGCCGCTGGAACGCCGCGCGCGCGAGCAGGGCTTCCAGCTCGTGGAGCTGCCGGGCGGAGTGGTGGCGCAGGTCACGGCCGGCGCCGGGCTTGGGATGCTGATGCTGGACCTGCTGGCGGATGCGGGCTGCCCCTCGGCCTGCTTCATGGACAACGCCAATGGCGGGCCGGCCGAGACCATGCCGGAACGCCTGGCCATCGCCTTCGAGATCGCCCGGCGGGAGGAGGTGCGGGCGGTGATGTTCCTGACCACCCTCGCCTCGCGCGGGCTGAAGGCGCGGATCGACGCGCTGGCCGCGGCGCTGCGCGCGAACCCGCCGACCAAGCCGTTCTTCGCCGGCATCTCGGCCGGGCATGCGGCGCTGCGGGGATACTCGATGGAGCAGGCGCGGGCGGAGCTGGCGGCGGCGGGCGTGGCGGCGCTGCATGACGATCCGCACGACCTGGTGCGGGCCGTGGCGGCGGCGGTGCGGGGGTAGGGGCTCGCAGCCCTCCCCCGCGCGCGGGGGAGGGCGGAGGCGCGCAGCGCCGGGGGGTGGGGGTTCCGCGGTGTCGATGCTTCGGCGACACCCCCCACTCCGGCCCTCCCCCGCAAGCGGGGGAGGGGGTCAGTTCACCCAATTGCCGGCCGCGAAGTCCAGCACCGCAACGCCCACGCCGGCCGGATCCTCGCCGCGCGCCACCGCGTCGGCCTGGCGCTTCCAGAAGCGCCGCAGCATGGCGATGCCGCGGTCGCTGCTCGCCAGGTGCTCCTCCGAATGCAGCGTGATGGCCCCCTGCCCCACCTGCGCCTCCCAGTCGCCGGGCAGGCGCTGGTGCTCCGCCTCGGTCAGCTCGGTCCACATCTTCCCGTTGTACCGGCTGCGCTGGCGGCCGAGCTCGCCGGCCTCGTGCACGCGCCCCGCCACGAGGATGGAGAAGCTCACATCGTCATGCGGCAGCACCCAGCCGATCGCCTCCACCGGCCCGAAGGTGCCGAGCCGTGGCGAGGGCACCACGCGCAGCGTCGGCACCGCCGCCTCGGTGATCCGCCGCAGCACGCGGCCGTCGGCGAGCGTCCGCAATTGCGTGGACTGGATGCCGCGCGGCGTGGTCTCGAAGGTGACCTCCGGCATCTTCGCCATTTCGGCGACGAACTGCGCGCCGCTGAAGCTGCCGTGCAGGATCGGGACGTGGTAGGGGTCCATCACGTTCTCGAAATGCTGCATCCAATTGCACGGCACGGTGCCGAAGCCGCCGGAGCCGAGCCCGGTGTCGTCCACCTCCAGGAATTCGCCCTCGGCCAGTTCTTCGAGTTGGCGGATGCGTGGCAGCACGGTCCGCCGCTCCGGCGGGCCCATGTACGCGAAGATCAGGCCGTAGCGCTCCTCCACCGGGTACCAGGGCTGGCGGATGCGATGGCGCTGGCGGCCGCCCTCGGGCTCCGCCGGCTGTTCGAGGCAGTGCCCCTCCACGTCGAACAGCCAGCCATGGTAGCAGCAGCGGATGCCGCGCTCCTCGACCCTGCCGTAGTGGAGCGTGGTGCCGCGGTGGCAGCAGCGCGCATGCACAAGGCCCGGCCGGCCGGCGCCGTCGCGGAACAGGATCAGATCCTCGCCGAGCGCGCGCACGCGCCGCGGCACGCTGCCGGCGTCCTCGGCCTTGGCCACGGGGTGCCAGTAGCGGCGCAGCATCTCGCCCATCGGCGTGCCGCGGCCGACGCGCACCAGGTCGTCCAGCACGCGCGGCGGCGGCAGGTGGTAGGCGGAACCCTCCGTCATCGCCGCTACTCCACCCGCGCGCCGGAGGCGCGGATCAGCGCCGCCCAGCGCGGCGCATCGCGTGCCACCCTCGCCGCCAGCTCCTCCGGCGTCGAGAGCACCGGCGTCTGCCCCTGGCGGAGCATCTGCTCGCGCACCGTCGCGTCGCCGGCCGCGCGCAGCAGCGCATCGCGCAGCCGCGCGACGATCGCCGCAGGCGTGCCCGCCGGCGCCCAGGCGGCAACGAAGAGCGGCATGTCGAGTCCCTCCAAGCCCTGCTCCGCAAAGGTCGGCACATCGGGCATGGCGGCGCTGCGCCGCTCGCCCGTCATGCCGATCGCCCGCGCCGCGCCGGCGGCGATCTGCGGCTTCGCCCCCACCGGCGAGCAGAAGGTCACGTCCAGCCGTCCCGCCAGCATGTCGAGGATCGCCGGCTGCTCGCCGCGATAGGGCACGTGTTCCAGCGGCAGCCCGTGCCGCGTCCGCAGCGTCTCTCCATACAGGTGCCCGCCCGACCCGACGCCCCAGGAGCCGTAGGTGACCGGCCGGTCCTGCGCCTTTGCCCAGCGTGCGAAGCCCGGGGCGTCGGCATAGGGCGCGCCAGCAGGTCCCAGCAGCAGCACCGTGCCCATGGACAGCAGCGTGACCGGCGCGAAGCCGCGCTGCGCGTCATATGGCAGCTCCCGGTACAGCGCCGGGTTGTTGGTGTGCGTGCTGTTCGTGGTGATCATGAACACATGCCCGTCCGGTGGCGCCTTCGCCACGATCTCGGCACCGACGATGGTGTTGGCGCCGGGCCGCGCCTCCACCACCACGGGCTGGCCGAGATCGGCCGCCATGCGCTCGGCCAGCATGCGGTTCAGCACGTCGATCGCGCCGCCCGGGTTGAAGGGCGATACCAGGCGCAGCGGCCGGCTCGGGAAACCCGCGTCCTGCGCCAGTGCCGGGGCGGCAAGGACTCCACCGATGATCGTGCGACGCAGCAGCATGGTTCCCTCCCTACTCCCCCGCCAGGGCGGCGAGGCGCTTCGGCGCGACCAGCCGGTAGCTGCGCCGCACCAGCTGCGCCACTTCCATCCAGTCCGGCCGGCCCGTCAGGCGAATGCCGATCCAGCCCTTCGGCCCCACATAGGGCGGCGCGAAGAAGCGCGCCGGATCGGCGCCCACCAGCACGGCCTGGCTGCCCGGCGGCGCCTTGCACCACACCTCCGTGCCGCCGCCCGGCGCCATGGCGAAGATCTTCCCGCGCACGCGGAAGGTCGGCAGATCCCAGGTCTCGCGCTCCTCGGCTTCGGGCAGCGCGAGGCAGGTCGCGCGCAGCCGATCGAGGGCGGACCGCGCGGCCACGACCGCCTCAGCGCACCTTCGGCAGCATGACGAATTCCCAGGGGCTCGGCAGCTCGCCCACGGGAACCTCGATCAGCGTCGGCCCGTCGGTGGTGGCGAAGCCGCGGCGCAGCGCAATGCGCAGCTCCTCCGGGTTCGTGGCGCGCAGGCCCTGCGCGCCGAAGCTCTCGGCCAGCTTCACGAAATCGGGGTTGCGCAGCTCGCTGGCGATCAGGCGGCCGCCGAAATGCTGCCGCTGGAAGGTGCGCACGTTGCCGTAGGCGCCGTCGTTGAACACCACCGCCACCACGGCCAGCCCGTGCTGCACCGCGGTCGCCATCTCCTGCACGGTGAACATGAAGCCGCCGTCGCCGTTCACCACCAGCACGGGCCGGTCCGGGCAGGCGGCCTTGGCACCCAGCGCCGTGGCCAGGCCCCAGCCGAGCGTGCCCTGCATGCCGGTGGAGAGGAAGCGCCGCGGCCCCGGCACGTCCAGCCAGATGCGCGCGACATAGCCCACCTGCGTCAGCTCATCGACGAAGATGCCCTCCGGCGGCAGTTCCTCGCGCATCACCTTGAGGAACCCGACCTGCTGCGGCAGCGCCGCCTCGACCTTCGCCATCACCGCGGCCTTGGTCGCGGCGATCGCGTCGGCCCGGCCCGGACGCGCGCGGTTGTGCCGGCCGAGGCGCGCGGCGATGGCGGCCAGGACCGGCGCGGCATCGCCATGCAGGGCGACATCGGGGCGGTTGAAGCGCGTCATCTCCTCGGGGTCGATATCGACGCGGATCACCTTCAGCCCCGCCGTGCCCCAGGCGCCGAGCGGGTTCTGCCCGCGCGTGCCGACCAGCAGCACCACATCCGCCTCGGCCCAGAGCCGGTGCCCCACCGGCAGCCGCACGTCGAGCGCATGCGCCCCGATCACGCCGCGCCCCATGCGGAAACTCATCACCGGCGCCGTCAGCGCCTCGGCGATGGCCAGCACCTCGGCGCCGGCATCCAGCGCGCCGCTGCCGGCGACGATCATCGGCCGCTCCGCCGCACCGAGCAGCCCCGCCGCCTCCTCCGCCGCATCCTCGTCGACCGGCGGCGGCGGCGGCGGCACGGCGGCGCGCTGCGGGTGCACCGCGGCGCTGCGCGTCCACACATCCATCGGCACCTCCAGCCCGACCGGACGCGGCCGGCCGGAGAGCAGCTGGCGGAACGCCTCCTCGACCAGCGGCGCCACGTCGCCGGGCGCCTTCACCACGGCGTTCCATTTGGTCAGCGTGCGGAGGATGTCGGTCTGGCCGACGATCTCGTGCAGCTGGCCGGTCATGCGGCCGATGCTGTGCAGCGGGATCTGGCCGGACAGCGCAAGGACGCGGGCATTGTTGGAATAGGCGGTCGCCAGCGCCGTCGCCGCGTTCAGCAGGCCGGGGCCCGGCACCACCGCCATGCCCTGCGGCCGCCCGGTCGCCATGGCGGCACCCAGCGCCATGTAGGCACTGCCCTGCTCGTGCCGCGTGTGGATCACGCGCAGGCGGTTCTGCGCATGGTAGAGCGCGTCGAAGAACGGGTCGTTCTGCACGCCGGGCAGGGCGTAGAGCGTGTCCAGCCCGTTGGCGATCAGCCCTTCCACCAGCGCCTGCGCGGTGTTCCTGCGCTCCATGACGACCCGTCCCTTCCCTGCCGGGCGGGATGGTGCGGGAGGGGCACGCGGCACACAAGCGCCGCCGTCACGCGCCCGTCCGAAGATCGAGCGCGCGCAGCTCCTCATCCACGTACCGCCCGGGGCCAAGCCGCAGCGCGCCGTGTTCCTCTCCGTACACCCGGTATCCGCACGCGGCGTAGAGCGCCCGCGCGGCATGGTTCCTGATGTTGACTCCGAGCTGCACCAGCTCGATGCCGGAGGCACGGGCATGCGCTTCCACGGCGCCCAGCAGCGCCCGGCCAATGCCACGAAGACGCGAGGCGGGCCGGACATGCACGCCCCACAGCAGCGCCTTGTGCCGCAACCTCGCGGCCGTGCAGCCCGCGATCCCGGCCATGCCCACGAGCGACCCGGCCTCGAAGGCGCCGAGCACGGCGCCGGGCGGCGCCGGGGAAAGGCGCGCGGCATGGGCTGCTGCGTCGAGCGAGGCCTCCTCCTCGACGGTCGCACCGAACGCGTCCGGCTCCAGGCGCAGCGCCGCCAGGCGAAGCTCCCGGAAGGCCGCGACGTCCTCCGGGCCGAGCCGACGCAGGCGTACCGCCATCCACTGCCCCCCGATCCCGCCAGGCGCGCGAGCACGCCTGCTGCGCCACGCTTCGGCGATACGCCAGCCGGGTGGCCGGTTGCTATCGGCGGGTGCGGCGCACCGGGACCGGCAGCGGCACCAGCGCACCCCGCGGACGCTTCGGCGGCCGCAGCGTGAGCACCGTCGCGCTCAGCGCCGCCGCGAAGGTCAGGCCGCTGAACAGCCAGAGCAGCAGGGCGGGCCACGGCCCCTCCGGCGCGGCCAGCAGCAGCGAGCCGAGGCCGCCCGGGTCGGTGAGCAGGATCGCGGCGACGAAGACGACGGCGATGACGAAGCCACCGACCGCGTGCAGCAGAACGAGGCGTGGAAGATCGGACATGCGCATCAAGCGCGCCGCCGCCGCGGCGGTTGCTTGCGGCGCCGCGACGGCGCGCCGAATCACGCCCGCGTGTCGGAGCCGCCGCGCGGCGGCGTGGCGTGCGGCGCCAGCCAGCCCATGCTTGCCTCCGGCACCGCATCCGTCGTCGGCAGGTAGGGCTTGATGTCGAGCAGCGGCGTGCCGTCCACGCAATCCAGCCAGCGCACGCGCAGCACGCCGGGCGCGGCGAAGCCGTCGAAGGCAACCACCGACAACCCGATCGGGTTCGGGTGGAAGGGTGCACGGGTGGCGAAGACGCCGCGCGGCGCGTCGTCGAAGGGCGGGGTGAAGACCTGGCGGCCCGAGGGCGCCTGAAGGTGCATCCAATAGAGCAGGATCAGGTGCGAGAACCCGTCCAGCGCCTGCAGCCCGTCGTGGAATTCCGCCGCCACCAGGGCGCGGCACTCCGGCGCGGGATCGGGCTGGCGGCCGTTGCGCGGGCAATCGGCCGGCGTCGCCCAGGGGGTCTCCAGCCGCCCGATCGGGTGCAACGTGAAGTCCGCCATCAGATGACCCACCCGATGCGCGACCGAGCCGGCAGGGAGCGGCTGCGCCACACGCCCGCGCCGCGCCCGGCGAGCGGTGCGGCGGTCCGAACGCCGTGGCGACAAGGCATCCCATGTCCTCCCGCCCGTGAGGATGCGGCGGACCGGCGGCGGCTGTCCACCACGCCCGCGGCCGACGCGATCAATCGAGGTCGGCCAGCGCCTGCTCCAGCAGCCGGCGCAGCGGCGCGGCGAAGGAGCGCGCCACCTCGATCTCGAAGCTGTCGGCGGCGCGGCGCCAGAGCAGGATCTCCACCTTGCCGAAAAGCGTGCGCGTGCAGGCGCCCGGCGGGAAGGCCGCGATGTCGAGGTCGAGCGGGCAGCCCTCGTTCAGCACCGCCGCGGCGCCGGGGCCGGCCAGCGCGAAGCCGACCTGGCGATGCGAGACGTCCACCAGCCAGGCGTCCAGCGCCTCCGGCGGCGCCGTGCCCGGCGCGGCCAGCAGCAGCCATTCGTCGGGGCCGAGCCGGAGCGCGGCGCGATCGCCGGCGGTGGCGCCGGTCAGCGGCACGAGTGGCGGCGCGACGCCGAACGCCGTGCCGATCGCCGGCAGCGCCGCCGCGTCGCCATGCAGCACGAAACGCGCGTGATCGGGCAGCGCGCGCAGCACGGTCTCAGCCATGCAGCCGCTCCCCCCGCGCATCGAGGAAGACCGGCGGCACCACCTCCAGCGCCTGCGGCGCGCCCTCGAGGCGCGTGGCGAAGACGGTCTCGCCCATCCGGTCGCGCCCGCGCTCCAGCAGGCCGAGCGCGATGGGCCGCTCCAGCGCCGCGCTCCAGTAGGCCGAGGTGACATGGCCGATGGCGGGGCCGGCGCCATCGGCCGAGCGGATGAGCTGCGCCCCTTCCTCCGGCACGCCGTGCCCGTCCTGCGGCGCCAGGCCGACGAGCTGGCGCCGGTCCGGCCGCAGCATGTCCGGCCGCGCCAGGCTGCGCCGGCCGATGAAGTCGCGCTTCGACCTGCCGATCATCCAGCCGAGGCCCAGGTCATCGGGCGTGACCGTGCCATCCGTCTCCTGGCCGATGATGACGTAGCCCTTCTCGGCGCGCAGCACGTGCATCGCCTCGGTGCCGTAGGCGGCGATGCCGAGCGCCTGCCCGGCCTGCCACAGCGCCTCCCACACCGCGGCCGCATGGCCCGCGGGCAGGTTCACCTCGAAGCCCAGCTCGCCGGTGAAGCTGACGCGGAACAGCCGCGCGGGCACGCCGCAGACGCGGCATTCGGCAACGGCCATGTGCGGGAAGGCGTCGCGGCCGATGTCGAGGCCCTCGACGAAGGGCGCCAGCAGGCCGCGGGCGCGCGGGCCCTGCACGGCGATCACCGCCCAGTGCTCGGTGGTGGAGGTGAGCCAGCAGCGCAGCTCCGGGAACTCGGTCTGGCGGTAGTCCTCCAGCAGATGCAGCACGCGGGCGGCCCCGCCGGTGGTCGTGGTGACGTGGAAGCGGTCCGCCGCAAGCCGGGCGATGATGCCGTCGTCGAGGACGAAGCCGTCCTCGCGCAGCAGCAGCGCGTAGCGGCAACGGCCGGGCTTCAGGGAATGCACCGGATTGACGTAGCAGCGCTCCAGGAACTCGGCGGCGTCCGGCCCGATGACCTCGATCTTGCCGAGGGTGGAGGCGTCGAAGATCCCCACCGCCTGCCGCACGGCGCGGCACTCGCGCGCGACCGCGGCCCGCATGTCCTCGCCCGCGCGGGGGAAGAAGCGCGCGCGCTGCCACTGCCCGACGGGCTCGAACACCGCGCCCTCTGCCACGGCCCAGTCATGCAGCGGCGCGGTGCGGACCGGCTCGAAGTCCCGGCCGCGGTGGCGCCCCGCCAGCGTGCCGAAACTCACGGGGGTATAGGGCGGACGGAAGGTGGTCAGCCCCACCTCCGGCAGCTCGCGCCCCAGCGCCGCGGCGGCCACCGCGAGGCCCAGCACGTTGCCCGTCTTGCCCTGGTCGGTCGCCATGCCGGCGGTGGTGTAGCGCTTCACATGCTCGATCGAGCGGAAGCCCTCGCGCACCGCGAGCGCGATGTCCTTCGCGGTCACGTCGTTCTGGTGGTCGATGAAGGCCATGCCGGCCTCGGCCGCGCCGGCGGCGATGGCAGCGATGGGCAAGCCGGATTGCGCGGGCGCCGGTGCCGCGCGCGGCGCGGCGCGGGTGCCCGCGAAGCCGCAGGCGCG
>JAIEOP010000416.1 GCA_019750465.1 Acetobacteraceae bacterium | reverse complement strand
TGCCGCGCGGCGGGTCTCAGGCGGGCCGTCCAGCGGCAAGCGACCTTGGCCGTCACGGCAGGGGCTCGGGCTGTCGGGCACTACGCCGCTACGCGGCTCCGCGCCCGACAGCCCGAAGGTGCACCAGTGAGCAGACCCGCCCGAACCGACCCCCGGCCGGTGCGTTGCCCGGCGCATGACCTATTTCATGTTCGCGACCGGCATCGAGAACAGCAACCCGACCATCGAGGGCGGGCGGGTGCGGCGCGACCAGATGGAGGAGTGCGGCCACTACGCGCGCTGGCGCGAGGACTTCGCCCTGGTGCAGGAGATCGGCTGCGGCTTCCTGCGCTTCGGCCCGCCGATCCACAGGACCTTCCTGGCACCCGATCGCTTCGACTGGGAGTTCGCCGACGAGACCTTCGCCGAGCTGCTGCGGCTGCGCATCGTCCCCATCGTCGACCTCTGCCATTTTGGCCTGCCGGACTGGATCGGCAATTTCCAGAACCCGGATTTCCCGGCGCTGTTCGCCGGCTATGTGCGCGCCTTCGCGGAGCGCTTTCCCTGGGTCCAGCTCTATACGCCGGTCAACGAGATGTACATCACCGCCGTGTTCAGCGCGAAATACGGCTGGTGGAACGAGCAGCTGCGCAGCGACCAGGGCTTCGTCACCGCGCTGAAGCACGTGGTGAAGGCGAACGTTCTGGCGATGGAGGCGATCCTGGAGGTCTGCCCCGACGCCATCTTCATCCAGAGCGAGTCCACCGAGTATTTCCATGCCGACAGCCCGGCCGCGATCGGCCCGGCCGAGATCCGCAACACGGAGCGCTTCCTCTCCCTCGACCTGAACTACGGCCGGCGCGTCGAGAGCGGGATGTACGAGTACCTCATGGACAACGGCATGACGCGCGAGGAGTACCATTTCTTCCTCCGCCACCGGCTGAAGCGCTGGTGCGTGATGGGCAACGACTACTACATGACCAACGAGCACCTGGTCTCGCGCGACGGCCATACCCGGGCCGCGGGCGAGGTGTTCGGCTACGCCACCATCACGCGCCAGTACTACGACCGCTACCGCCTGCCGGTGATGCATACCGAGACCAACCTGAAGGAGGGGCCGGACGGCAACGAGGCGGAGCAGTGGCTGTGGAAGCAGTGGGCCAACGTGCTGCGCGTGCGCAACGACGGCGTGCCGGTGGTCGGCTTCACCTGGTACTCCCTGACCGATCAGGTGGACTGGGACATCGCGCTGCGCGAGGTGCGCGGCACGGCCAATCCGCTCGGCCTCTACGACCTGGACCGGCGCATGCGCCGCGTCGGGCATGCCTACCGGCGGTTGATCGCCGACTGGCGGGATGTGCTGCCCGCCCAGAGCCTCTGCCTTCAGCTGCCCGTGCGCATGCTGCGCGACCGGGATGGGTGGCCCGAGGGCGAGGGTACCGACAGGTCCAGGGACCTGATGGCGCGCTCGCCGGCGGAAACCGCCACGCCGGAGCCAGGCGGCGCCCACACCGCCTGAGGCGGCACGCTCGCGTATCGGTTCCCTTCCTGACGCTTTCGCGTGTGAAGCAACCCTGCCGGCCTATCTGGCGTTGCAGTCGCGTTGGCGCCCTTGCGATGCAGTGCCGAACCCCTTTGCGGGCGGGTCGGGGCAGGTTGCGCCGCCGTCGGCGTCATGCCGGCGGCTCCAGGGCCGTTGGGCCTGTGACGAAGGGATGTTTCATGACCGATGCCCCATTGGGCACCGCCGCCGCCTCGCCTGTGCGTCGCGCCGGGGCCGTTGCGCGCGACGAATTGCTGATCTGCCTGTCCCATCTGCGCTGGGATTTCGTCTTCCAGCGCCCGCAGCATCTGCTGACCCGGGCGGCACGCACGCGCGAGGTGGTTTTCTTCGAGGAGCCGACCGCCTCGCCCGGGACCGCGGCGCCGCGCCTTGATCTGCGCGGTGCCGAGGAGGGCGTCACGATCGCCACCCCGCAGCTTCCCGCCGGCCTTGATCCGCAGGCGGCGATCGCGGCGCAGCGCTTGCTGCTGCGGGACCTGATGGCGGCGCGCAACGCGGCGTCACGCCGCACCATCGGCTGGTTCTATACGCCCATGGCGCTGGAGTTCGCCGATAGGGCGCGCTTCGACCTCGTGGTCTACGACTGCATGGACGAGCTTTCGCTGTTCCGTGGCGCGCCGCCGCGGCTTGTCGAGCTCGAGAAGCGCCTGCTGGGCCGTGCCGACCTGGTCTTCACCGGAGGGCGCAGCCTGCATGAGGCGAAGCGCGACCGCCATCCCGCGGTGCACTGCTTCCCCTCCTCCATCGATACCGCGCATTTCCGCGCCGCGCGGCGGAGGACGTCGGGGGAAGCGCCCGGACAGGCGGGGATTCCGCATCCGCGCATCGGCTTCTTCGGCGTGATCGACGAACGCATGGATCTCGGCCTGGTGGACGCCATCGCGGCCGCGCGGCCGGACTGGTCGCTCGTGATGGTTGGCCCGGTGGTCAAGATCGACCCGGCGGGTCTGCCGGGGCGCCCGAATATCCACTGGCTCGGCGGGCGCCGCTACGAGGAGCTGCCGGCCGTGCTCGGCGGCTGGGATGCCGGGTTCATGCCGTTCGCGCTGAACGAGAGCACCCGCTTCATCAGCCCCACGAAGACGCCGGAATTCCTGGCGGCCGGGCTGCCCGTGGTCTCGACGCCGATCACCGACGTGGTGCGCGACTGGGGACCGCAAGGCACTGGCCTCGTCGCCATCGCCGACGATGCACCCGGCTTCGTCCAGGCCATCGAAACGATGCTGTCGGGGCACGACATCGAGGCGTGGCGCGCCCGCGTGGACCGGGCGCTCGCCGTCCAGTCCTGGGATCTCACCTGGAACGCAATGGCCGCGCTGATGGAGGACGCACTGGCCGCCAAGGCCGAAAGCCGCGCGCCGGCGCGGCGAACCGAAACCACCCCTGCCATGCTGCGGAGCGCGCCCTGATGTACGACTGGCTCATTGTTGGCGCCGGCTTTGCCGGCAGCGTGCTCGCCGAGCGGATCGCCTCGCAGCGCGGCGAGCGCGTCATGGTGATCGATCGCCGCCCGCACATCGGCGGCAATGCCTATGACCAGCGCGACGCCGCGGGCGTGCTGATGCACCGCTACGGCCCGCACATCTTCCATACCAATTCGAAGCAGATCTTCGACCATCTCTCCCGCTTCACGCGGTGGCGCCCCTATGAGCACCGCGTGCTGGGCGAGGTGCGCAGCCCGGTGACCGGCCAGCCGATGCTGGTGCCGGTGCCGATCAACCTCGACACCATCAACCGGCTCTACGGCCTGTCGCTGACCGAGTCCGAGGTCGAGGCCTGGATGGCGGCGCGGGCCGAGCGGGTGCCGGAGATCCGCAGCTCGGAGGACGTGGTCGTCTCGAAGGTCGGGCGCGAGCTCTACGAGCTGTTCTTCCGCGGCTACACCCGCAAGCAGTGGGCGCTCGACCCGAGCGAGCTCGACAAGTCCGTCACCGCCCGGGTGCCGACGCGGACCAACCGCGACGACCGCTACTTCACCGACACCTACCAGGCGATGCCGCTGGAAGGCTACACGCGCATGTTCGAGCGCATGCTGGCGCATCCGAACATCACGGTGCAGCTCGGGGTGGACTACCGCCAGATGCGCCACCGGGTGCCGCACCGGCGCCTGATCTGGACGGGGCCGGTGGACGAGTATTTCGGCTTCCGCCACGGCAAGCTGCCCTACCGCTCGCTGGTCTTCGAGCACCGCACGCTGGAGCAGGCGCAATTCCAGCCCGTCGGCACGGTGAACTACCCGGCGGAGGAGGTGCCCTACACCCGCATCAGCGAGTACAAGCACATGACGGGGCAGGAGCATCCCTGCACCACCATCACCTACGAGTACCCGAGCGCCGAGGGCGATCCCTACTACCCGATCCCGCGCCCGGAGAACCAGGCGCTCTACAAGCGCTACGAGGCGCTGGCGGACGCGACGCCGGAAGTGTGGTTCGTCGGCCGGCTGGCCACCTACCGGTACTACAACATGGACCAGATCGTCGGCCAGGCGCTGTCGACCTTCCAGCGCATCGACGCGACCGTGCCGCTGCGCGCCGCGAACGACGCGGGGGTGCCGCTGCGCGCCACGCAGGTCGCCGCGCGCATGGCAGCGGGCGACTGATCCGGCGGCGACCCGGCCCGCGGCGACTGGTCCGGCGTCAGGCGACTTCCCTGTGCGCGGCCCGGAGATCGGCGACGAAGCGGGCGTATTCCCGCTCCTTCGCCGCCGGGTCCGGCAGCCGCAGCAGGTAGGATGGGTGCACCGTCGGCAGCAGCGGCAGGCCGGCTTCGGTGCGGATCACCTCGCCGCGGGTCTTGTTGATGGCCAGTGGCCGCCCGGTGAGCGCGCGAAGCGCGGTCGCGCCGAGGCTCACGACCAGTTGCGGGCCCACCAGCGCGATCTCGCGCTGCAGGAAGGGCCGGTAGTAGGCGATGTCGCCGGCGTCGGGGCTCTGGTGCAGGCGGCGGCGTCCCGTGGGCGTGAATTTGAAATGCTTCACCGCGTTGGTCACGTAGGACCGGTCGCGGGGGATCCCGGCCTCGTCCAGCGCGCGGTTGAACAGCCGCCCGGCAGGGCCGACGAAGGGCCGCCCGGCGATGTCCTCCTCGTCGCCGGGCTGCTCGCCGACGAAGAGCAGGGGCGCGCCCGGCGAGCCTTCGCCGAACACCATCTGCGTCGCGGCTGCGGACCAGGGCGGCAGGTCGTTGCGGCCGGCGAGCTCGCGGGCCAGCGCGGCAAGGGCTGTGCGGGGATCATCGCTGTCCATGGCGGCGGCAACGTCCGAAGCCGGTGCGGGCTGCACGGCGACGCGCTGCCGCCGCGGCGCCGGCGGGGTCGCACCGCGGGCGACCATCTCGGCGACGCGGCGCGGCGCCTCGGCCATCAGCCGGGGAATCTCCTGCGCCTCGGGCAGGTTGCGCCAGTACCGCATCGGCATCTCGGCCCGCATGGCGGCGGGCTTCAGCCGTGCCGGGTTGAACACCGCGGCGTAGTAGGAGCGCCAGAGCGCGTCGCCGGCATCCTCCGGCGGCGCGTCGCGACGGGTGGCGCCCGGACCCATGCGCAGGCTTTCGCCGTCCCAATGCGCGCTAGCCGCCGGCGTGAGGATGGACCAGCGCAGGCCCGCGAAGCGGCGGACGAAGAACCCGGCTTCCGCCTCCAGGATGTGGTGCTCGGGCTCGAACCAGGCGATGTGGTGCTCGCCGCCCCCGGGCAGGGCGACGGGGCGGAAGCGCAGGAAGGCGTGCAGCTTGTGCGCGTCGCGGCCCACCGACTTCGCCATCGCCTCCAGCCGCAGCACGTCGGGATCGGTCGGCACCTCCAGCAGTGCCGGCTCGCCCTGCGCCAACCGCCAGAGCAGGCGGTAGAGCAGGGCGAAGCGGGACGGGTCGCGATGGCGGATCGCCACCTCGGCCAGCGCGACGAAGCGGCGCGGCACGCGCGGCGCAGCCTCCCCGCCCGCCGCCGGCGGCGGCGCGGTGCCGAACAGCCCGAATCCCTCGCCGGCGATGCGCCACTCCACCTGCTCCGGCGGGATCTCCGCCGCCAGCAGCCGCCGCGCCTCGGCGCGCCAGGCCGGGAAGCCTGCCGGACCGGGCAGCAGGATGCCGATGCCCTCCACGCTAGAACAGCGCGAGCTGCCTGGGCGCCGCGGTGAAGCCGGTGTCCGGCGCCACGCGCGCGCGCAGGTCGGCGCGGTCCAGCACGCCGCCGCGCGGCCGGTGGTCGCTGGTGACGACGAAGGGCAGGATGGTGCGCAGCGGCAGGCGCAGGCGCGCCAGATCGGCGGCGCGGATCGCCGCGTGCCGCCGGGCCGAGAGCAGCCGATCGACGGTTTTCTTGCCGAGGCCGGGCACGCGCAGCAGTGCCTCCCGCGGTGCGCGGTCGAGGTCCACGGGAAAGCGCTCCCGGTGCTTCAGGGCCCAGGCGAGCTTCGGGTCGATCCCGAGCTCCAGCATGCCGCCCTGCCCGCCTGCGAGGATCTCGGCCAGCTCGAAGCCGTAGAAGCGCAGCAGCCAGTCCGCCTGGTAGAGCCGATGCTCGCGCACCAGCGGCGGCGGCGCCGGCGGCAGCAGGCGCGAGGCGTCGGGGATGGGCGAGTAGGCCGAGTAGTACACGCGCCGCAGCCCGTAGCCGGCATAGAGCAGCGTGCTGGTCCCCAGCACCTGCGCATCGTCCGCGCCGTCGGCGCCGACGATCATCTGCGTGGACTGGCCGGCCGGGGCGAAGCGCGGTGCCGGCGCGCGGCGTTCGGCGCGCCGCGCCTCCCTCGCGGCATCGATGCGGAGGCGCATGGCGGCCATGGCGCGGCGGATGCCGGGCGCATCCTTCTCCGGCGCCAGGGCGCGCAGCGACTCGTCCCGAGGCAGCTCGATGTTGATGGAGAGACGGTCGGCCCAGCGCCCGGCCTCCTCCAGCAGCACAGGGTCGGCATCCGGGATGGTCTTGAGGTGGATGTAGCCCCTGAAGCCATGTTCCTCGCGCAGAAGGCGGGCGACGCGGACGATCTGCTCCATCGTGTAGTCCGGCGAGCGGATGATGCCGGAGGAGAGGAACAGCCCCTCGATCATGTTGCGGCGGTAGAAGTCGAGCGTCAGCGCGACCAGCTCCTCCACGGTGAAGCGGGCGCGGCGCACGTTCGACGAGGCGCGGTTGATGCAGTAGGCGCAGTCGAACACGCAGGCATTGGTCAGCAGCACCTTCAGGAGCGAGATGCAGCGGCCGTCCGGCGCATAGGCGTGGCAGATGCCCATGCCTTCCGTGCTCCCGAGGCCGCCGCCGCGGGAGTCGCGCCGCTCGGTGCCGGACGAGGCGCAGGAGGCGTCGTATTTCGCGGCATCGGCGAGAATCCCGAGCTTGCGCTTCAACGCCATGACGGACACCGCGGTTGGGGGGCAAGACGCATGTTCACTATATGTTCGCGTCACGGCCTCCCGCAAGCCTGAACCTTACCGCCCCCGCGCGCGTCCCCATCTGCGAGGCAACTGTAGCATCGGAACGCCGTGACCCAGTCCGCTGCCCACATCAACCGCGTCGCCACGGCCGTTCCCCGGCACGAAGTGCATGATGCCTTCCGCATCTTCGCCGGACGGCAGATCACGGATGGGCGCGTGCGCAGCGCCTTCGCGCGGCTCGCGGAGCGTTCGCAGATCGCGCGGCGCTATTCCGTGCTGCAGCCGGACAGGGAGGCGCGGGGCACCACCTGCGGTTTCTACGACCTGCGGTGCTTTCCCTCCACCGGGACGCGCATGGCGCGATTCGAGGCGGAGGCGCCGATGCTGGCGGAAGACGCCTGCCTTGCCCTCGGGCTGGAGCGCGAGGGGCCGGGCATCACCCATCTCGTCCTCGCCACCTGCACCGGCTTCGCCGCGCCGGGCCTCGACCACTGGCTGATCCGCCGCTTCGGCCTGCCGGGCGGCGTGGAGCGCAGCATCATCGGCTTCATGGGCTGCCAGGCCGCGATCAACGCGCTGAAGCTGGCGCGCCACGTCGTGCGCAGCGACCACCGCGCGCGGGTGCTGGTGGTGAACCTCGAGCTCTGCAGCCTGCACCTCCAGCCCTCCTCGGAGATCGAGCAGCTGCTCTGCTTCCTGCTCTTCGCCGATGGCTGTTCCGCGACCCTCGTCAGCGCGGAGGAAGCCGGCCTGCGCATCGACGGCTTCCATTCCGCCCTCGTGCCAGAAGCGGCGGACCAGATCACCTGGCGCATCGGCGACAGCGGCTTCGACATGACGCTCTCGGGCTTCGTGCCGCTGACCCTCGCGCGGGCACTGCCCGAGCATGCCCTGGCCATCCTCGGCGGCCTGGCGCCTGAGGAGATCGCGCTCTGGGCCGTGCATCCGGGCGGGCGCAGCGTGGTGGATGCGGTCGGCCACGGCATCGGCATCCCGGAGCCGGCCCTCGCCCACAGCCGCGCCGTGCTGCGCGAGCACGGCAACATGTCCTCCGCGACCGTGATGTTCGTGCTGGCGCGCATGCTGGCGGCGGCGCCGGCGCCGGGCACGCGCGGCTGCGCCCTTGCCTTCGGACCGGGCCTCTCGGCCGAGAGCATGCGCTTCACGGTGGCCTGATGCCGCGCAGCACCGCCGCGGAATGGATGGACGACGCCGCGGCGACGCAGCCGGATTTCGAGGCCGCGCTGCGCGACCTCGCGCGCATCAACCGCATGAGCCTGGCGCGTCGCCCGGTGCTGCGCTGGCTCGATGCGCTTGTGGCGGCAACGGGCCGGCGGCACCTGTCGATCCTCGATGTCGGCGCCGGCGGCGGCGACCTGCTGGTGGCGGTCGCCGCCTGGGGCGCGCGGCGCGGCGTCTCGCTCAGCCTGGTCGGGCTCGACCGCAGCCCCTGGGCCGCGAGCCATGCCGCGGCGCAGGGCGTGCCGGCGCGCTGGATCACGCAGGACCTCTTCGCGCTCGATCCGGAGGAGCGCTTCGACGTGGTGCTGTGCAGCCTTTTCGCGCATCACCTGACGGATGCCGAGCTGGTGCGGTTCCTGCGCTGGATGGAGGCGCGGGCCGACCTTGGCTGGCTGATCAGCGACCTGCATCGGCACAAGCTGCCCTGGGGGTTCGTCTGGCTCGGCGTGCGGGCGCTGCGCATGCACCCGATGGTGGTGCATGACAGCACCATCTCGATCGCCCGCGGCTTCACCCGCGCCGACTGGCGGCGCCTGCTGGGCGAGGCGGGGCTGCGCGCCCGCATCCGCTGGACCTTTCCCTTCCGCTGGCTGGTCTCGCGGGCATGACGGAGGTCGCCATCATCGGCGGCGGCCCGGCGGGCGGCGCGGCGGCGATGGCGCTGGCCCGCGCCGGGCGGGCGCCGCTGCTGCTGG
>JAIEOP010000273.1 GCA_019750465.1 Acetobacteraceae bacterium | reverse complement strand
CGAAGCCAGGCCGCGCGGATGCGCGGCGCCCGGCGTCCGAGGGGCGTTGATGTGTCAACATCAACGCGCGTTGGTATTACCTTCGGCCACCGCGTGCATGAAGCGCTCAACGTCATCTCGCGCAACAGAGGCAACCGACAACTTGCCGAGCAGCGGCTTGATGTGGCGAACCACTCGGCCGCGATCGGTCATCAATGTGCTCGGCTTCTTTCCCGCCCGGCGCCGCGTGAGAAGGCGACCGGCCTCGGCCTCCTGCAGGTACTCGTCGCAGAGTTCAGCAACGGTCGTGACCTGGGAGCGCTGCCGGCGCTTGTCGCCCGCGGGATCGGCGCCATCCGCGACGAGACCGAGGATCCGCTTCGCTTCGATCCTCGCCGTCTCCGGCGTCCACGGCGCGCCATGGCGGCCAATCGTGTAGCGGCGGGGGCGTCCGTCGCGCGTCCTATAGAGCACCACGTAGGCGATCGACTTACTCCGCTGCCGCCGGGCACCGAAGCCTGCCACCGCGCTATCCCAAACCTCCTGGTTCGGCGCGAGCGCGGCCACCTCACGGAGCCCGATGCGCCGACGTTCGATCGCCATGGTTCGTGCCTCCGCCATCTGGCTAGGTAGCAGATTAGGTAGCACGAACACGGAAATTCCGCGAAGCATCGCCGCGCCAGCGGCGGTCATAAGATGTTGAAATATCACAGATCGTAGTGCTTTGGCAGGCTCTGTCGCGCCCTCGGTATGCCTAGTTGAAATCTCCTCCGAAGGCAGAGGTCGAAGGTTCGAATCCAATCGGGTCCGCCAAATTCTCTACACTAATCAACGCGCTAGCAGAAGCGTTTTTCGGCCGCCGCGTGCTGCGGGTGCTCACGGAAGCACCACGGAAGCAGTCGGCAAGGGAATAGCGGCGACGGCGCGGTCGCGTGACGGTCGCGCGAACGGAGCCAGCTTGCCGGTCTGACACGTCAGGATTGGGGGGGGCGGCCGTTGTCCCAAGGCCGTGCGTCAGGCCGGGTCTCTATCCTCGCCGAACCGATAGCCGACGCCCGGTTCGGTCCGGATCAGCATCGCCGCCGGCCCGAGCTTCTGACGCAGATGTCCGATGTAGACGCGCAGATACTGTGTGTCCTCCACATGCGCCGGTCCCCAGACGGTCGCGAGAAGCTGGCGCTGGGTGATCACCCGCCCCACCCCGCCGCGCGCCAGCGCCACCAGCAGGTCCCACTCGCGCGGCGTCAGCTTGAGCGGTTCCGCGTCACCCAAGCGCGCGATGCGCGCCGGGATGTCCAGCTCCAGCGGGCCGATGCGCAGCACGGCCTCCGCCGTATCCGCAAGCCGCCCGGCACGGCGCAGGGTCGCACGCAGCCGCGCGAGTAGCTCGCCCAGCGCGAAGGGCTTTTCCACGTAGTCGTCGGCGCCGGAATCGAGCGCGGCAACCTTCTCCTCCTCCCGCTCGCGCGCCGAGAGCACGATCACGGGCGCGGCGCAGAAGGCGCGCAGCTTCGGCAGCACCGCCTGGCCGTCGAGGTCCGGCAGGCCGAGGTCGAGCAGCACCAGTGCGGGCGTGCGCTCCGCCGCAAGCCGCAGCCCCTCCGCCGCGTTCAGCGCGCGGATCGGTCCGTAGCCCGCGGCCTCGAGCGCGGGGCCGAGGAAGCGGTGGATCTGCGGCTCGTCGTCGATGACGAGAATGCGTGGCCGGCCGGGGTTGTTCACAGCGCGGGAAACCGGACCGTGATGCGCGTGCCGCGCCCGTCGGGCGTGACGGAGCTGTCCGCGGCGATCCGCCCTCCCATCGCCTGGATGAGGCCGCGCGAGATCGCAAGGCCGAGCCCGCTGCCGGCGGCGACGCGATCGGTGCGCGTGGCGCGGAAAAAGGGATCGAAAACGCGATGCAGGTCGGTGCGGGGGATGCCCGGCCCGTCATCCTCGACGACCAGCACCACGTCGGCGCCATCGCGCCGCGTCCGCAGCATCACCAGACCCTCCGGGCCCGAAAACTTCTGGGCGTTGTCGAGGAGGTTCGCGAGCACCTGGTCGAGCAGGACGGGATCGAGGCGGGGTGCCACGAGGCCCGGTGCCAAGTCCCGGCCCACGTGACGACCGGTGGCGCGCGCGGCGCGCAGCGCGGCGCTCTCGGCGGCCTCGGCCAGGTCCACCATCTCCTGGCGAGGCGTGATCTGCCGGTTCTCGATCCGCACTATGTCGAGGATGTTGGCGATCCATCGCGTCAGCCGCGCCGTCTCCTCCTCGGCGGTCAGCAGCAGGTCATCGCGCGCCGCGGGCGTGAGCGACCCACCGGAGGCGCGCAGCGTCCCGATCGCGCCGCGAATGGACGTGAGCGGCGTCTTGAGATCGTCCCCCAGCGAGGTCAGCAGCGCGGTGCGGAGCGCCTCGGTCTCGCTGCGGGCTTCGCCGCGGGCGCGCTCCTCCATCAGTTCGGCGCGTTCCAGCGCGATCACCGCCTGGTCGAGCAGCGCGTCGAGCGCCTTGCTTCTCTCCGCATCGAGCGAACCGGCTTCCTCGGGGAGCTTGATGCCAAGCAGCCCGACGACGCTGCGCGCGCCGCGCATCGGCCGGAACTGCCAGGGCAGCGCGGGCAAGGTGTCGGTGCCGCGCCCGGCGGCGCGCCCGTTCGCGATGGCCCAGCGCGCGGCGGCCATCGCGCCTTCGTCGGGCTCCACCTCGACGGGCACGGCGGCACGGACCACCGGCTCCGGCGACGTCTCGCCCGGCGCGGGTGGCAGCGGCAGCAGCACGCAGGCCGCGCCCCCGGCGATGCGCGCCGCCTCCTCGGCCACGGCGATGACGATGTCCGTCCGGTCGCCCGGCGCACCGAGGCGGCGGCTGAACTCGACAAGGCGGCGCAGGCTGACCAGCCGCGCCCGCGCCGCGCGCACGGAGCGCCCGAGGCCGCCGGTGGTGCCGGCCAGCAGCAGCGCCACCAGGGCGAACACGACGACGCCGACCACATCCTGCGGGCCGGCGATCGTGAAGGTGTAGCGGGGCGGGAGGAACAGGAAGTTCCACGCCAGGAAGGAGAGTGCCGCCGCAAGTCCGCCCTGCAGCGGCCCAAAGCCGACCGCGGCCGCGACGATGGGCACAAGATACACCATGCCGAGCGCGCCTTCCGGCACCGTGCTGTCAAAGGCGAGCCCGACCAACGTGGCGCCGGTCACCAGCGCTGGCGTCGCCGCCCATCCGAGCCATGATGGCAGGCCGCGCGGCTCTGGCGGCAGCGCGCGGCGCGGGCCCGCCGGATCGGGCACCAGGTGCAGCGTGAAGTCGCCCGCGCGGCGCAGCAGCGTGGCTGACAGGGTCGTCCCTGTCAGCCGTCGCCACAGCGTGGGCTGGCCGCGGCCGATCACCAGATGCGTCACGTTGCGCGCGCGGGCCTCCCGCAGGATGGCGGTCGGCAGGTCCGTCGCGACGACGGTCTCGGCGCCGGCGCCCAGGCTTTCTGCGACCTGCATGGCCGATGCCGGGTCGCCGGTGGCGGGCGCGCTTGGCTGCTCGACGTGCAGTGCGATCAGCGGCGCCTTCAGGGCATCAGCGATCCGCCGTGCGGATCGAATGACGGCCTCCGCTGCCGGATCTGGCCCGACCAATACCATCACCCGATCGCCCGCGGGCCAGGGGCCGGCGATGGCGTTGGCGCGCATGTAGCCGGTGACGTCCGCGTCCACGCGCTCGGCGGTGCGGCGCAGCGCCATCTCGCGCAGCGCGGCGAGGTTGCCCTCGCGAAAGAAGCCGCGCAGCGCGCGCGCCGCCTGGTCGGGGCGATACACCTTGCCCTGGCGCATCCGCTCGATCAGTTCGGCGGGCGGGATGTCGATCAGCTCGACCGCATCCGCCTCGGCCAACACACGGTCGGGCACCGTCTCGGCGACACGCACGCCGGTGATGCGCGCGACCGCCTCCGACAGGCTCTCGAGGTGCTGGACGTTCATCGTCGTCCACACCTCGATGCCGGCGTCGCGCAGCTCCTCCACGTCCTGCCAGCGCTTCGGGTGGCGGCTGCCGGGGGCGTTGCTGTGGGCGAGCTCATCCAGCAGCAGGATACGCGGGCGGCGGGCGAGCGCGGCGTCGAGATCGAACTCCTCCAGCGCCTGGCCACGATAGTCGAGGCGCGCGCGCGGCAGGATCGGCAGATCGCCGATCGCGGACTGCGTCTCGGCGCGGCCATGCGTCTCGACGATGCCGATCAGCACGTCGTCGCCGCCAGCGGCGCGCCGGCGGCCCTCGGCCAGCATCTCCCAGGTCTTGCCGACGCCGGGTGCGCCGCCGAGGAACACCTTCAGCCGGCCGCGCCCCTCGCGGCGGGCGAGCGCGAGGAGCGCATCGGGGTCGGGGCGGTCGGGATCCTCCTGCATCGGCGCCGACCATAGAAGCGGCGCCGCGGCGCGGCACTGGTCTTTACGCCGGCTTTATGCGGCCGCGGCCGAACACGCATGGCGCCTTTGCGCCCGCCGCGCACACACCGTTGCGACCTTCCACGACGGACGGACGCACCATGCTCGACCTTCTCCTGCTTGCCCTCGGCCTTGGCGGCTTCGCTTTGATGGCGCTCTACGTCGCCGCCTGCGCGCGGATCTGACGCCGATGCTGGAGCTCATCCTCGGCGGCGCCGTGGCGGCGGCCCTGCTCGGCTATCTCCTCTGGGCCCTGCTGCGGCCCGAGAGCCTCTGACATGACCCTCATCGGCTGGGCGCAGATCGCCCTCGTGCTCGGGCTCGTCACCGCGACGGCGGTGCCGCTCGGGCGCTGCATCGCGGCCATCGCCGCCGGGCGGGTACGCTATCTCGCTCCCGTGGAGGCTGCCTTCTATCGCGGCGCCGGCGTGGACCCGGAGCGCGGCATGGGCTGGCGGGCGTGGATGACTTCCTCGCCGAGGCGACGCCCGAGGACAAGCTCGCCTATATCCGCGGTGCCCAGGCTGAAGGGCGTCTGGTCGCGATGGCCGGCGACGGCACCAACGACGCGCCGGCGCGGGCCCAGGCCGATGTCGGCCTCGCCATGCAGACCGGCACGCAGGCGGCGCGCGAGGCCGGCAACATGGTGGACCTCGACAGCGATCCGACGAAGCTCATCGAGGTGGTGGAGATCGGCAAGCAGCTGCTCATCACGCGCGGCGCGCTGACCACCTTCTCGATCGCCAACGACGTCGCGAAGTACTTCGCCATCCTGCCGGCGATCTTCGTCGCGCAGTATCCGGGCCTGGAAGCGCTGAACGTGATGCGGCTCGCAAGCCCCGAAAGCGCGATCCTCTCGGCCGTGATCTTCAACGCGCTCATCATCGTGGCCCTGGTGCCGCTGGCGCTGCGGGGCGTGCGCGTCCTCATTGACCTGGATCAAGGCACGCGCTGCCCCTGGTCAATGATCCGGCTAACGAGGATCACCAACCTCCCAAGATTCAACGGCTGCGGCGCCCACCGCTTGATCTCGCGCAATCCCTCGCGACCGGACAGGTGGCTCTGTTGCGCCGCTCCCGCTGGAACCGGAGGAGGGCATGAACGGCGCATCGATCTCAGCGGAGCCTGGAGCGCAATCACGCGCCCTCTGGCTCTCCACCATCGCCTTCACGGTCTGCTTCGCCGTCTGGACGATCTTCTCCATCATCGGCGTGCAGATCAAGCAGGACCTCGGGCTGACCGACACGCAGTTCGCCCTGCTCGTCGGCACGCCGATCCTGACCGGCAGCCTGATCCGCCTGATCCTCGGCATCTGGGCCGACCAGCACGGCGGACGCGTCGTCTATGTCGGCGTGATGGTCGCCGCGGCGATCGCCACCTTCCTCCTGACCTTCGCCTACGACTACCCGACCTTCCTGCTCGCCGCGCTCGGCGTCGGCATCGCGGGCGGCTCCTTCGCCGTCGGCATCGCCTACGTCTCGAAGTGGTATCCGAAGGAGAAGCAGGGCACCGCGCTCGGCATCTTCGGCGCGGGCAATGTCGGCGCGGCCGTGACAAAGTTCCTGGCACCCGTCGTCATGGTCGCCTTCGGCTGGCAGATGGTGGCGCAGCTCTGGGCCGTCGGCCTCCTGGTCATGGCCGTGGTCTTCTGGTTCGGCACGGAGGACAATCCCTCGCTCGCCGCAAGGCGGGCGTCTGGCGCGAAGCCCGAGCCGATCTCGGCGCTGCTCGAGCCGCTGAAGAACGTCCAGGTCTGGCGCTTCAGCCTCTACTACTTCTTCGTCTTCGGCGCCTTCGTGGCGCTGGCGCTCTGGCTGCCGCACTACATCATCGACGCCTACGGCTTCGACATCGCGACGGCCGGCATGATCGGCGCGGCCTACTCCGTGCCGGCTTCGATCTTCCGCGCCTATGGCGGCGTGCTGTCGGACAGATACGGCGCCAGGCGGATCATGTACTGGACGCGACGCAGCGCCGTGTCCAGACGCACCAGGTGCGCGACTGGAAGAACGGCGAGGTCGAGCCGATCCCCGGCAAGACCATGCCGGCGGTGACGGTGGTGGAGCGCGACTACCCCAACACCTTCGCCCGCTTCACGGCGCTCGGCCCGCTGATGGAGAAGCTCGGCAACAACGGCAAGGGCATGGCCTGGAAGACCGAGCACGAGGTCGGCTTCCTGCGCCACCTGAACGGCGAGGTCGAGGTGCCGGGCGTCGAGGGCAAGCTCGCGCGCATGGACACCGACATCGACGCCTGCGAGACGCTGATGCACCTCGCGCCGGAGACCAACGGCCATGTCGCGGTGAAGGCATGGGAGGCGCTGGGCAAGGCCACGGGCCGCGACCACCGCCACCTTGCGCTTCCCAAGGAGCATGAAGCCATCCGGTTCAGGGATGTGCAGGCGCAACCCCGGAAGATCATCTCCTCGCCGATCTGGTCGGGGCTGGAGAGCGAGGATGTCTGCTACAACTCGGGCTACACGAACGTGCACGAGCTGATCCCCTGGCGCACGCTGAGCGGACGGCAGCAGCTCTACCAGGACCATCCCTGGATGCTCGCCTTCGGGGAGGCGCTCGGCCTCTACCGCCCGCCGGTGGACCTGCGCGCGCACCAGGCGCTGCACAACGCGCGGCCGAACGGCCACCCCGAGTACCGGACGCTGCCGATGGTCTGGTACGTGCCGCCGCTCTCGCCCGTGCAGTCGGCCGCCGAGGCCGGGCATGTCGGGTGGAAGGACGGCCTGCCCGACGTCGAGCGCCTGCGCATCCCGGTGAAGTACCTCGCCAACCTGCTGACCGCGGGCGCCGAGGCCCCGGTGGCCAGCGCGCTGCAGCGCATGATGGCGATGCGCATGCACATGCGGGCCCGCACCGTCGAGAGCCGCGACGACACGGCGATCCTGGCCCGCGTCGGCATGACGGCCTCGCAGGTGGAGGCGATGTACCAGACGCTGGCGATCGCCAACTACGAGGACCGCTACGTCATCCCCTCGACGCATCGCGAGTACGCGGAGAACGCCTTCGACCTGAAGTCGTCCTGCGGCTTCAGCTTCGGCCAGGGCTGCTACGACGGGCGCACCGTCGGCAACCTGTTCAGCGCGACCGGCCCCTCCGCCGGACGCATGGCGCCGCCCGCGATCCGCGAGGCGAACGAGGCGGCGGCCGCCGCCGCGACGCAGGAGACCGGCCGATGAACCGCCGCCTCGCCCTCCTCTCCGTCCTGCTGCGCTATCCGGACGCGGCGCTGCGGGCGGACCTGCCGGAGATCGGCCGCGCGGTCCCGGCCGCCGGCTTCCGCGCCGACCTGGCACCGCGCATCGCGCGGCTCGTGCGCCGGCTCGGCCTCGGCGACGGCCTGGACCGCGAGGAGGCGTATGTGCGCCTTTTCGACCGCGGCAGGGGGACCAGCCTCCACCTGTTCGAGCACGTCCACGGCGACACCCGCAACCGCGGCCCGGCGATGATCGAGCTGGCGCAGGTCTACCAGCATGCCGGCTTCGCCATGGACGCGCGCGAACTGCCCGACTTCCTGCCGCTCTTCCTCGAGTTCTGCGCGCATGCGCCGCCAGCCGTGACGGCGAACCTCCTCGGGCAGTGCGCGCCGATCCTCGACGGGCTGCATGCGAAGCTGCTCGGCCGCGGCAGCGCCGACGCGCGCGCCTATGCCGCGGTACTCGCCGCCGCGCTGGCCGAGGCCGGGCTCCGCCCGGCGCAGCAGCCGACCGCCGAGCAGGAGCGGAGCGACGCCGAGGAGTTCGCCGAGCTCGACGCGGCGTGGGAGGCCGAGCCGGTGGTCTTCGGTCCGGAATCCGACCCCGACAAGCAGGGCGCCCGCGCCAAGGTGGGCGCCATGATCGACCGTCTGCGCGCGCTGCGCGCCAGCCACGCCATCCGCTGAAGGAGCGACGCCATGTCCGTCGTCTGGACCGGCTTCACCGACTACCTCCACGATTTCCTGTTCGGGATCTACCCCTATATCTGCATGGGCGTGTTCGTGATCGGCTCGCTGATCCGCTTCGACTGCGACCAGTACACCTGGCGCTCCGGCTCGTCCCAGATGCTGCGTGCGCGGCAGCTCCGCTGGGGCTCGAACCTCTTCCACTACAGCATCCTGTTCCTGTTCTTCGGCCACTTCTTCGGGCTGCTGACGCCGCACTGGGCCTACGGATGGGCGATCGCGCCGGCCGACAAGCAGCTCGTGGCGGTGACCGCGGGCGGCATCGCCGGCGCCGTCTGCTTCGTCGGCCTGTCGCTGCTGCTGCACCGGCGCCTCTACGATGCACGCATCCGCCGCACCTCGACCTATGCCGACACCTTCATCCTGGTGCTTCTCTCGGTGCAGCTCAGCCTCGGCCTCGTCACGCTGCCCTTCTCGCTAGCCCGCATTTCTCACACAGAGTAGGTGCATCGGGGTTCTGAATCGGCGAAAGTTCTTCTGCAACAAAGCCT
>JAIEOP010000433.1 GCA_019750465.1 Acetobacteraceae bacterium | reverse complement strand
GGCCCGCCGCCGGGCCGGCCGCCGGGGCCACCGCCCGGACCAGCCGCCGCCGGCGCGCGCCAGGGCTAGGCGGGACCACCTCGCATGATCTCCGGCGTCTTCGTCGACCGGCCGCGGCTGGCCATCGTCATCTCCATCGTCATGACCATCGCCGGGCTGCTGGCGCTGTTCACCATCCCGGTCAGCCAGTTCCCGAACATCGTCCCGCCGCAGGTGCAGGTGACGGCGCGCTACCCCGGCGCCTCCGCCGCGGTGGTGGAATCCACCGTGGCGCAGCCGGTCGAATCGGCGGTGAACGGCGCCGACCGCATGCTCTACATGCGCTCGAACAGCGCCAACGACGGCAGCTATACCCTGACCGTCACCTTCGCGCTCGGGACCAACCCGGACATCAACACGGTCAACGTGAACAACCGGGTGCAGGGCATTCTGGCCCGCCTGCCGCAGGAGGTGCAGCGCAACGGCGTCACGGTGCGCAAGCAGTCCTCCGCGGTGCTGCAATTCCTCGCCGTCTACTCCGAGACCGGGGAGCAGGATCCGCTGTTCCTGTCGAACTACGTCACCATCAACATGCTGGACACGCTGCGCCGCGTGCCCGGCGTCGGCGACGTGTTCCTGTTCGGCGCCATGGACTACTCCATGCGCGTCTGGTTCGAGGTGGACCGGCTGATCAGCCTGAACATCACGCCGCAGGACATCATCGGGGCCATCCAGGCGCAGAACGTCCAGGCCGCGGTGGGGCGCATCGGCGCCCGGCCGATCTCCGAGGACCAGCAATTCCAGTTCAACATCCAGACCCAGGGCCGCCTCACCAGCCCCGAGCAGTTCGGCGAGATCGTCATCCGCGCCAACCCGGACGGCTCCGTGCTGCGGGTGCGGGATGTCGCGCGCGTCGAGCTCGGGGCCACCACCATGGACACGGAAAGCCGCCTGAACGGCCGGCCCACCGTGACCATGGGCGTCTACCTCGCGCCCGGCGCCAACGCGGTGGCGGTCGCGCAGTCCGTGCGCGACACCCTCTCCGAGCTGTCGCAGCGCTTCCCGCCGGGCATGCGGACGCTGGTGGTCTACGACACCTCCACCTTCGTCTCCGACACCATCCGCGAGGTGATCATCACCCTGCTCGAGGCCTTCGTCCTCGTCGTGCTGGTGGTCTACCTGTTCCTCGGCTCGCTGCGCGCCACCATCATCCCGACCGTTGCCGTGCCGGTCTCCCTCATCGGCACCTTCGCCGTGCTGCTGGCGGTCGGCTACTCGGCCAACACCATCTCGCTGCTCGCGCTCGTGCTCGCCATCGGCATCGTCGTGGACGACGCCATCGTGGTGGTGGAGAACGTCGAGCGGGTGATGGAGGAGGAGCCCGGCCTGCCGCCGGCCGACGCGGTGAAGAAGGCGATGGCGCAGATCACCGGCCCGATCATCGCGATCACCCTGGTGCTGCTCTCGGTCTTCATCCCGGTCGCCTTCATCCCCGGCGTCTCCGGCGTGCTGTTCCGGCAATTCGCGGTGACCATCAGCGTCGCCATGGTGATCAGCGCGATCAACGCGCTCACCCTCTCGCCGGCGCTCTGCGCCCTGGTGCTGCGCCCCTCGCACGGGCCGCGGCGGGGGCCGATCAGGTACGTGCTGCGCGGCATCGATGCGGTGCGGGACGGCTACGCCGCGGTGGTGCGCCGGCTGGTGCGCGTCTCGGCGCTGTCGCTGCTGCTGACCGCGGGCTTCGCCTTCGCCGTCTGGACGGTGGCGCAGCGGACCCCCTCCGGCTTCCTGCCGCAGGAGGACCAGGGCGCCTTCTTCATCCAGCTCCAGCTGCCCCAGGGCGCCAGCGTCTCCCGCACCCGGGACGCGGCCATCCAGGTGGAGGGGATCCTCCAGCAGAACCCGGCCATCGAGAACATCCTGGCGATCGTCGGCTTCTCGCTGATCGATGGCGGCGCGCAGTCCAACTCCGCCTTCATGGTGGCGCGGATGAAGCCCTTCGAGGACCGCACCGCGGCCGGGGACAGCGTCTTCGCCGGCATCGGCCGCGTCTTCGCCGCGGCGCAGGGCATCCGCGTCGCCAACGTCTTCGCCTTCAACATCCCGCCGATCATCGGCCTCGGCACGGGCGGCGGCTTCGAGTACCAGCTGCAGGACTTCCAGGGCCGCGACCCGGCGGAGATGGGCTCGGCCATGCTCGGGCTGATCGTGCAGGCCAACCAGGATCCGCGGCTGACCGCGGTGTTCTCCACCTTCTCGCCCACCACGCCCTCGCTGTTCCTCGACGTGGACCGCGACAAGGCGCAGGCGCTGGGCGTGCGGATCAGCGACATCTTCACCGCGCTGCAGGCGACGCTGGGGGGGTTCTACGTCAACGACTTCAACCTGTTCGGCCGGGTCTGGCAGGTGAACATCCAGGCCGAGGCCACCGACCGCGACGACATCCCCGACATCTGGCGCATCCGCGTGCGCAACAGCCGCGGCGAGATGGTGCCGCTGCGCGCCTTCGCCGATGTCCGCGTGGTGGTCGGGCCGCAGACCCTGCAGCGCTACAACAACGTCCGCTCGCTCACCGTCAACGGCGCGCCGCGGCCCGGCGTTTCCTCGGGCGACGCGCTGCGCGCCATGGAGGAGATCTCGGCCCGCGCCCTGCCGCCCGGCTACGGCTTCTCCTGGACCGGCACGGCGCTGCAGGAGAAGGCGGCGGCGGGGCAGACCGCGACGCTGGTCGCGCTGGCGGTGCTGTTCGCCTACCTGTTCCTGGTCGCGCTGTACGAGAGCTGGACGATCCCGATCCCCGTGCTGCTCTCGGTCGCGGTGGGCGGCATCGGCTCCTTCGGCGCCATCCTGATCGCCGGGCTGTCGCTGGACGTCTATGCGCAGATCGGGCTGGTGGTGCTGATCGCGCTGGCGGCGAAGAACGGCATCCTGATCATCGAATTCGCCAAGGAGGCGCGCGAGCGCGACGGGCTGTCGATCCGCGACGCCGCCATCGCCGGCGCCCAGCTGCGCTTCCGCGCGGTGATGATGACCTCGATAGCCTTCATCCTGGGCCTGGTGCCGCTGATCATCGCCACCGGCGCGGCCATGCTGTCGCGCCGGGCGGTGGGCACGCCGGTCTTCGGGGGGATGCTGGCGGCGTCGATCGTCGGCATCTTCATGATCCCGATGCTCTACGTCGTGTTCCAGACGATCCGGGAATGGGTGAAGCGGAAGCTGGGCTTCGCCGCGCCGGCAGGCGCCGCGCCAGGGCGGCACTGACGCGAACGTGACTCCCCCCCTCCCCCGCCCGCGGGGGAAGGGTCGGGGATCGGGGTGGCGCTGCCAACGCTGCGGGTGTCCAGCGGGCGGGGGAGGGAGACGCGCTCCCCCCTTCCCCAACGCCCCGTCCGCAACAGATGATGGGGCAGACAAACCCCCGGGGGAGACCATGGCCAAGTTCGGGCTGAGCCAGCCGCTGCGCCGCATCGAGGATCCGCGCCTGCTGGTGGGCGGCGGCCGCTACACCGACGACATCGCCCTGCCGGGCGCCGCGCATGGCCATGTGCTGCGCAGCCCGCACGCCGCGGCGCGCATCGCCGGCATCGACACCGCGGCGGCCAGGGCGATGCCCGGCGTGCTGGCGGTGATCACCGCCGAGGACTGGAAGGCCGAGGGCCTGGGCGAGATCCCCTGCGTCATCCCCCTGCAGAACCGCGACGGCACGGACCGCGCCCAGACCCCGCGCGGCGCGCTGGCCGAGGGCCGGGTCCGCCATGTCGGCGACCCCGTCGCCTTCATCGTCGCCGAGACGCGCGAGGCGGCCCGCGACGCCGCCGAGGCGGTGATCGTCGAGTACGACGTGCTGCCGGCCGCCACCGACCTCGCCACCGCGCACCTGCCGGGGGCGCCGCAGGTCTGGGACGGCGTGCCGAACAACATCGCCTTCGACTGGGAAGCCGGCGACGCCGCCCGCGCCGACGCGCTGATCAGATCGGCCGCGCATGTCACGCGGCTGACGGTGGTGAACAACCGCATCGTCGTCGCCTCCATGGAGGGGCGCGCGGCCGCGGCCGAGTACGACGCGGCGAGCGGCAGGTTCACCCTGCATGCCGGCACCCAGGGCTCGCACCTGGTGAAGGACCTGCTGGCGGGCGTGGTGTTCAAGCTGCCGCCGGAGAATTTCCGCGTCGTCACCCCCGACGTGGGGGGCGGCTTCGGCATGAAGCTCTATCTCTATGCCGAGTACGCGCTGTGCTGCATGGCGGCGCGGCGGCTGGGCCGGCCGGTGAAGTGGACCAGCGAGCGCACCGAGGCCTTCCAGTCCGACACCCATGGCCGCGACAACATCACCGAGGGCGAGCTGGCGCTCGACGGGGAGGGGAAATTCCTCGCGCTGCGCACGAAGAACCACGCCAACATGGGCGCCTACCTGAACACCTTCGCGCCCTTCATCCCGACCATGGCGGGCACCAAGGTGCTGGCCAGCGTCTACGGCTTCGGGGCCGTGCACGCGCATGTGCTGGGCGTGCTGACCAACACCGTGCCCGTCGATGCCTATCGCGGCGCCGGGCGGCCGGAGAGCAACTACCTGGTGGAGCGCCTGATCGACGCCGCGGCGCGCGAGCTGGGCATCGACCGGGTGGAGCTGCGCCGGCGCAACATGGTGCCGAGCAGCGCCATGCCGCACACCTCCGCCATGGGCTGCCGCTACGACAGCGGCGAGTTCGGCACGGTGCTGGACGCGGCGCTGGCGAAGGCCGACTGGGCCGGCTTCCCGGCGCGCCGCGCGGCGTCCATGGCGCGGGGCCGGCGGCGCGGGATCGGCATGGCCTACTACCTGGAGGCCACCGGCGGCGGCCCCACCGAGCGCGCCGAGGTGCGCTTCGCGGCCGACGGCTTCGCCGAGCTGCTGGTCGGCACGCAATCCACCGGCCAGGGCCACGAGACCGCCTATGCCATGATGACCAGCCATGAGCTCGGCATCCCGATGGAGCGGATCCGCGTGCTGCAGGGCGATTCCGACGCCATCCCCGAGGGCGGCGGCACCGGCGGCGCGCGTTCGCTCTACTCCGAGGGCCAGGCGATCCTGCTGACCACGGCGACGGTCATCGAGCGGGGCAGGCAGGCGGCGTCCGAGCACCTGGAGGCGTCGGTCGCGGATATCGAGTTCACCAGCGGCTCGGGCCGGTTCAGCGTGGTCGGCACCGACAAGGCGGTGCACATCCTCGACCTCGCGCGCATCCAGCGGGAGCGGGCGGCGCGGGGCGAATCCGCCACGCTGCTGGACGCGGCGGAGGTGGCGAAGATCGACCACCACACCTTCCCCAATGGCTGCCACATCGCCGAGGTGGAGGTCGATCCCGACACCGGCCTGGTGGAGATCCCGCGCTACATCGTGGTCGATGACGTCGGCCACGCCATCAACCCGATGATCGTGCGCGGCCAGGTGCATGGCGGCGTGGCGCAGGGCGTCGGCCAGGCCGTGCACGAGCGCACCGCCTATGACCGGGACAGCGGCCAGCTGCTCTCGGCGAGCTTCATGGACTACGCCCTGCCGCGCGCCGAGGACCTGCCGGACATCGAGGTCGATCTCATCGAGGTGCCCTGCGAGACCAACCCGATGGGCGTGAAGGGCGCGGGCGAGGCCGGGGCGGTCGGCTCGCCGCCGGCGGTGGTCAATGCGCTGGTCGATGCGCTGGCCGGCGACGGCGTGCGGCACCTCGACATGCCGGCGACGCCGGAGGTGATCTGGAAGGCGCTGCACAAGGCGGCGGCGTAGGGGGCAGAACAGCGAAGAACACCCCCCACCCCGGCCCTCCCCCGCGAACACCCCCACCCCGACCCTCCCCCGCCTTGCGG
This sequence comes from Acetobacteraceae bacterium, assembly GCA_019750465.1. Taxonomy (GTDB): domain Bacteria; phylum Pseudomonadota; class Alphaproteobacteria; order Acetobacterales; family Acetobacteraceae; genus JAIEOP01. The sequence continues at coordinate 2,987 of JAIEOP010000433.1, read as the reverse complement.
GGGAGGGGGACTGCTTCCCTCCCCCGCAAGGCGGGGGAGGGTCAGGGTGGGGGTCGCGCTACCGCACGGCGTTTTTCCGCGCGCTACCGCACGGCGTTTTTCCGCGCGCTACCGCACGGCGTTTTTCCGCGCGCTACCGCACGACGCTGTCCCGCGCGCTACCGCACGACGCTGTCCCGCGCGCTACCGCACGACGCTGTCCCGCGCGCTACCGCACGACGCTGTCCCGCGCGCTACCGCACGACGAAGTCCACGGTGTTGCAGGCATCCACGCGGCGCTGCTCGCGCGCCTCGCCGCCCTGGAAGACGATGCGCAGGTCATAGAGGCACTCGCCCTGCGGCAGGCGGATGGCGAAGCGGCTGCCCGGGCTGACCGTGTCCGCGCCCAGCCGGTCCGGCCCCCAATTCTGCTCGGAGGAGGGCGAGGCGTAGAATTCCTCGATCACCCGGCCGCTCTGGTTGACCAGGTTGAAGGAGGGGTTGCCGCCGGCCTGCGGCTGCGCGGGGGTCGGGGCCGGCGTCGCCGCCGCGCCCAGCACGAAATCCGTGAGGTTGCAGGTGTTGACCCCGCGCCGCTCCTCCGCCTCGCCGCCCTGGTAGACGACGCGGATGTCGTAGACGCACTCGCCGCGCGGCAGGCGGATGATGTGCGTGGCGCCCGGGCGGATCACCTCGGTGCCGAGGCGGTCGGTGCCCCAGCTGCGCTCCGAGGCGGGCGAGGCATAGACCTCGTTCACCACGTTGCGGGTGTTGTTCACCACGCGGAAGGAGGGATCGTTGGACTGCGCCTGCGCGGCCGGGGCGGCGAGCAGGGCGAGCAGCGCGGCGGCAAGCAGGCGGCGGAGCATGGAATCCTCCCAGGGGGAAATGGCGCCAGCCTGGGACCGGCGCGCGTGGGGCGGTGACGCGCCCAGTCTAATCCGCCACAGGGACGACGGCCATGGGGCGGCGGCGCGGTTCGCGGCGGCGCTGCCCGGGCCAGGCGGTGCCGGCTTGGCAGCCGCGCCGGGCCGCGCCATCTCCCCCGGCGTCGCGCCCGCGCATCGCGCCGCATCGCGCCACGGCCCCAGGGAGATCGCCATGTCCGGCTTCGCCTCCACCAACGACCTCGCCGACAAGACGATCTCCTTCGACGAGCTGGGCCCCGGCCTCTACGCCTATACCGCGGAGGGCGACCCGAATTCCGGCGTCATCGTCGGGCCGCAGGGCGTGGTGGTGGTGGACGCGCAGGCGACGCCGGCCATGGCGGCGGACGTGCAGGCCCGCATCGCCGCGGTGACCGACCGCGCGGTGACGCAGATCGTGCTGAGCCACTACCATGCCGTCCGCGTGCTCGGCGCCTCGGGCTATCCGGAGGCGCAGGCGGCGATCATCTGCTCCGACGTGACGCGGGAGCTGATCGCGGAGCGCGGCCAGCAGGACATGGACAGCGAGATCGGCCGCTTCCCCCGGCTGTTCCGCGGCAAGGAGGGCATCCCCGGCCTCACCTGGCCGACCCATACCTTCCAGAGGCGCATGACCCTCTGGCTGGGCGAGCGCGAGGCGCAGGTGATCCATATCGGCCGGGCGCACACCATGGGCGACACGGTGGTGTGGCTGCCGCGGGAGCGGGTGCTGTTCGCCGGCGACACGGTGGAGTTCGGCGCCACCCCCTATTGCGGCGACGCGCATTTCGCCGACTGGCCGGCGACCCTGGCGGCGATCCGCGAGCTGGGTCCCGAAAAGCTGGTGCCCGGCCGCGGGCGGTCGCTGCTGACGCGGGCCGACGTGGCGCAGGGGCTGGCCGATACGGAGGCCTTCACGAGCACGCTCTTCGCCCGGGTGCGGGAGGGCGTGGCGAAGGGCTGGGACCTCGGCGACATCTACCGCGACACCATGGACCACATGCGGCCGAAATACGGCGCCTGGGTGATCTTCGAGCACTGCATGCCGTTCAACGTCAGCCGCGCCTTCGACGAGGCGAGGGGGATCGACCGGCCGCGCATCTGGACGGCGGAGCGGGACATCGAGATGTGGCGGGCGCTGGAGCATGAGGCAAGGGACGGGGAGGTCGCGCGCTGAGTCAGCGCGGCGGCGGCATCTCCACCGCCCCGCCCGACGCCTTCCAGGCCGCGAAGCCGCCGCCGATATGCGCGACGCGCTCCAGCCCCATCTCCTGCACCGTCCGCGTCGCCAGCGCCGAGCGCCAGCCGGCGGCGCAGAAGAACAGGAAGCGCCTGTCCTCCTGGAAGACCGGCTTGGCATAGGGGCTGTCCGGGTCCACCCAGAATTCCAGCATGCCGCGCGGGCAGGAGAAGGCGCCGGGGATGCGCCCCTCGCGCGCGATCTCGCGCGGGTCGCGCAGGTCGACGAAGACCACGCCGGGGTCGCCGTGCAGGGAGAGGGCCTGCTCGACGGGCACGGTCTCGATGATCGCCTCGGCGTCGGCGAGCAGCGCCTTGTAGCCTTTCTTCACGAGGGGTCTCCGTAGCAGTCCGGGACTGGAGGTGGCGGTGCGCCAGGATGGCGCCCGCGGGCCCCGCCCGGCAACCGGCTGCGCCGCCGGTGGCCATCCGCGCACGGGGAAGGTCCGGGCCGGCAGGCCCAGGCCCTGGCAGTGCCCGGTGCCGCGGGCGGCTCCGCGCCGTCGCCCGGCGCGGCAGGCCGGCGCCCATGGCTAGGAAAATTCCCTTCTTGGCGTGCTTGACGCCGAAGACGGGTCAGCGCCGCCAGTACCAAGCCCGGCGCCAGGTCCAGGCCCAGGCCGCAAAGGGGAATATTTTCCTTGCAATCGCGCACCGACCCTGCCACCCTCCCAGGTCCCCGCCCCGGACGACCCCGCATGCCCTCCCCCCTCCGCCCCCGCCGCTCCCGCTACTCCCCGCCTCGCCCCTGGGCACCCATGACCGATTCCGAGTGGGAGGCCATCGCCCCCTTCCTGCGCCCCGCCGGCAGCCGCGGCCGCCCCATCGAGGGCGGCGCCCGCGCCCGGCTCGACGCCATCTTCC
>JAIEOP010000172.1 GCA_019750465.1 Acetobacteraceae bacterium | reverse complement strand
GAGGTGCCGGCCGCGCCGGGCCCGCCGATCGCGGCGGGCGGGCCGGGGCGCGACCTCTCGACGCTGCCGGGCGCGGCCGACATCGCCATGGTGCGCGAGGCCGGCGCGGCGCTTGGGCTGGAGGATCCCTACTTCCGGCCGCATGAGGGGGTGGCCGGCGCGCGCAGCGTGATCGCCGGCCGCGAGGTGCTGAACTTCGCCTCCTACAACTATCTCGGCCTGAACGGCGATGTGCGCGTCACGGCGGCGGCCAAGGCGGCGATCGACCGGCACGGCGTCTCCGCCTCCGCCTCGCGGCTCGCGTCCGGCGAGCGGCCCGTGCATGCCGCGCTGGAAGCCGCGCTGGCGGCGCACCACGGCGCGGAGGCGTGCCTGGCCTTCGTCAGCGGCCATGCCACGAACGTCACCGTGATCGGCGCGCTGCTCGGCGCGCGCGACCTGATCCTGCACGACGGGCTCATCCACAACAGCGTCGCCGAGGGGGCGCGGCTGTCCGGCGCGCGGCGCATCGCCTTCCCGCACAACGACTGGCAGGCCGCGGAGCGCGCGCTCGTGGCGGAGCGGCGCCGCCATGGCCGCGTGCTGATCTCGATCGAGGGCCACTACTCGATGGATGGCGACGTGCCCGAGCTGGCGCGCTTCGCCGCCATGGCGGCGCGGCACGACGCGCTGCTGATGGTCGATGAGGCGCATGCGCTCGGCGTGCTCGGCGCGACCGGGCGGGGCGTGGCGGAGCAGTGCGGCGTCGATCCTGCGCGCATCGACATCTGGATGGGCACGCTGTCGAAGACGCTCTCGGCCTGCGGCGGCTACATCGCGGGGCGGCGCGCGCTGGTGGACTGGCTGCGCCATGCCGCGCCGGGCTTCGTCTATTCGGTGGGGCTGGCGCCGCCGCTCGCTGCCGCGGCGCAGGAATCGCTGCGCATCCTGCACGCCGAGCCGGGGCGCGTGGCGCGGCTGCAGGCCAATGCCGCGCTGTTCCTGCGGCTGGTGCGGGAGGCCGGGTTCGATGCCGGGCGCTCGGCCGGCCTCGGCATCGTGCCGGTGATCCTCGGCAGCTCCGTCGCCGCGGCGCGCATGGCGGCGCTGCTGTTCGAGGCGGGGGTGAACGTGCAGCCCATCCTCTACCCGGTGGTGCCGGAGCGGTCGGCGCGGCTGCGCTTCTTCCTGTGCAGCGAGCATGGGGAGGACGAGATCGCCGAGGCGGTGGCGGCGCTGGTGGCGGCGCGGCGGCGCCTGGCGGAGGCCGTGGGCTGACGGCGCCGCGCATCGTCCTGCTCACCCTGGAGAGTGCGCTCTCGGCCGAGGCGGCCGCCGCCGTCCTGCGCGGGGCGCTGGGCGCAGGCGTGGTGCTGGTGGGGCGTTCGCCACCCTTCCGCGGCGGCGCGTTGCGGCAGGCGCGCACGCATCTCGCGCGATCCGGCCCGCGGCTGCTGCCCTATCTCGTCGTGAACTACGCGCTGCCGCACGCGCTGGCACGGCGCGGGCGCGGCTGGCTGTCCAGGATCGCGGCGCAGCGCGGCATTCCCGTGCTCGACATGCCGGACATGAACGGCGCGGCGGCGCATGACGCGCTCGACGCGGTGCGGCCGGACCTGCTGGTGACGCTGCATTGCGACCAGATCCTCACGGCGGCGACGCTGGCGATCCCGCGCCTCGGCGGGCTCAACCTGCATCCCTCCCTGCTGCCGCTGCATCGCGGGCCGGTGCCGACGATCCATGCGCTGGCCGAGCCCGTGCCGCGCTTCGGCGTGACGGTGCACCGCCTGGTGCCGCGCATCGATGCCGGCCCGATCCTGGCGCAGCGGGCGGTCGCGCTGCTGCCCGGGATCACCGCCGCCGCCGCCGCGCGGGCGCTGCACCTGGCTGGCGTGCCGCTGCTGGAGCGGGCGGTGCTGGATGTCGCGTCCGGGCGCGCGGTGGAGCGCGAGACCGTGCCGCTGCCCTATTGCCCCTTCCCGGCGCCCGACCTGCTGCGCCGCCTGGCCCGGCAGGGAAGGCGGGTGGTGGGCGGACGGGACATCGCCGCGGCGCTGCGGGCGCGGGTGGGCTGACTGCGGCGCGCAGGCCCGTTAGGCTGCCGGCCTGCGGGCGGGGAGTGCCCGCCGAGGATGGACCCACCGGAATGCCGGAAAGTGCCCAGGGCGTGACCCTGCCCATCATCGACCTCGCGCCCCTGACCGAGGGCTCGCAGGCCGGCGAGGCGCGGGTCGGCGCCGCGATCCATGCCGCCTGCACCGGGCCGGGCTTCTTCTACGTGCGCAACCACGGCGTGCCCGACGCGGTGATCCGCGGCGCGGCCGAGGCGGCGCGGCGCTTCTTCCACCTGCCGGCGGAGGTGAAGCGCAACACGCGCGCCAACATGCTGCACCGCGGCTGGCACGCCGCCGGCGGGGCGGTGATGAAGGGGGCGAAGAAGCCGGACCTGAAGGAGTTCTACTCCATGGGCCTCGACCTGCCGGCCGACCACCCGGCGGTGCTGGCCGGGGAGAAGCTGCGCGGCCCGAACCAGTGGCCGGCGGAGCTGCCCGACCTCAGGCCGGCGATGGAGGCCTATTTCGCCGCGATCGGCGACACGGGCGCGCGGCTGCTCTGCGCCGTCGCGGTGGGCCTCGGCCTGCGGCGGGACTTCTTCGCGGCGCACTACAGGCTGCCGCTGCAGCGCACCCAGGCGATCTTCTACCCGCCGCAGCCGCCGGGGGACGAGGACGTGTTCGGCCTGGCGGCGCACACGGATTTCGGCTGCATCACCCTGCTGTGGCAGGATGACAGCGGCGGGCTGGAAGTGCGGGAACGCCAGGGCGGCACGTGGATCCCCGCGCCACCGATCCCGGGCACGCTGGTGGTGAACGTCGGCGACCTGCTCGGCCGCTGGAGCAACGACCGCTTCGCCTCCACGCCGCACCGCGTGCGCAACCTGTCGGGCCACGAGCGCATGTCGATCGCCACCTTCTACGACCCCGACTTCGCCGCGCCGATTGACCCGCGCGCGCTGGGCGCGGCCGAGCCGCGCTACGAGCCGACGACCGCCGGCGCGCACATCCTGGGCTGCTTCGACGCGGCCTTCGCGTACCGCAAGCAGGGGTGAGGCCGGCCCCCACCCCAACCCTCCCCCGCGGCGCGGGGGAGGGCGACGCAACGCGCCGGTTCCTGTTCCTGCAGGGGCCGATCTCGCCCTTCTTCGTCGAGGTCGCGGCGGGGCTGCGCGCGCGCGGCCATGCGGTGCACCGGATCAACCTCTGTCTCGGCGACCGGATGTTCTGGCGCGGCCCGGGCGCGGAGGACTACCGCGGGCGGTTCGAGGATTGGCCGCGCTTCGTCGCCGCCTTCCTCGATCGCCACGCGATCACCGACCTGGTCCTGCTGGGCGAGCAGCGGCCCTACCACCGGGTGGCGATCGCGGCGGCGCGGGCGCGCGGCGTCGCGGTGACGGTGACGGATTTCGGCTATCTCCGCCCGGACTGGATCGTGCTGGAGCCCGAGGGGATGGGCGCGGAAAGCCGCTTCCCGCGCGACCCGGAGGCGATCCGGGCGCTCGCGGCGCGCTGCCCGGAGCCCGAGCTTGCGCCGCGCTTCGCCGACGACTTCGCGCGCCAGGCGGTGTGGGACGTGGCGTTCCACCTGGCCTCGCTGCTGCCCCTCGGGTTTCCGCACTACCGGTCCTGGCTGGCCGGCCATCCGGTGCCGGCCTATCTCGGAACCGCGGTCCGGCTGCTGCTGCGGCGGCGGGACACGCGGCGCGCCGCGGCGCGGCTGGCGTCGCTGCGGGCTGCGGGCGGGGGTCCGCTCTACTGCTTCGCCATGCAGATGGAGAACGACTACTCCGTCCGCGCCTATTCGGATTTCCGCGACAACGACAGCGCCATCGCGCTGGCCGTGGGGAGCTTCGCGCGCCACGCCCCGCCGGCGGCGCAGCTGCTGGTGAAGGTGCATCCGCTCGATCCCGGGCTGAAGCGCTGGGGGCGGCGGGTGGCGCGCATCGCCGCGGCGGCGGGTGTCGCGGCGCGGGTGCACCTGCTGGACGGCGCGCTGCCGATGCAGCCCGTGCTGGAGGCCTGCCGCGGCATCGTCACCATCAACAGCACGGTGGGCGTCGCGGCCATCGCCGCCGGCTGTGCGACGCTGCCGCTCGGGCGGGCGCTGTACGACGTGCCGGGGCTGGCGTGGCAGGATGGGCTGGACCGATTCTGGCGCGACGCGCCGCCGCCCGATCCTGCGCTGGCCGCGGCCTTCATCCGCGCCATCGCAGGCTGCCTGCATGTGCGGGGCGTCTACTACGCGCGACCCGGGCTGGACGCGGCGGTGGCGGCGACGGTGGCGCGGCTGGATGCGGGCGATGTCGGACAGCCGCCCGCGGGCGGTGTCGGGCAGACGCCCGCGGGAAGTACCGGGCAGCCGCCCGCGGGAAGTACCGGGCAGCCGCCCGCATGCGGCGCCGCACGGCGGGTCGGTGCGGCCTGAGTCTTTGCCATTGGTGGCGGGGCGGCTTCGGCGGTAACCTGCGGTCGCGCACGGACCGAATCCCGGCGCGGGAGGAAGCAACGCCATGCATCGCCGCGACCTGCTGGTCGGCGCCGCCGCCGCAACCGTCATCCCCGGCCTCGCCGCGGCGCAGACCGCGCCGGCACCGCAATTCCACCGCATGATGGTCGGCGCGGTGCCGGTGACCATCCTGCACGACGGATTCAACACGCGCGACGTGGCGCAGAACTTCATCCCGAACGTGACGCCGGAGCAGATCCGCGCCGCCATGCAGGCCGCGGGCGCGCAGGGCACGACCATCCAGAACCCCTACAACCTGACGCTGGTGCAGACCCGCGCCGGGCTGGTGCTGATCGACACCGGCTTCGGCCAGGGCGCGCCGGCGGGGCTCGGCCAGCATCGCGCCGCCATGCAGGCGGCCGGCATCGATCCGGCGCGCATCGCCATCGTGCTGCTCACCCACTTCCATCCGGACCACATCGGCGGGCTGATTGCGGCGGATGGCTCGGCTGGCTTCCCGAACGCCGTGGTGAAGGTGCCGGAACGCGAATGGGCGTTCTGGACCGATGCCGGCGAGGAATCCCGCGTGGCGGAGGGACGCCGGCCGAATTTCGCGCTGGTGCGCAACCGCTTCGCCCCCTACGCGGAGAAGCTCGAGCGCTTCGCCCCGGGGAGCGAGGTGGCGCCGGGCATCACCGCCATCGCCACGATGGGGCACTCGCCGGGGCATGTCAGCTTCCTGGTGGCGGACGGCACCGCGCAGCTGCTGGTGATCGGCGACGCCATCACCACGCCGGCGCTGTTCATGGCCAACCCCGAGTGGTTCCCGATCTTCGACATGGACCCGGCGCAGGCGGTGGCGTCGCGCAAGGCGCTGCTGGAGCGCGCGGCGACGGAGCGCATGCCGGTGATCGGCTACCACTTCCCGTTCCCGGCGACGGGGCGGGTGGAGCGCGCCGGCACCGGCTACCGGCTGGTGGCGGGCAACGCGTGAACCATTCCGCGGTGCATCGCCGCGCTGCGCTTGCCGCGGCGGCGGCGCTCGCGGCGCCCTGGCTCGCGGCGCCCTGGCTCGCGGCGCCCCGGCTCGCTCGGGCGCAGGGGTTCGAGCGCACGCTGCGCATCATCATCCCCTTCGCGCCGGGCGGCACCTCCGACATCATCGCGCGCCTCATCGCGCCGGAGCTGACGCGGCTGCTCGGCCAGAACGTGGTGGTGGAGAACCGCACCGGCGCCTCCGGCAACATCGCCATCGACTACGTGGCGAAGGCGGCACCGGACGGGCACACGATGCTGCTGACCGATGTCGGCATCATCGCCACCGCGCCGAGCCTGTTCGCCCGCCTGCCCTTCGAGGTGACGCGCGACCTGGCGCCGGTGACCATGCTGATCTACGCGCCCTACATCCTGGCGGTGAACCCGGGCGTGCCGGCGCGCGACGCGGCGGCGCTGGAAGCCTACGCCAGGGCCAACCCGACACGGGTGAACGTGGCGCATTCCGGCATCGGCTCGGCCAACCACCTGACCGCGCTGCTGCTGGCGCAGCATTGGGGCGTGGAGCTGGTGCAGGTGCCCTACCGGGGTGGCGCGGCGGCGCTGACCGCCGTGGCGGGCGGCGAGGCGCAGCTCATCATCAACGGCGCGACGGCGACGCAGCCCTTCGTCACCGGCGGGCAGCTCCGTGGCATCGCGGTGACCGGGCCGAAGCGCCTGGCCGCGCTGCCCGACCTGCCGACCTTCGCCGAGCTGCGCTGGCCGGCGCCGGAGAACGGCACCTGGCAGGGCGTGCTGGTGCCGGCCGGCTCGCCGCCCGCGCTGGTGGCGCGGCTGGATCAGGCGCTGCGCGAGGCGCTGGCGGTGCCGGCGGTGGCGGCGCGCCTCGCCTCGATCGGCGGCGAGGTGCGCGCCGAGGGCGCGGCGCCGTTCCGGGAGTGGCTGGCGCGGGAGACGGCGACCTGGGGCGCGGTCATCCGGGCGAACGGCATCAGGCTGGATTGAACGGCTACAGCATCGCCAGCGGTCGCTTGCGTGCCGGCGGCGGGAAGGCGGCGTCGAGCGCGGCGAGGTCCTCGGCCGTCAGCGCGATGTCGCGCGCCGCGGCGTTCTGCCGCACATGCTCGGGGTCCGCAGCCTTCGGGATGCTGATCACGCCGCCGGGGCTCCGCAGCGTCCAGGCGATCGCCACCTGCGCCGGCGTCGCGCCGTGGCGCCGCGCGACCTCGCCCAGCGCCCGGTTGCGCAGCAGCGCGCCGCCCTGGCCGACCGGGGAATACGCCATGACGGGCATCCCCCTGCCGCGGCAGAAGGGCAGCAGGTCGTGCTCGATGCCGCGATGCTCCAGGCTGTAGAGCACCTGGTTGGCGGCGCAGTCGGGCAGCGCCGCGCCCAGCTCCTCCAGGTCGTCCAGGTCGAGGTTGCTCACGCCCCAGCGGCGGATCCTGCCCTCGGCCCGCATCCGTTCGAACCCCTCGACCGTATCGGCGAGAGGGACCGAGCCTCGCCAGTGCAGCAGGTAGAGGTCGATGGCCTCGACGCGCAGGCGCTTCAGGCTGCGCTCGCAGGCCGCCTTCAGCTTGGCGCCGCCGGCATTGTGGGGATAGACCTTGGAGACGATGAAGACCTCATCCCGCCGACCCGTGATGGCCTCGGCCACGACCTCCTCGGCGCCGCCCTCGGCGTACATCTCCGCCGTATCGATCAGGGTCATGCCGAGATCGAGGCCGAGCCGCAGCGCGGCGGCCTCCTGCGCGCGGCGGGCGCCGCGCTCCCCCATGTGCCAGGTGCCCTGGCCGAGGGCGGGGACCTCCGTGCCGTCCGGCAAACGCACCACCGTCATTTCATGCCCTCCGCCGCTTCGGGTATTCTCGGCGCCATGATCCGCACCGCAAGCCTTCTCGCGCTTCTCCTCGGCCTGGCCGCGCCCGCCGCGGCGCAGCCGGTCAACGAGGCCATCGGCACCTGGCGCCTGACCTGTGCCACGGACCGCATGACCGACCGCACCGCCTGCACGCTGATCCACGCGCAGCCGGCCGAGCGCAGCGAGCCGGGCCGTCCCGCCCTCGCCTTCGAGATCATCGATCGCGGCGGGCGGCTGGTTCCCGCGGTGACGGCGCGGGAGCTGACGCTGGATGGCGCCGCGCGCGGGCTGCTGGCGATCACCGGCACGGTGCAGCTGCGCCTGCCCCCGAACCGGCTCATCGAGCTGCCCTGCGGGCTGGAGGGCCGGTCCGTGATCTGCGCCCCGCGCGGCGAGGAGGCGGCGCGGGCCGAGGCGGAGCTGTCGGGGGCGGACCGCGCGCTGATCCGCGTGGTCGGCACCGGCGGGGGCGGCAGCACGGCCGAGCCGGTGGAGCTGCCCCTGTCGGGGACCCGGCAGGCGATGGAGCGCTTCCGCCGCCTTGTCCCCCCCAGCCAGCCCGCGCCGGCGGAGGCGCCGCTGATCGAGCCGCGGGAGCTGCTGCAGCGCTTCCGCCAGCTGTTCAACTAGCCGCGCCATGGCCGAAGTGCCGCGCACCCTCGACAAATCATCCGGCGCCCGGCTCGCCGGCACGGCCGGGCGGGGCTAGGCGATGGATTCCGAGGCGACCCTGGCGGATCTCGTGGTGGCGGTCGCCGGCGGCGACCGGGGTGCCCTGCGCTCGCTGTACCAGCGCCAGTCGGTGCGGCTCTTCGGCATTGCCCAGGCCATCCTGCGCGACCGCGACGCCGCGGCGGACGCGCTGCAGGACGCCTTCCTGCGCGTCAGCCAGCGCGCCGGCCAGTTCGACCCGACGCGCGGCGAGGCGGGCGCCTGGCTCGCCGGCATCGTGCGCCACGCGGCGCTGGACATGGCCCGCCGGCGCGGCCGCGAGATGCCGACGGACGACCCCGCCCTCGGCGACCAGGCGGTGGAGCCGGAGGCGCTGGAGCGGGTCGCCGCCGCGGCGGAGGGGCGGCGGCTGCGGGAATGCCTCGACGCGCTGGAGGCGAAGAACCGCCAGGGCATCCTGCTGGCCTTCGTGCACGGGCTTTCCCACGCGCAGGTGGCGGCGCGCCTCGATCTGCCGCTGGGCACGGTGAAATCCTGGATCCGCCGCGGATTGCTGCAGCTGCGGGAGTGCCTGACATGACCCCGGCCGAGGAGGAGCGCGAGGCGCTGGCCGGGGAATACGTGCTGGGCACGCTGGATGCGCGTGCCGCGGCCGAGGTGGAACGCGCCATGGCGACGGATCCGGCGCTGCGCGCGGCCGTGGCGGCCTGGGAGGCGCGGCTGGCGCCGCTCGCCGCGCTG
>JAIEOP010000473.1 GCA_019750465.1 Acetobacteraceae bacterium | reverse complement strand
ACCAGCATGGGGGAAGGCCGGTGAGCGAGACTTACAAGGGGCGTTGATGTGTCAACATCAACGCGCGTTGGTATTAGAGCGTGTTGCGTTCGCATGCGCTCGCGCAACACGCTCCAGCCTTTGCCGGGTCGCGGGATTCAGCGTTTGCGGCGATTCTGCCTCAACGCATCCCGCTCTAGCCGGGCCTTCGTGGCCTGGCGCAAGCCTCGTGCGGTCCAGGCCGCCGAAGTGCGAGCCTGCTCTGGCTCCTGTTCGGGCGCAGACCTCCAGAGGTTCGCCTGGCGCAAGCGGCGCTCGCATCGGCGCACGCCGCCTGCGCCGGAGTCCTGCTTTGCGGGCAGGTATTGCGTCGCCTTCGCATTGCCGCTCGGGCGCCATCCGCCCTGGAGCAATATCCGATCAGGTGGAATCATCTGGTCGGATGTCTTGCTCCAGAAAACATGAGTACTGGAGCAGCTTATCTCCGACCGAATGGAACGCGTGCGCGTTCCATTCGGTCGGAGGCCGCTCTAGCCTTTCCCCACGCCCAGGGAAACATGCCGATGCCGATGCAGACACACGATGCGCCACGCCTGCTGCTGTGGACCGATGCCGCCGCGCCCTACGAGGCGGCGATCGCCGAAGCCGGGCTCGCGGACCGCGTCCGCGTTGCCGCCCTGCCCCGCAGGGACATGCCCTCGCCGGAACTGCTGGCGGAGACCGAGGCGCTGCTCGGCTGGGGCGCGCCGGCCGGGGTGCTGCCGCGCATGCCGCGGCTGCGCTGGATCCAGTCGCTCACCGCCGGCGTCGAGGGCTGGCTGGCCCTGCCCGACCTGCCGGAGGGCGTCGCGCTCACCTGCGCGCGGGGGACGCACCGCGAGAGCATGCCGGAGAACATCCTCGGCGCCATCTTCCACATCGCCAAGCCCTACCACCTCATCGAGGAGGACAACCGCGAGCACCGCTGGACGCGGCGCATGGCGACGCCGCTGGGCGGCAAGACCCTCGGCATCCTCGGCCTCGGCGCCATCGGCGCCGAGCTGGCGAGGAAGGCCGCGGCGCTCGACATGCGGGTGATCGGCACGCGCCGCAGCGGCCGTGCGGGCGGGGCGCCGCCCGGCGTCGCGCAGGTGTTTCCGCCGGAAGCCACCAATTCGGTGCTGGCGCAGTCCGACTTCGTGGTCTGCCTGCTGCCGGCCACGCCGCAGACGGAGAATTTCATCGACACCGATCGGCTCTCGCACATGAAGTCCACCGCCTGGCTGATCAATTTCGGCCGCGGCGCGGTGATCAGGGACGAGGACCTGATCGCGGCGGTGCAGGTCAAGCGCATCGCCGGCGCCATCCTCGACGTCTTCCGCCAGGAGCCGCTGCCCGCCAGCCACCCGTTCTGGAGCACGCCGGGCATCCTGGTGCTGCCGCACATCGGCGGCGGCCATCCGGAGCGCGACGCGGTCGTCGCGGCGCTGTTCGTGGACAACCTGGCGCGCTTCCTCGACGGCCGGCCGCTGCGCGAGCTGGTGGACCGCAGCGCCGGGTACTGAACGCCATGACCACCGCCACGCTGGCCACGGAAGCCACCGGCCCGCTCCGGGGCCTCCGCATCCTCGACATGACCGGGGTCGTGCTCGGCCCCTCGGCGACGGGGGTGCTGGGCGACTGGGGCGCCGAGGTCATCAAGGTGGAGCCGCCCGGCGGCGACCTGGTGCGCAATGCCGGCGTGTTCCGCAACCGCGGCATGGCCTCCGTCTTCCTTGCGATCAACCGCAACAAGCGCTCGCTCTGCCTCGACATCAAGACCGAGGGGGGGGAAGGACGTGCTGCGCCGGCTGATCCCGACCGTCGACGTGCTGGCGACGAACGTCCGCCCCGCCGGCATGGCGCGCGCCGGCTTCGGCTACGCGGACTGCGCGGCGATCAACCCGCGGCTGATCTACGCGGCCGCGACGGGGTTCGGCCAGGACGGGCCGCATCGCGCCCGCCCCGCCTTCGACGAGATCATCCAGGCCGCCTCCGGCTTCGCCGACATCGTCGGCGAGGAGCAGGGGCGGCCGATCTTCGTGCCCTCGCTCGTCGCAGACAAGCTGACTGGCATGGCACTGGCCATGGCGATCCTCGCCGCGCTGGTGCACCGGGCCTCGACCGGCGAGGGCCAGCTCGTCGAGGTGCCGATGCTGGAGACGCTGACCGCCTTCATCGGCATCGACCACCTGGGCGGGATGGCCTTCGAGCCGCCGGAGGGCCCGGCGGGCTACGAGCGGCTGCGCCATCGCAGGCCGGTGCCCACGAAGGATGGCTGGATGACGCTGCTGCCCTACACGGCGGCACACTGGCGCACCTTCTTCACCGAGGCGGGGCGGGAGGAGCTGATCGCCGAACTCGGCATCGAGGACCCGGTGAAGCGCAACGCCAATATCGAGCGCGTCTATGCCGCGACGGCCGAGATCGCGCAGACCCGAACCACCGCGGAGTGGCTGGCGCTGTGTGACCGGCACGACATTCCGGCGACTGCCTTCACCCGGCTTGAGGACGCGCCGGAGCACCCGCACCTGAAGGCCGTGGGCATGTTCCAGCTGCACGAGCACCCGACCGAAGGCACGATCCGCTCCACGCGCCCTCCCACGAAATTCACGAAGACGCCGGCGAATGTGCGGCGGCTGGCACCGCGGCTGGGAGAGCACTCGCGCGAGCTGCTGGTGGAGCTGGGCTACGACGAGGCGGCGATCCGCGCGCTGGCGGAGCAGGGCGCGGTGAAGCTGGCCTGATCCGCAGCCGGCTTGGCGCCCACTCCCGCCGCGCTATGCTCGCCGCGGCACACGGGGGAAGCACCATGGCGGCACCGCGCATCGTCCTGATGGACAACGGCCTCTCGGACATGGAGGTGGCGCGGTCGCTCTGCCCCGCCGGCTTCGAGCTCTCCATCCAGAAGCCCGAGGGCCCTGCCTTCACCGAGGCGTGCCGCGAGGCCGAATACCTCGTCGGCTTCGGCCACCGCGGCATCGATGCCGCCTTCTACAGGGGCGCGCCGAGGCTGCGGCTGCTGCAACTGCTCTCGGCCGGCTACGACACGGTCGATATCGAGGCGGCGCGCGCGGCCGGCGTGCCCGTCTGCAACAATGGCGGCGCCAACGCCACCGCGGTGTCCGAGCATGCCATCCTGCTGATGATGGCGGTGTGCCGGCGGCTGGTGTGGCAGCACGCCTCCGTCGTCGCCGGCCGCTGGCGCGGCAACGCGCCGACCCAGGCCGGCATCTTCGAGATGCGCGGCAAGACCCTCGGCATCGTCGGCCTCGGCACCATCGGCCGGAAGGTGGCGCGGCTGGCCAATGCCTTCGGCATGCGCGTGATCTACTTCGACGTGAAGCGCCTGACCGAGGCGGAGGAGGACGCGCTCGACGTGCGCTTCCGCCTGCTCGGCGAGGTGTTGCGGGAGTGCGACATCCTGTCGCTGCACGTCCCCCTGCTGCCGGCGACCAGGCACATGATCGGCGCCGCCGAGTTGGCGGCGATGAAGCGGGGCAGCTTCGTGGTGAACACCTGCCGCGGCCCGGTGATCGACGAGGTGGCGCTGATCGCCGCGCTGGAAAGCGGCCATCTCGGCGGCGCCGGCCTCGATGTCTTCGACGTGGAGCCGACACCGGCCGACAACCCGCTGCTGACGGGGGCGAATGTCGTGCTGACGCCGCACCTGGCCGGCCCGACGGCGGACAATCAGCACGCCCGCTTCCGCAACGCCTTCGACAATTGCCAGCGCGTGGCGCGCGGCGAGAAGGCGCTCTGGATCATCCCCGAGCTGGCGTGACGGCCGAGCGACGGCAGGCAGAAAAAGGAGGGGGTCCGGGGGAGTTCACCTCCCCCGGCGCCTTCTTCCACTCAGCCGCCTCTCGCACACCCCGCGCCGCGATCGCCGCGCGAGTCGCCGGCAGCAGCGTCCGGCCGTACTCCGCCACGTCCTCCAGCGGATCGAAGCCGCGGATCAGGAAGGTATCGACGCCGATCGCCCAGTAGTCGGCCAGCGTATCCGCTACCTGCTCGGCCGTGCCGACCAGCGCCGTCGAGTTGTGCCCGGCGCCGATCGCCGCCGCGACCTCCGTCCACAGCAGCTTGTCGCGCACCCGCCCGCCCCGCGCCGCCTCCAGCAGCCGGGCCGAGCCGACGCTTTCGGCGCTGCGGTTGCCCGTGGCGCGCACCCCGCCGCGCAGGTCCAGGATGCGGGCGAGGATGGCGTCGGCGCGCTGCCATGCGGCCTCCTGCGTCGCGCCCAGCACGGGCCGGAAGGAGATGCTGAAGCGCACCTGCGCCGGATCCCGCCCGGCGGCGGCCACCGAGGCGCGCACCTTGGCGATGGTCTCCCGCGCCTGGTCCAGCGTCTCGCCCCAGAAGGCATAGACGTCGGCGTGCCGGCCCGCCACCGCGATGGCGGCGTCCGAGGAGCCGCCGAAATAGATCGGGATGTGCGGCCGCTGCAGCGGCTTGATCTCGCCGAAGGCGCGCGCGAAGCGGTAGTGCGGCCCCTCGTGGTCGAAGGGCGCCGGCTCCGTCCACATCCGCCGCATCACGCCGACATACTCGTCCGTGCGGGCATAGCGCGCGTCGTGGTCGAGGAAGTCGCCATCGGCGCCCTGTTCGGCCGGGCTGCCGCCGGTGATCACGTGCACCGCCGTCCGCCCGCCGCTCAGGTGATCGAGCGTGGCGAAGGCCCGCGCCGCGACGGTGGGAGCCACGAAGCCGGGCCGGTGCGCCACCATCAGCCCGATGCGCGTGGTGCTCGCCGCGGCATGCGCCGCCACCAGCATCGCGTCGGGCTGGGTGGAGAGCCAGGCGATCAGGATGCGGTCGAAGCCGGCCGCCTCATGCGCCACGGCGAAGCGGGCGATATAGGCGGGGTCCATGGTCACGCCCGGCGCCGGCGGCTGCGTCTCCGACTGCGCGCGGTGGGAGATCATGCCGATGAATTGCGGGTGCATGGCCGGGCGTCCCCTGTGCTCGCGGGAATGCTGATCCGCGACGCCGCTGGGTGCAAGCCGCGGCCCGGTCCGCTGCGTGGCCCGGCGGCAACGCCGCCGGGGCTCTGCCCTATTCCCGCCATCTTTTCCCTGGGCACGGATCATGGATTGTATATCATCGTCCAAGATGCGCGCAGGGGGAGCGATCGTTTGGACGCCGGCAGCCCGGACCTCGCCCGGCCGATGGCTGGCGGATCTCGCCTTCCCGCCCCGGCCGGCGCCGTCCGGCGGACCCTCCGCCTCGCCCGGCTCTGGTTCACGTCGGAGGAGCGCACCGTCGCCTGGACGCTGGCCGGGATCACCCTGGCGCTGAAGCTCGCGCAGGTCGGCGTGCAGCTGCGCATCAACCTCTGGCACCGCGACGCCTTCGACGCGCTGCAGCGCGGGGACGGTGCTGCCTTCGCCGGCCAGGGGCTGCTCTTCCTTGGCCTCGCGGCGGCGTCCATGGCGCTGGCGGTGGCCCAGCTCTGGGGCCGGCAGGAACTCTCGCTGCGCTGGCGCCACTTCCTGGTGCGCCACCTGCAGGCCCGCTGGCTCGCCGGCGGCACGGCCTGGCACCTGAACCACCTGGACGCCGCCGACAACCCGGACCAGCGCATCAGCGAGAACACCCGCTGGGCCACCTTCCTCGCCGTCGACCTCGTCGCGGGGCTGTTGCAGGCGGCGCTGATGCTGGCGAGCTTCCTCGGCGTGCTGTGGACGCTGTCAGGCACGCTGGTGCTGGCGCCGGGCGTGGCGCTGCCGGGCTGGCTGGTCTTCGCGGCGCTGCTCTATGCCGCGGCGGGGGCGGCGCTGACCTGGGCGCTCGGCCACACGCTCACGCCCATCAACATCGCCCGCAACGCCGCCGAGGCGGAGCACCGCTTCACCCTGCTGCGCGCCCGCGAGAATGCCGAGGCGATCGCGCTGACCGCCGGCGGCGCGGCCGAGGCGCGCGGCGCGGCGCGGAGCTTCGGCGGCGTGGTGCGGGTGATGCGCGACCTGCTGCGCGCGGAGCGCCGGCTGATGTGGATCGGCTCCGGCTACGGGCTGGTCGCGGGCGTGCTGCCGCTGCTGCTGCTCGGCCCGCGCTACTTCGCCGGGATCGTCACCCTCGGCGTGCTGATGCAGGCCGCCGGCGCCTTCGTCGAGGTCGCGCGCGCGCTGGCCTGGTGGCAGGAGAACTGGCCGCGCCTGGCCGACTGGCGCAGCCATGTCGAACGCGTGGTGGCGCTGGAGGACGCGCTGGCGGAGGCCGAGGCCACCGCCGCACATCCCGCCATCGCGCGCGAGGACGCCTCCCCTGCCCTGGCGCTGCACGACCTCGCGCTGCATGCGCCCGACGGTACCGTGCTGGTCGCCGCCGCCGGTGCCGTGATCCAGCCCGGGGAGCGGGTGCTGCTGCGCGGCGAGAGCGGCCTCGGCAAGAGCACGCTGCTGCGCGCCGCGGCGGGGCTGTGGCCCTGGGGGGCGGGCACGGTGGCGGTGCCGGCGGGCATGATGGTGCTGCCGCAGCGGCCCTACCTGCCGCTCGGCACGCTCGCCGCGGCGCTGGCCCATCCCGGCGATCCGGCGGCCTTCGGCGAGGCGGCGATGCAGTCCGCGCTGGCGCGCTGCGGCCTGGCCGCGCTGGCGCCGCGGCTGGCCGAGGCGGCGCGCTGGGACCGCGTGCTCTCGGCCGGGGAGCAGCAGCGCCTGGCCTTCGCGCGCCTGCTGCTGCACCGCCCCCGCTTCGTGCTGCTGGACGAGGCGACCTCCGCCCTCGACGAGGCGAACCAGGCGGCGATGATGGGGCTGTTCGGCCGTGCGCCGGAACTCGCGGGCTGCGCGCTGCTCTCGGTCGGCCACCGGCCCGGGCTGGAGGCCTGGCACGAGCGGGTGCTGGTGCTGGAGCGCGGGCCCGCGGGCGCGGTGCTGCGGGAGGCGGAGACGCCGATGGTCGGGCGGTCCCTGCCCGCGCCGCGGCGCCCGCTGGCGCCGGTGCCGGACGGGACGCACCGGCGCAAGGTCGCGGCGCTCCAGGGCCGCAGGAGCAGGGCGGCGCGCTGAACGGCCGCTCCGGTCCGGGAGCGCTGCCAGAGCGCATTGCGTTCGCATGCGCTCACGCAACACGCTCTGGCCTTTGGCGGGTCGCGGGATTCAGCGTTTGCGGCGATTCTGCCTCGACGCATCCCGCTCTAGATCTCCACCTTCCCCGTATGCAGCTTCAGCCGCATGTGGTCCGGCACCTCCTGGCCCGCATCGGTGAAGGCCTTGCGCAGCGCGTTCATGGAAGGGCCGAAGATGCCGCTGCGGTTCTCGCTGCACCATTCGCGCGACGCTGCCGGCATGGCCAGGCTGCCCTGGAAGCGCGGGATCACCCAGCGGGCGAACAGCTCGTAGCTGCGCAGCGTGTCCTCGCGGTTGGCCCATTCATGCGCACGGAACAGGATGCCGCCCGCGCCGCCCTCGGTGTAGTCCAGCAGCCGCTCGATGCCCTTGGCCACCGTCTCGGGCGAGCCGACCAGGGTGGTGCCGGCCTTCAGCCCATCGCCCAGCGGGTCCTCCGAGCGCATGGGCGGGCGGCCCAGCGTCTCGCTGAAGTAGGACAGCGTCTCGATGCGCTCGCCGCGGGCGACGTCGCGGAAGGCACGCTCGTCCTCCTCGGCGCAGTGCATGTTCACCACCAGCCGCCAGCCGTCGCGCGGC
Organism: Acetobacteraceae bacterium; assembly: GCA_019750465.1. Classification (GTDB taxonomy): domain Bacteria; phylum Pseudomonadota; class Alphaproteobacteria; order Acetobacterales; family Acetobacteraceae; genus JAIEOP01. The sequence continues at coordinate 1,073 of JAIEOP010000473.1, read as the reverse complement.
AGGGTGGTGCCGTGCTTCGCAGCCTCGGCCTCACCCAGGCGCCAGTGCTCGGCGAGCTTGGCGTTGCCGCCGGGCAGCCCGGCACCCAGGGAGAGCAGGCCGACCCCGTACTTGCCCGCGGTCAGCACGCCGGAGGGCGTGGTCGCGCTGGCCACCGCGATGTCGAAGCGCGGATCGGTGTAGGGCGCGAGGTGCAGCCGCGCCTCGCGCAGCTCGAACCAGTCCGTCTTCATGGTGACCGGCTCCTCGCAGGCGAGGAGCCGCATGATGGCGCCGAGGCTCTCGTCCATCATGCGGCGCTGGTCCTCGGCCTTGATGCCCATCATGTAGGCGTCGGAGACCAGGGCACCCGGTCCGCAGCCCAGCATGGCGCGGCCGCGGCTCATGTGGTCGAGCTGCACGAAGCGCTGCGCCACCAGGAAGGGGTGGTGGTAGGGCAGCGACGTCACGCCCGAGCCGAGCTTGATGTGCTTCGTCCGCTCGAAGGCCGCGCCCATGAAGATCTCGGGCGAGGCGATGATCTCCCAGCCCGCCGAGTGGTGCTCGCCGATCCAGGCCTCGTCATAGCCGAGCGTGTCGAGCCACTCGATCAGCTCCATGTCGCGGCCGAGGGCGAGCGTCGGGTTGTCCCCGACCCGGTGGAAGGGGGCGAGGAAGATGCCGAAGCGCAAGCCGCGATGTCTGGCCGTCATGGGGCGGTGCCTTTCCGTTCCGTGCTTCTCGACGGGAGGCTAGAGCAGAACGCTCGGGGCTGGAACCGGGCGGGGTGCGACTTCCGCGGCGGGCGACGCATGCGCCCCCCTGGCGCGGCGCGCAGGATCCGCCGGCGGGGCAGGGAGCGCGCGCGGCAGCGGCCGTCCCTCCGGTCGGCCGATGACGCGCGGCCTGGGGCCCTGGCAGGGCCGGGCCGGGCGCGGCGGTCCCGCCACGCGGCACGAGGAGGCAGCCATGCACGGCATCACCATCGGGCGCGTCGGCATCCGGATCCCCGACGCGGGGCCGCGACCGGCAAGCGCCGGTCCGCCGCTGCGCCGGCGCCTCGCGCTGTGGCTGCACCGGCGCCGGGAGCGGGC
>JAIEOP010000113.1 GCA_019750465.1 Acetobacteraceae bacterium | reverse complement strand
CTGCCGGGCGTGGTGCTCGGCTCGGCCCTGATCGGCGCGGGCTACGGCCAGACCAACCCGGCCGCCGCGCAGCTGCTGAGCCGGCTGGCGACGCCGGCCCGGCGCAACATGGTCTTCGCCGTGAAGCAGACCGGCGTGCCGCTCGGCGCCGCCGCCGCCGGGCTGCTGCTCCCGAGCCTCTCCCTGGTGCTCGGCTGGCGCGGCGCCGCGCTGGCCGCCTGCGGCGCGCTGGCGACCGCGGTGCTGGCGCTGCAGGGCTTCCGCCGCGACTGGGATGCGGAGCGCGACCCGGCGGCGCCGCTGCGCTCCGGCTCCGGCAGCGCGCTGCGCACGCTGCGGCGCTCGCCAGGGCTGGTGGCGCTGGCCGCGACGGGTGCGCTCTATGCCGCCATCCAGCTCGCCCTCGGCGCCTACGCGGTGACCATGCTGGTCGAGGAATTCGGCTGGGGCGCGGTGGCGGCCGGCGCGGCAGCCTCGCTGGTGCAGGGCATGGGGGCGGTGGCGCGCCTGGCCTGGGCCTGGCTTGCGGACCGCTGGCGCGCGGGGCTGCTGGTGCTGGCGGTGATCGGCCTCGGCAGCGCGGCCAGCGCCGTGCTGCTGCCGCTGGCGATCGCATGGCCGGTCCCGGCGGTGCTGGCCCTGATCGGCGTGCTCGGCTTCTGTGCCGCGGGCTGGAACGGCGTGCTGATCGCCGAGGCTGCGCGGATCGCCCCGCCCGGGCAGGCCGGCGCGGCGACCGGCGGCGTGCTGGCCTTCACCTTCGCCGGGGTGGTGGCCGGCCCCTCGGCGTTCGCGCTCGTGATCGGCCTCGCCGGCGGCTACAGCCACGCCTTCGCCTGGCTGGCCGCATTGCCGCTCCTTGGCGCCGCGATCGCCTGGCGCGCGCATGGCCGGTCTGGCGGGGCGGCGCCGCGCTGACGATACTGCCGCTGGCCGAAGGGGAGACCGTCCATGCGCCGCAACCTGCTCCGCGAGAAGCTGACGGCGGGCGAGGCCAGCCTGGGGACGCACCTGCTCTCGGTCTGGCCCACGCTGGTCGAGCTGGTCGGGCAGAGCGGGCAGTTCGACTATGTCGAATTCTCCTGCGAGTACGCGCCCTTCACCATGCACGACCTCGACAACCTCGGGCGTGCGCTCGAGGTCGCCGGCCTCTCCGGCATGATCAAGATCGAGCAGACGCAGTGGACGCACCAGGCGATGCGGGCGATCGGCTCGGGCATCCAGAACGCCCTCTTCGCCGACATCCGCAGCGTCGCCGATGCCGAGGCCTGCGTGCGCGCCGTGCGGGCGGAGACGCCGCGGTCGCGTGGCCTGCTCGGCGTCGGCATGCGGCGCGACGTCGGCACCATCCGCGATGTCGGCAACGCCGACTACGTCCAGGCGCTCGACGCGGCGGTGGTCGCGATCATGGTCGAGAAGCGCGAATGCGTGGAGGATCTCGATGCGATCCTCGCCGTGCCGGGAATCGACATGGTGCAATTCGGCCCGGCCGACTACGCCATGGGCATCGGCCGGCCCGGCGAATGGACGCACAAGGAGGTCGCCGCCGCCGAGCGCCGCACCATAGAGGCGGCGCTGGCCCGCGGCATCGCGCCGCGCGTGGAACTCGCCGACCCGGCCGATGCGGCGCGCTACCTCGACATGGGCGTACGGCACTTCTGCATCGGCTGGGACGTCTCCATCCTGCACGCCTGGTGGCGCGAGCAGGGCGCAGCGATGCGGACATTGCTGGATGGCGTGCGTCCCGCGACGGCTGGCCGCGCCGGCAGGCGCAAGCGCGGCAACTACACCTGATACCAACTCGGTCAAAGGCTGACCCATATGGCGCGCCGAGGCCGCGGACGCGGCCCGCGCCCAATGGCGCGAAGCCAAGCCGCGCGGATGCGCGGCGCCCGGCGTCTGAGGGGCGTTGATGTGTCAACATCAACGCGCGTTGGTATGACACTGCGGCCCGCTTGTGGTGGTCGGCACGGTGGCGATGCACGCGACCAGTGCACCCGCCCATGGCCACGATCCGGAGGCGCACGTCCCGCACGACGCCGCCCTGTTCGCGGCCGACCATGCCTCCCGGCGGTGGGCGAGGTGCCGCTGTACCCGCGGCCCCGGTAGCGCGATCAGGCGGGCTTCGGCGGCAGCGTCCCGAACACCGTCTCGGCCTCGATCTGCAGCACGTTCTCCGGGCGCGGGAAGGGAGCAAGGGCGGGTTCGCCCTCGGCGCGCGGGCGGCCGATGCGGGCGAAGAAGGTCTCCAGCCCGCCGGGCAGGATCAGCCACAGGAAGGTCAGCGGGGCCGTGCCCGTGTTGTGGAAGCTGTGCGGGCGGCTGCGGCCGAGGAAGAAGCAGCTGCCGCGTTCCATGCGGTGGGTGCTGCCCTCGATGCGCGCCTCGCCCTCGCCGTCGAGGACGAAGATCACCTCCTCGTTCGCGTCGTGCAGGTGTTCGCGCACGTGGCAGCCGGGATCGACGGTCTGGGTGCCCATGGCGAAGGGCGTCTCCGCGCCGGTGTCCGCCGCGTCGAGGATGCAGCGGACGAAGCCGTTGGCAGGGACGGGCTGCCAGAAGCTGCGCGCCTCGCCGGGCTGGACGATGGCGAGGTTGCCGCGGGTCGCGGTCGTTGTCGCGGTGTCGGGCATCGTGGCCTCCCTCTTGCGGGCCTGTGGTTCAACCCTGCTCGATGAGCGCGGCCAGGCGCTCCGGCTCGGTCAGCATCGGGTAGTGGCCGGTATCGAGCTCATGCCAGGCGGCCTTCAGCGTCTCCGCGGCGCGGCGCTGGTGCGCGACCGGCGGGTTGGCGCTCCGACGGCACCAGATGACGCTGGCGCGCCAGGGCATTGACCAGAAGCGCGGCAGCGCCACCTTCGCCTCCATGCAGGCGACCGGGTGCAGGGTGCAGCGCGCGATCGTCCAGGCCCGCGTCTCCGCGTCAAGGCCGGCGAAGAGGCGGCCCTGCATGTCCTCCGGCGTCGGGCCGGTGGAGAGGTCGGTGCGGATGAAGTTGCGGCGCTGCACGATGTCGGGCAGCGCCTCGCCGTCGAGCAGCGCCAGCGCGTCGGCGAAGACGAGGCGGCCGACGCGGTCCGGCGCGAGTTCCGCCGTACGCGCCATGACCATGCCGCCGGTCGAGGTGCCGACGAGCACCACCTCGCGCAGGTCCTCGTGGAACAGCAGGCCGGCCATCTCGGCGGCGTGGCTTTCGGTGGTGATGCCGGGGCGCAGCGCGTGGGCGCGCTCGGCGCAGCCATCCAGCGACGGGGCGAGCACGTGGTGACCCGCGGCGCGCAACCGCGCGGCGACACGGGTCCAGATCCAGCCGCCCTGGTAGGCGCCGTGGATCAGCAGGATGGTGGCCATGCGGCGTTTCCCCGTTCGGTGTCGCGGTCATGCTGCCCCGGTGGGACGGCGCGGCATAGGGAGGGGTGGCGAGGCAGGGGCCGCGGTGCTAGATGGCGACGCCTCGGACTGTAGCGCAGCCTGGTAGCGCACTTGACTGGGGGTCAAGGGGTCGTGGGTTCGAATCCCGCCAGTCCGACCATTCCCCCGCCCAAGACAACCCCGCCGATCCGTCCTAGCCTCTCCCCGACCGCACCAGGGGAAACGCCGGGATGACCCGCATCGCCAGGGTGGGGCAGCCATGAGTGCGGCTGCCATGAGTGGGGCAGCCATGAGCCCCGCCTTCCATCGCCTCAGGGACCGCATCGCGATCGCCGGTGTCGGCAACACGGCCTGCGGCAATTTCCCGCACACGGATGATTACGGCCTGGGCGCCGAGGCCTTCCGCCGCGCCATCGAGGATTGCGGCCTCGACAAGAACCGGGTCGATGGCCTCGGTGTCCGCCGCCTGCCCTGTTGCGCGCGCATGGGCGGGATCCTCGGGCTGAACCCGCGCTGGACGGTGCAATTCCCGGCCCATGGGCGCATCTCCGCCAAGGCGATCATCGGGGCGGCGGCGCTGGAGGCCGGGCTCTGCGACTACGCCGCGCTGATCTACGCCGATATCGGCCGCTCGCGCCGCGCGAACTGCGGCGGGGAGGAAAGCCCGGGCGTCCGGGACCCCTGGGGGAGCTCTGCCGCTATACGCCGGCCGAGGTCGCGACGCTCGCGGAGGAAGGCGTGACTTGAGCGCGGCCGGCAGCCACGGCATCGTCTTCGTCGGCGATGTCCATCGCCGCTGGGACCATGTGGAGCGCGGCCTCGCCGCGCTGGAGCGGCCGCCGCGCCATGTCGTGCTGCTCGGCGACATGGAGTGCGACGCGCCGCTCGACCTGCTGGCCGCGCCGATCCTGCGGCGCGGCGCGGGGCTGCACTGGATCTTCGGCAACCACGACGCCGATGGCGGGCCGGAGATGTGGGCGAACCTCGCCGATCCGGCGCGCAACCCGCTGACCGCCGCGGGGGCGCTGCACGGGCGGGTCGCCGATGTCGGCGGCTTGCGCATCGCCGGCCTGGGCGGCACCTTCCGCGCCCGCGTCTGGGCGCCGCCGGCGCCGCCGCGGCTGCGCAGCCGGGCCGAGCTGCCGGCCGACATGGCGACCCTCGGCCCCGGCTGGAGCGAGGAGTCCGCCGCCGCACTGGCGCGCTCCCTCGCCGTGATGGCGATCTGGCCGGAGGATGTGGAGGCGCTGGCCGCACAGCGCGCCGACGTGCTGGTCACGCACGAGGCGCCGTCCAGTCACCCGGACGGGCTCGCCGTGGTGGACGAGCTGGCCCGCGCGATCGGCGCGGTGCTGGTGGTGCACGGCCACCATCACATCGGCTATCGCGCCCGTGCCGAGGACGGCATGTTGCAGGCGCAGGGCGTCGGCGCCGCCTGGGGCGTCGACCTGCTCGGCCGCACGCGCTGGCAGGGCGAGGCGGAACGCTGGCGCGGCCGCGCGCGAAAAGGGTGGACCTACGCCGGGGACGGTTGAGCCGCGCCCCGGCAACCCCAGATTTCGCGGCGCGTTCGCCGTGCGGCTCGCCCTTGGGTCCGGGCCTGCATCGAGGGAGTATGGTCGGCCGATGCTGGAACGATATCAGACCGTCCGTGACCGGACGGAGCGCCTCGCCCGCCCGCTCTCGGCCGAGGACCAGGCCATCCAGTCCATGCCTGACGCCAGCCCGGCGAAATGGCACCTCGGCCACACGACCTGGTTCTTCGAGCAATTCCTGGTCCGACGCTTCGCGCCCGCCTACCGGCCCGTCGATGAGCGCTACGGCTTCCTGTTCAACTCCTACTACGAAGCGGCGGGGCCGCGGCAGGCGCGGCCGCGGCGCGGCATGCTGACCCGGCCCTCGGCCGAGGAGGTGCTCGGCTATCGCCACCAGGTTGATGCGGCGATGCGCCGCCTGTTGGCGCACCAGCTGCCGGAGGAGGCCGCATTCCTGCTCACCCTCGGCCTCAACCACGAGGAACAGCACCAGGAATTGCTGCTGACGGACGCGCTGCATGCGCTGGCGCAGAATCCGCTGCGGCCGGCCTATGACGAGGGCTGGGTACCGCCGCCACCGGTGCGGCAGGAGTGCCGCTTCCTCGATGGCCCGGCCGGGCTGGTGGGCATCGGCCACGACCCCGCCGCGGGCTTCGCCTTCGACAACGAGGGGCCGTGCCACCGGGTCTGGCTGGAGCCCTACCGCATTGCCTCCCGCCCCGTGACCAATGCCGAGTGGCTCGGCTTCATGGCGGCCGGCGGCTACGCCGACCCGCTGCTGTGGATGAGCGATGGCTGGGCGGCGCGCTGCGAGGAGGGCTGGGAGGCGCCGCTCTACTGGGAGCGCGACGCGGCGGGTGCCTGGCTGCAATTCACGCCCGGCGGCCTGCGCCCGGTCGATCCCGATGCCGCAGTGCGCCACGTCTCCTGGTACGAGGCCGACGCCTTCGCCCGCTGGGCCGGCAAGCGCCTGCCGACCGAGGCGGAATGGGAAGCCGCCGCGCTGGCGGTCCCCGGCCTGCAGGACCTGGAGGGCGATGTCTGGCAATGGACCGGCAGCGCCTATCGCCCCTATCCCGGCTTCCGGGCCTGGGCCGGCACGGTCGGTGAGTACAACGGCAAGTTCATGGTGAACCAGATGGTGCTGCGCGGCGGCTCGCTGGCGACGCCGCCGGGCCACGCGCGGGCCAGCTACCGGAACTTCTTCCCGCCCGACAAGCGCTGGCAGTTCAGCGGCCTGCGCCTTGCCGAGGACGGCGCGTGAGCAGCGGCCAGGCCACGGACCAGCGCGCGGCGCTGATCGCCGACGCCCTCGCCGGGCTTGCGGCACCGCGCAAGACGCTGCCCTGCAAATGGTTCTACGACGCCGAGGGCACGCGGCTGTTCGAGCGCATCACCAGCCTGCCGGAATACTACCCGACGCGGACCGAGCAGGGGATCTTCGCCGCCCACGGCGCGGCGATGGCGGCGCGGATCGGCGCCGGCGCCGCCGTGGTGGAACTCGGCCCCGGGGATGGTGCGAAGGCGGTGCAGCTGCTGCGGCTGCTGCGCGACCCTGCCGCCTATGTGCCGGTGGAGATCGCCGCGGACTGGCTGCGCGCCGCCGCCGCCCGCGTCGCGGCGGCCTGCCCGGGCTTGCCGGTCTGGCCCGTGGTGGCCGACTTCACCCGGGAATTCGCGCTGCCCCCGACACTGGGCGCCGCGCCGCGCCTCGGCTTCTTCCCAGGCTCGACGATCGGCAATTTCACGCCGGCGGCGGCCACCGGCTTCCTCCGCCGGCTGCGCGCCACGCTGGGGGACGGGTCGCGGCTGCTGCTGGGCGCGGACCTGGTGAAGGACCCGGCCCGGCTGATCGCCGCCTATGACGACGCGGCCGGGGTCACCGCCGCCTTCAACCTGAACCTGCTGGCACGGCTGAACCGCGAGGCCGGCGCCGATTTCGACCTTGCCGGCTTCCGCCACCGCGCGGTCTGGAATGCGGCGCGGGATTGCGTGGAGATGCACCTGGTGTCGCTGCGCGACCAACGGGTCACCATCTCCGGCCGGGTCATCGCCTTCCGCGAGGGCGAGACCATCCATACGGAGGACAGCCACAAGTACCGGCTTGAGACCTTCCCACGCCTCGCCGCGGACGGCGGCTGGCGCGAGGAGGCGGTCTGGACGGATCCGGAGCGGCTCTTCTCGGTCTGGCTGCTGGCGGCGGCCTAGGCTATCGGCGCGGCATGCCGCACCGTACCGAGATCGCCAGCCACCGCGGCGGCGCCATCCTCTGGCCCGAGAACAGCCTGAGGGCGTTCCGCCATGCGCTGGCCACTTCGGCGGAGCAGCTGGAGCTGGACGTGCATCTCTCCGCCGACGGGGAGGTCGTGGTGCTGCACGACGCGACGCTGGAGCGCACCACCGATGGCGCCGGGCCGGTGCGGGCGCAGACCCTCGATGCGCTGCGCCGGGTGCGGCTGAAGGGCACCGGCGGGGAGGGTGTGCCGAGCCTGGCGGACGCCGCGGCGCTGGTGCGCGATGCCGGGCGCGTGCTGCGGCTGGAGGTGAAGGCGGACAGGGACGGGCGTCCCTATCCCGGCATCGTCGCGCGCTGCGCGGCCGTGCTGGATGCCACCGCGATGCGGCGGCGCACCGTGTTCATGAGCTTCCAGCCGCTCTCGGTCATGGAGGCCCACCAGCTGGGCGGCTTCCTGCGATCCGTGCTGCTGCTGGAGGCGAGGCCCTGGCGCGGCATGGGGGCGGAGGGCGCGGTCGCGCTCTGCGCCGTGTGCGGTGCCGCCGAGCTCGGCCTGCCGATCGGCGAGTGGGACGGGGCCGGGGTCGCGACGCTGCGTGGCGCGGGGCTCGGCGTCAGCGCCTGGGGCACGAACGACACATCCACCATCCGCCGCGGCCTCGATCTCGGCATGGACGCGATCGCCACGGACGATCCGCCGCTGGCGCTGCGGCTGCGCGGCTGACGCGGCGGCGCGGCCGTCGCGGGTTGCCTGCGCACCGAGACCTTGTATATGGCGAACGCCTGCCGCCGCCTGCGCATCGGGCATGGGCTGCCCCATGCCGGTTGCGCGACCGGCGCCATGGGCCCGGGCCGCTGCAGCGAGGACGCCACGCCTGATGAACTCGATCGAGAATACCAAGGCCTTCGCGGCCATCCTGACGGCCGGCATCGCCTTCTCCCTGGCGGGCTTCATCTCCGGCCTGATCGTCCACCCCACCATGCCGCATGAAAGCGCCATCCAGCTGGGCGATCCCACGGCCGACACCGCACCGGCGGCGCCGGCGGCGCCGGCGCTCGAGCCGGTCGGCAACATCCTCGCCAATGCCAGCGCCGAGCGGGGCCAGCAGCTCGCGCAGCGGCTCTGCGCCGCCTGCCATAGCTTCAATGAAGGGGGACGGAACGGCGTCGGCCCCAATCTGTACGGCATTGTCGGCGCACCGCACGCGCACGCGCCGGACTTCAACTACTCGCCGGCCAACCGCGCCATGGCGAACAAGCCCTGGACCTACGAGGACCTGAACCACTGGCTGTACAAGCCGAATGAGTACATGCCGGGCACGCGCATGGGCTTCGCCGGCATCGCCAATTCCCAGCAGCGCGGCGACGTGATCGCCTACCTTCGCAGCATCACCCCGAACGCCCCGACGCCCCCGGCGCCGCAGGAGCCCGGGGCGCAGCCCGCCGCCGCGCCGGCCGCCGGTGGCGCGCC
>JAIEOP010000448.1 GCA_019750465.1 Acetobacteraceae bacterium | reverse complement strand
GGCCAGCCGCGCCGGCGCGGCGGCCAGGGCGGGATCGTGCAGCACCGCGTGGGCGGCGCGCAGCGCGGCGACTGCGCCGGCCTGCATGGGCTCGACGATGACGATCACGGGATCGTGGGTGGGGCCGGCGCTGGTCATGAGTCGCCCCGGATCCCGGCCTGTGCCACCAGGCGGGCCCAGCGCTCGACCTCCTCGCGGAGGAAGGTGCCGGACCGCGCGGCGTCCCAGCCCAGCACGTCGAAGCCGGCCTCCTCCGCCCGGCGGACCAGCGCGGCGTCGCGCATGGCGGCGAGGGTCTCCGCCTCCAGCCGCGCCAGCACCGGCGGCGGGACCGCCGCATTGGTCAGCACCGCCGTCCAATTGGTGATGGCCAGCGTCGGCGCCCCGGCCTCGGCTGTCGTCGGCACCTCCGGCAGCAGGCGGTGCCGCGCCGGACCGGTGACCGCCAGCGCGCGCAGCAGGCCGCCCTGGATCTGCGAGATGCACTCGGGAAGGTTGGGGATCGCGAAATCGAGCGTGCCGGCGACGAGATCCGTCACCACCGGCCCGCCGCCGCGATAGGGCACATGCGTGATGTTGCCGCCCGCACCCGCCGCCTGGCGCAGCAGCTCCAGCGCGAGATGCGGCGGTGAGCCGTTGCCGGGGGTGCCGACTGCCATGGTCCGGCTGCGCGCCTCGGCCATCAGCTCGGCGAGGGAGCGGATCGGGCTGCGCGCCTGCACCACCGCCACCAGCGGCACGGCGCCGAGGATGGACACGGCCGAGAAGGCGCGCAGCAGGTCGTAGGGCGGGTTGGCGGCGAGGCTCGCGTTCACCGCGTGGGTGAGGGTGATGGCGAGCAGGGTGTAGCCATCGGGCGCGGCCTTCGCGGCGGTATCGGCGCCGATCATGGCATTGCCGCCGGGGCGGTTCTCCACCACCACCGGCCGGCCGAGCTGCTCGGACAGCTTCTGGCCGAGCAGGCGGGCCATCATGTCGGTGATGCCTGCGGGGGCGAAGGGGACGATGTAGCGCAGCGGTCGGTCGGGGAAGGCGGGCTGGGCGCGGACCCGCCCCGCCGCGAGCGGCGCCAGGGCCGCGGCACCGAGGACCGCGCGACGGGTGGCGTGGGGCATGGCGTGGCTCTCCCTGTCCGGCGGCCGGCTGCGCTGACCTGCCGTTTGCACCAGCTTAGCAGCGTTGCCGGGGTGGCAGGGAAGACCACGGTGCGTGCCGTGCACGCACGCGCCATCGTCGCTGCCCGCCCTTGCCGCCCGGCAAGGCGCCGGCGGGTTGTTCACCCGGCGCACCGCCGTTAGCCTCGCCGATGGCAATGCATCGGGAGGGAATGGTGCGGCATCCTTGGGCGTCGGCGCGTGTTCGGTCGGGCGAATCCCTGCATCGGGAGAGCGGCCGATGAGCGCCGCCGCCCCGCGCCCGCTGGCCGACCCGGCCGCGCTGCGCCGCCTGCTCTCGCCCCGCAGCGTCGCCGTCATCGGCGTCTCGGCCGAGGTCACGCGCTTCGGCGGCCGCACGGTCTCGAACCTCGCGCAATTCGCCGGCGCGGTCTGGGGCGTAAACCCGAAATACGCGGGCCAGGAGCTGCACGGCCGCCCCTGCGTCGCGCGGCTGGAGGACATCCCGGAAAGCCCGGACTGCGTGCTCATCGCCCTGCCGCGCGAGGGGGTGATGGCCGCCGTCGAGAGCTGCATAGCGAAGCAGGCGGGCGGCGTCATCGTCTTCGCCTCCGGCTATGGCGAGACCGGCCTGGCCGAGCGCATCGCCGAGGAGGAGCGCCTCGCCGCGGTCTGCCGCGCCGGCACCCTGCCGCTGGTCGGCGTGAACTGCCTCGGCATCGTCGATCACGTGCTGAAGGCGGGCGTCACCTTCATGCCGGAATACGGGCGGATGACGGCGCCGGCCGGCGGCGTCGCCATCACCTCGCAGTCCGGCGCGCTGGGCTATGCGCTGATGCAGGCGGCCGAACGCGGCTTCTCGGTCTGCCACATGACGACGGCGGGCAACGCCACGGACCTCGATATCTGCGACCTCGCCGCCTACCAGCTCTCCATGCCGGAATGCCGTGCCGTGGCGCTGGCGGTGGAAGGGCTGCGCGACGGGCGGCGTATCGCGCTGCTGGGCGAGGCGGCACGCGCGGCGGGCAAGCCGGTCGTGGTGCTGAAGCTCGGCCGCGGCGAGGCGGGAGCGGCCGCCGCCGTCTCCCACACCGGCTCGCTCGCCGGCAGCGCGGCCGCCTGGTCCGCCGCCTTCAAGCGCGCCGGCATGGTCGAGGTCGAGGATTTCGACGCGCTGCTGGAGACCGCCAGCCTCTTCGCCAAGGCACCGAGGCCGACGGCCAAGGGCGTCGCCATCGTCACGCCCTCCGGCGGCGCCGGCATCATGGCGGCCGACCACGCGGAGTTCCTCGACCTGCCCATGCCGCAGCCGCTGCCGGCGACCGAGGCGGTGCTGCGGTCCGCGATCCCCGACTTCGGCGCACCGCGCAATCCCTGCGACCTGACGGCGCAGGTGGCGGCCAACCCGCAGATGTTCGACGCCTGCATGGAGGCCATGCTGTCGGACCCGCAATACGGCTGCCTCGTCGTGCCGCAGGTCTATTCGCACTTCCAGACCACGGTCGGGCGGATGGAGCAGCTGCGCCCCTACGCCGCGAAATTCGGCAAGCCGCTGATCATCGCCTGGATCCCCGAGCAGCTGGAAGGACCCGGCGCCTGCCATGCGGAGAGCGTGCCGGAGCTGATCCTGTTCCGCTCCATGCGGCGGCTGATGCAGGGCATCAGGCTGTGGCACGAGTACCACGACCGTGTCGAGGAAGCGCCGCCGGCACCGCCGGCCGGACTGGATGCGGCCTTGGCCGCGCTGCCGGGCAAGGGCGCGGTGCTGATGGAGGCGGAGGCGAAGGCGCTGTTCGCGAAGGTCGGCGTGCCCGTGGTGGAGGAGCGCCGCGCCGCGAGCGCCGAGGCCGCGGCCGATGCCGCCGCCGGCCTCGGCTTCCCCGTGGTGCTGAAGCTCGACAGCCCCGACATCGCGCACAAGACCGAGGTCGGGGGCGTGAAGCTGAACCTGGCCGACGCGGCGGCGGTGCGCGCCGCCTTCGCCGAGATCATGGAGAGCGCCGGGCGGCATGCGCCGGAGGCGCGGCTCGATGGCGTGCTGATCCAGCGCATGGCGCCGCGGGGCGTGGAGCTGATCCTCGGCGCCCGGCGCGATCCGCAATTCGGGCCGATGGTGCTGGTCGGCACCGGCGGCGTGCAGGCCGAGCTGTGGCGCGACGTGGCGCTGGACATCGCGCCCGTCGCGCCGGCGCGCGCCGAGGCGATGCTGCGCAGCCTGAAGGGCTTTGCCCTGCTGGACGGCTTCCGCGGGGCACCGAAGGCCGACATCGTGGCGGTAGCACGGGCGGTCTCCGCCTTCTCCTGCCTCGCCGCGGCCGCGGGGGAGCGGCTGGACGAGGCCGAGGTGAACCCGCTGATCGCCGGACCCTGGGGGTGCCTCGCCGTCGATGGGCTCGTGCGCTGCGGCAACGGATAGGCCAGAGTAGCCGGCGGAACCGGCAGGGGGTGCGGCCATGGCGGAGGTGATCTCGGCGCGCGCGGCGGTGCTGCGGCGCATCGGGCAGCCGATGCGCATCGAGCGGATCGCCATCGGCCCGGTCGGGCGCGGCGACGTGCTGGTGAAGGTCGCCGCCGCCTCGCTGTGCCACACCGACCTCGAGGTCATCGAGGGGCAGCTCGGCATCGCCCTGCCCGCCGTGCTGGGCCACGAGGTCGCCGGCACCATCGCCGCGACCGGCGAGGAGGTGCACGGGCTGGCGGCCGGCGATCCGGTGGTGCTGCACTGGAACCCTCATTGCGGCCTCTGCTTCCACTGCGAGCGCGGCCAGCCGATCCTCTGCGACCAGTACCTGGCGAACGGCCCGAAGGCGGGGCATTTCGACGGCAAGGGGCCGCGCCTGGCCTGCGACGACGGCATGGCGCTGCACCAGCTGATGTATCTCGGCGGCTTCGCCGAATACTGCGTGGTGCCGGCGCAGCAGGCGGTAAGGCTGCCGGAGGGGATGCCGCTCGATCGTGCCTGCCTGCTGGGCTGCGCGGTGATGACCGGCTTCGGTGCGGCGACGCATGTGGCGCGCATGGCGTGGGGCGACGTGGTGATGGTGGTCGGCTGCGGCGCGGTCGGCCTGGCGGCCGTGCAGGGCGCGCGGCTGGCCGGCGCGGGGACGATCATCGCGGTGGATCCGCAATCCTCGCGCCGGGCCATGGCGGCGCATTGCGGCGCCGGCGTGCTCTGCGACCCGGGCGCCGAGGATCCGGCCGCGCTGGCGCGCTCGCTCACCGGCGGCCGCGGCGCCGACGTGGTGACCGAGGCCGCGGGGCTGCCCGCCGCCTTCCGCGGCGCGGTGGAGGCGGCGCGGCCGGGCGGGCAGGTGATCTGGCTCGGCAAGGTCGGCGTGGGGGATGAGGTCGCCTTCCGCTGGGGCTCGCTGATGGGGGAGAAGCACATCACGCGCTCCTCCTATGGCGGCGCGCGGCCGCGCAAGGACTTCCCCGCCATGGCGCGGGCCTATCTGGACGGGCAGCTGGAACTCGACAGCCTGGTCACCGCGCGAATCCCGCTGGAGGAGATCAACGACGGCTTCGCCGCGCTGAAGCGGGGCGAGGCGATCCGCTCCGTCGTCGTGTTCGACGCATAGGGCCGTGGCGCGATGAAGACCTACGAAGGCGGGCGTGGGCTGGCGGGGGCGCGGGTGACCGTGGATGGCGTGCCGCTCGATCCGCGCTTCGACGTGAAGGTCTTCTCGAAGATGGGCTACGAGTGGACCTACGAGGGCGACGGGCCGCGGCAGCTCGCGCTGGCCCTCCTGGCCGACCATCTCGGCGACACGCAGCGGGCGCTGGCGCTGAGCGAGGCCTTCATGCGGGAGGTCGTCGCCGAGCTCGACAATGCCTGGCTGCTGACGGGCGACGACATCGCGGAGGCGCTTCGCCGCATCGGCGCGGGGTAGCGGTCAACACTCGCGCAGCCGGGCGCCGGTTTCGGAGCCGGGACGGCGGTCACGCCGCCGGCGCCGCCGCGCATGCGCGGCGGCGTGCATAGGTGTGGCAGAACTCGCGCGTGTCGGCGTAGTCGGGCGGCAGCGGGCGGCCGTTCGGCAGCGTCAGCCAGACCCGCAGCAGGTGCCGCTTCAGCGCCGGGTCGTCGTGATCGACGTATTGCGTGCGGGCATGCAGCACGGCGTGGTTGCTGCCGATCTGCAGGTCGCCGGGCCGCATCTGGAAGGAGAGGTGGAATTCGGGGTCGTTGCAGAGCGCATCGACCATGTCCAGCGCCTCGATCTGGTGCGGCGTCAGGCGCGGCACTTCCGGGAAGCGCTGCCCGAGCTCGATGTAGAAGCGCTTGTAGATGGCGTGCATCCGGCCGAGGTGGTGGCAGAGGATCGGCACCGACTGCACCCGTGGCCGGCCGGCCGCCTGCTGCCCCCGGGCATCGAAGTGGAACGGGCGCTGCAGCACGGCCGCCAGGTCGGGACGGCGCGCCAGGATCGCATTGAACAGCGCCGCGACGCTGACGAGCTTGCTCATGCCGCCATGCCGCGCCGTGCGCAGGCACAACAGCATGAAGGCGTCGCCGCCATCATTGTGGAAATGCAACTCGGTGTTGGTCTGGAAGCCGCGGACATCGTCCGTGGTTTCGATGCGCCGGCCGGTGTCGCGGATATCGTGCATGAGGCTGCCCTGGCCGTCCTGCGGCTCCGGCTCGCCGAGATGCGTCGCCAGGCCCCAGGCAAGCAGCCGGCACTCCTCTTCCGAGTAGCGGCCGACGGGGATGCCGCGCAGCAGGTGGAAGCCACGTCCCTCGTCGATGGTCCGGCGCAGCGCGACGAAGGTCTCGGCGAGGGAGCCGAGCGGGAAGTCTTCCCGCGTCATGGTGAAGGGGCGGGCGCCGCGGCGTCGCGCCTCGGCCAGGGCGGTGTCAAGCTCGGCGATCTCCGCCGCGGACAGCGGACAGGCCCAATCCGTCCGCCCCCGCATCTCCCGGCCCGTCCAGGCCCCCTGGCCGTCGAAGGGCTCAAGCAGCACCGCCGCCATGATCCGATCCTCCCGGGCCGGGCCTTTGCTGGCCACCGGCGCCAAGCCTATGCGGCGACGACCGGAGCCGGCAAATTCTGGACGGCCCTGCGCAGGCGCTGATATGTCAGCGTCCCTGGATCGAACGCGGAGGAGAGGCAGCATGGACGGCAGCACCCAGGGTGCCACGCTCAGCGAGGCCGAGGCCGCGAAGCGCGCCCGCCTGTCCCGGCGCCAGCAGGCCTTCCGGGCCGATTTCCGCAGCAAGATCGGCCGGCTCTACAATGGCTGGGCGCATGTGGCGCTGATCTACGCCATCGGCGGCGCCGCCATCTGGTACTTCGCCCGGCAGGTCCACGCGCCGGCCTGGTACGAATGGCTGATCATCCCGGTCGCCTTCGTCACCGCCAACGCCTTCGAGTGGTGGATCCACAAATACGTGATGCACCGCCCCATCCCGGGGATGATGGGCATCTACAAGCGGCACACCCTGGCGCATCACCAGTTCTTCACCGAGAACGAGTACACGGTGGACACCAGCCGCGACTTCCGGATCGTGTTCTTCCCCCCCTATGCGCTGGTGACCTTCATCGCGATGTCGCTGGTGCCGGCGACGATCCTCGGCGCGGTCGGCCTGGCCAATGCCGGCTGGCTGCTGCTGATCACCAACACCGCGCTCTACCTGAACTACGAGCTGTTCCACTACTGCTGCCATGTGAAGGACGACCGCATCGTCCGGCACATCCCCTTCATCAACACGATCCGCCGCCACCACGCCGCGCACCACAACACGGCGATCATGATGGAGCGGAACTTCAACCTCACCTACCCGATCGCCGACTGGTTCTTCGGCACCTCGGACCTGAAGCGCGGGCTGATCGGCCACCTGCTGAACGGCTATGACGGATCGCATGTGCGGCGCGACCTGAAGCGCGTGAAGCACACGCATGACGATCCGCGGGCCGGCACGCCGAAGGCGCCGATGATGGCGGCGGAATAGCCGGCGCCATGGCCGAAACGCCGCGCGTGCCCGCGCCGCTCGATGACGGGCAGATCAAGAAGTCCCGCGCCTCGCTGGTCGGGGGTATCGCGGTGGCGGCTGGCGTTGCCGCCCTGTGGATCGCGATTGCGCGAGACCTGGGTGTCGGTCACGCGGGATCGGTTAGCCTGGGGCTCCTCGTCGCCGGGCTGGTTGGCCTGTGGATCTGGCGCGCCGACCTTTAGCGCCATCCCGCCGCCACCGATCTGCCCGGCCCGCCGCAACGGGCGTTCCCGCCAAACGTTGCGTCGCGGGATGAGCCGTGGGGGCGCCGATGGATCAGGTCTTGCCGAATCCCGCACCTGGCGCGCTCCATCATCCGGTCCGGCGGCTGCAGGACTGGCTGCCGGACGGGTGGTCGGTGCTGGCGCGCATGGGGGCAGCGCCGGAGGCCGGGCTCCGGGCCTGTCATCTGCTTGCCAACGCGGCGCGGGGAGTGATCCTGCTCGACCTGACGGCCCCCGGCACGCTGCGGGCCGAGGCGCAGCTCGGCCGCACGCTGGACGCCGCGGGCTTCACGCGCCGGTTCCGCGACCTGGTGCCGATCTGGTACCTGCAGCTGGAGCCGGAGCGGCTGCCCGGCTTCGCTGCACGCCTCGGTGAGTTCGGCGACGCCGACCTGCCTGCCGAGATCGGCTGGGTACCCGCCTTCACCGCCGCGATCCGCCGCGATCCAGCCTGGATCATGGAGACCGCGCCGGCATCCGCCCCTCGCCCGCCGCCATTGTCGAACCTCGCCGCCCCGGTGGCGGCGCCGCGGCAGCGCCGATCGCCGCTGCATCCGGCGACGCTGGTTGCCTGCATCGGCACGGTGTTCATGCTGGGGCTCGCGGCAGGGCAGGCGCTGGGTCCCCGGGGTACGCCGGCACCGTCGGAGCCCCCTGCGGCCGACGCCGCGCACCAGGACGGCACTGCTCCGAATGGCATGGTGGCGCTGCGCGAGGCAGTCGCGACGCCGGGACTGGAGCGGGAGACCAGCAGCGTGCTGGCAGGATCGATCGCGGCGGCGCCGGAGATCGGGGCTCGCCCGGACGAAGGGAATGTGCCCCCGGCGGCGGTCCAGGCGGAGACGCCGAACGGGCCGCCGGCGGACCCGGAGACGGTGGGTACGGCGGCGGCCGCCACGATGTCGCCACGCAACGCGACGCCGGACGCCGTGTGGGACGGTCCCGTGACGGCCAGTGGCGTGGCAGCCGGCACCATGGCGGCCGGGGTTGCTGCGGGCGCCATGTCTGCACCTGGCGCGATGCCCGCGGGTCGGCCCGCTGGGCGGCCGACGGCATCAGCCGACGAAACGGCAGATGCCCTGGCACGCGGCCCGCGCGCGGCCGACGAGGCTGCGGCTGCCGCACAGGCGGCGGAGATGGACGCCGCCGGCGCCATGCCCTCCGGCGCGGAGGCCGCTGGCGTGGCAGGTGCG